>NZ_JAUMTJ010000304.1:0-501 GCF_032654765.1 Bradyrhizobium sp. 33ap4 | reverse complement strand
ACACGCCGGTATCCGGGTGAACTTGCTTGAGCACCTTGTAGATGTAGATGCTGAAACTCTCCTTCCTCCTCCTCTTCTTCTTCTTCTTGTCCGTCGCACGGACGTTCTTCTGGGCTTTGCCCGCTTTTTTTACGGCCTTGCCGGACGGCTGAGGAGGCATCGTACGTATGCGACTTATCGACCGCTCCGCAGCGAGAGGAATGAACGTGCCGCGAAAGGCCTAATCGCGGGCCGCTCAACGGCCGGTTCCGAAACGTACGCTCCTCGCGCGCCCATTCGCTGCCGCGTTTTGCTTGTCTTCTTTTGCCGGAGCGGAATCTGAGCGACAGCGCGTCTCCGAGGCTCCGATTGGCTGCCTCCTTACGGTCGGCAGAATGCTGGAAGTTGCCAGCGACCGAGGCACAAGCCGTCTACGCGTCGTGCGAAGCAGCCGTATCACCAGTCATGTCCGGTCGCGGAAAAGGAGGCAAGGCCAAGGGCAAGAGCAAGACCCGGTCAAGT
>NZ_JAUMTJ010000303.1:0-503 GCF_032654765.1 Bradyrhizobium sp. 33ap4 | reverse complement strand
ATGCAGCGAGTCCTAGTTCCCTTTTCAGGTCAGTTGCCGTCTTGAACGGATCCCGGGAAGACGATGCAAGGATTGCAATGTCCTCGCCTTCCTCGCGGTAAGCCCGGACAATCCGGATAACGGTTGGGATCGAACACCCAATCTGCGCAGCGATGTCTTTTTGGCGAATACCGGACTGCGACAGGCCGGTTATCTTCCACCGGTCTTGGATGCTCACGCGTCGGACCATGGCGGGCTTCTGAAAAGCTGAGACCTGTATACCGCTGCTTAAATATTGTCCCGGATGAATCGTCGAGACAGTATTCGTAGCACTGAAACAAGCTTTATTAGCCTACTTGGCTAAAGCAAGCGTAAGCACTCTGGCACAAAAAATGCCCAACTCGGGCACAAACGAAGCATTTATACACAACAAAGAAACTCCTCGAAGGTGTGAGTCGAAAGTTCCTCGTGTCGGCGCTTGTGGAATTATCTCGAGCGTCCTTCAGTGGCGCGTGCAGATGATT
>NZ_JAUMTJ010000302.1:0-504 GCF_032654765.1 Bradyrhizobium sp. 33ap4 | reverse complement strand
AACGTGCACCTTCATGCATCATAACGTGCAGGGCGGCTGCTTTGAGTGGCTGACGATAACACATGCGGGAAGAAAGCATGTTTAGTTGTCCAATATCACAAAGGCATGCCATAACACGAGGGGCGCGTGTTAAAAGATAAATCGTCTTTGTCTTTATGAATCAAGCTATGAATGTTGAGGAACTTATTGGAAACACTGATGCCACTTCTATTCCTTGCTCAGTAGAGACTGTGTAGTGTAAATAAGATGCTCGTTGTGTTGCATTTGATTTTTGTTGACACATTTCTATCAAAGTAAGAAAATATATCAGAGAAAAGCCTGTGGACATTAATGAGTGTTTTGAGTTTTCTCAGGCAAATACACACAATATTCACGAAAGGCAAAGGCAAACACAGAGCTGTAGTACTGTTCTGTTTGTCACAGTGTCTGCTGTGACAGTCAGCGCACATAAAAGCCTTGTGTGGGGTGCATGACACCGCAGCAAGTTGTCTGATGACTACCTTT
>NZ_JAUMTJ010000301.1:0-508 GCF_032654765.1 Bradyrhizobium sp. 33ap4 | reverse complement strand
TTTTGTGCGGCTTCGGAAACTTCGTCACCAAAGAAAGAGTTTCCTGAAAGTCGCATGTCAATGCGTACCGTAGTTCTCCCATAATCTGGGCGGAAAGATGGCCCCTTCTGCTCCAAAAGATGGAGAAAGAGAGCTGTCCACCTCCCTGTGACGTCATACTCGCAGAGTCCAGTGAGCGGACGGTAGGCCAGCGCCGTCAAACGCGTCACGTCGCCGGGCGTCCTCTTACAAAGCTCCGTCCGGAAGGAGAAAAGAAAAGGGGTCCATCCAGGGACGTCTACTTCCTAGTGACGTCGCACGCAAGCAGGAATTTCAAACAGCTGACTTGCAAACGCCATTTTTGGAGGATCCACGAAGAGTTCCGCGAAGAAATTTCACCGTCTTGTACTTTGAGCCCTAGGGAATAATGTGAGCCAGGATTCGAAATTAGGTGCTGTAGGAGACCCTCTCTTTAAACAACCATACGCCAACTTATATGAGGTCCCCCAGGTGCCTAGACGTATTCGAC
>NZ_JAUMTJ010000300.1:0-509 GCF_032654765.1 Bradyrhizobium sp. 33ap4 | reverse complement strand
GGGCATCGTTTCTCATTACTGCGGAGTTCCTCCTTACTTTTCCATTATCTTTCCTTCTTGCTCCTTTAGATAATTTGGGCCATTCGTAAGCCACACCCCCAATTACTTATATTTCTCGACACCCCCGATATCAGCACCCTGTATATAGAGAGGCATCTCTAGCCTCGCATTGTACGTCATAACTCCAGATTTTTCGCGACTAAACTTTAACCCCGAGGCTTCTCCTCCTTTCCCACATATTTCCATCATGTCCCGTAGCTCCTCCCTTGTGTCTACCATTATTACTATGTCGTCCGCATATATCAATGCAGGAATCTTCTGCATTCGTCGGTGTCCGTCCACCCTGCAGCTGAGGTCAAAACCCAGTCCGCTCTCTTCAAGCTCTCGCTCTATACCACTAAGGTAGATCATGAACAATATTGGAGACAGTGGGCAGCCCTGTCTGAGTCCTCTCCCAACCTTAACATGCTTTCCCTCCCAGCACACTTCTATAGGGTTGTCCATATATA
>NZ_JAUMTJ010000299.1:0-509 GCF_032654765.1 Bradyrhizobium sp. 33ap4 | reverse complement strand
GGGAAACAGCAGAAATAATCTTTACTTATTTTTGTTGAGGGCGGCCATCCCCTTGTGGCAACGGTTGGTTGGCCCTGAAAAGGGCCTTTTGGGACCGATACGCATTTATGACTGCGCATTGACCTCGACGTGGGCTCCGTGAATCTGGATGCATCTGGCAAGCCGGCGCTGGTACCCCGCCAGGACTCGTTCCCGCAAGCCGTCGTCAATAGACCGGGAGGCTAGCTCGATCCTTCTCTTGAGTTCGTCGATCCTGCCAATAGCTCCTCGGTACACATGTTGTTTAACATATCCCCAGAGAAAGAAGTCGCACGGCGTCAGGTCGGGAGAGCGAGCCGTCCACTTCATGTTGGGTTAACCTCTCCCCATCCAACGCCCCGGAAAGGTTTCGTCCAGCCACTGGCGAACCCCTGAAGCCCAGTGCGGTGGCGCTCCATCGTGTATGAAAATTCAGACTTCCTTCTGCATGTGTAGCGACTCCAGCTCTGGCAAGAAGTCATGTCAAAGCA
>NZ_JAUMTJ010000298.1:0-509 GCF_032654765.1 Bradyrhizobium sp. 33ap4 | reverse complement strand
GGAGCGAGCGTCGGCAAAGTGGTTTCGTCGGCAAAGACCCGTTCGGCCTTCTTGACCTCGCTGAAGATGTAGTCGGCAATGATCTCGAGCTCGAAGCCGAGCTTGCCCATCCATTGCGCCATCAGCTGGCGGTCGAGCTCGACATGATCGCGGGCGTAGATGGCCTCCTGCCGGTAGAGCGGTAGACCATCGGCATATTTGGCGACGGCGATGTGGGCCAGAAGCGCTTCAGTCGGAATGCCTCCTTCGATGATGTGGGCCGGGGCCGGCGCCTGGATCACACCGTCCGCGTTCTTGAAGGCATACTTGGGACGGCGCGTGACGATCACCCGGAACTTCGCCGGCACCACATCCAGGCGCTCCGACACGTCCTCGCCGATCAGCACCTTCTGCTTGCCGGCATGCTCCGCCAGCTCTTGCGGCTCAATGACGGTTTCGATCCGTTCCAGATGGGGCGCAAAGCCCTTGCGCCGACGCGGTGCACGCTTGCCATCCGCCTGCGCACGGCC
>NZ_JAUMTJ010000297.1:0-511 GCF_032654765.1 Bradyrhizobium sp. 33ap4 | reverse complement strand
AGTCCACAGGACATCAGCTTTGTTACGCTTTCTGTACGTTGCACTGAAATGCTTTGCTTGTTGTAGCTGAATACAGTCATGGTTTTGCAATAAACATGGCCCACCATAGTAAAGGATGACCAACGAGGACTTGATGCCTCTGGCGGTCATACTTTAGGAAGACTGCAGTGAAGAGGTGTGCAGTAGGAATAGTTGCACCTAAAGAAAGTCCAGCACATACTGTCAATGAAGTCTGCATATCAAAGAATAAGTGATGTCCACATATACCCTGCCATGCAGATACAGCAGGCGTCCTCTATTTCCCCAGAAGATTGCACGAGTACCCAGCACACGTAGGCGTCTGATGACCGCTGGGAAGGGCTGACTGTGCCCTTGAGAATGACATGTCCGCGTTCCGGCACGGATACATGTATGCTGTGTACCTTACCTGCGAAGGAATTGGCATTCAAGTGCTCAATTCATGGTCTCTCACCCACCCTTACAGAGGTTCTCACCTGACGTAACATAACGA
>NZ_JAUMTJ010000296.1:0-514 GCF_032654765.1 Bradyrhizobium sp. 33ap4 | reverse complement strand
GGCGTCAACGAAGGAGCACATCACGATGTCTGCTTCGGTGCAGACTTCGCGATGTGCGCTTCACGTTTCCCGCTGTGGGCGCTTCGCGGCGCGTCCATCGGTGGAGATTTCAAATGCAGACGACGCTTGCGGACTCAAACGCAATACGACGGTGTGTTCTTCGGCGGAAAGCTACAGATGTAAGTTTGTGAATTACTGTAGTACGATAATAAATAATGATGATCGGTGTTGTATTGTAGTACGCTTGTTACACATTATATTTCCGCGTCTTCCAATTACCCCGGAAGTAACTAAGGAATTCATGTTAAAGAGGTATGAACTGCAGCTGGAAGGAATGAGACAAGGAAAGTGTAAAAGTAAGCGATGTCTTTCCTATTTCTCTCGTAGTTCACGAACCTGATCGCCTCGTCTGCTAGGCGGCGTTAGCGTGATTGCGTTGAGTGTGCGCGCGTGCGCGTTAAAATTCTCGTCGACGAAGGCGCACTTATGTACAGGGTGGGTCAAGATTATCGGA
>NZ_JAUMTJ010000295.1:0-517 GCF_032654765.1 Bradyrhizobium sp. 33ap4 | reverse complement strand
GTCGGCGTGATGTGTCGTACGCGAGACGAATGGCTTGCACATCCGCAGGGTCAATGGCTTGCCAGACGGCCCCCCGTGGAGATCGAAAAGATCGGGGAGAGCGCCCCCATTCCACTGCCTAGTGGCGATCGTCCGCTGACCGGTCTGCGTGTCCTGGACTTTGCGCATGTGCTCGCAGGGCCCGTGACGTCGCGGATGCTGGCCGAGCAAGGCGCTGACGTGCTGCGTATCACGGGCCCGGGCCACCACGACGGCTGGGATACCGCCTTGGACACGGGTGTTGGCAAACGCTCGGCCGATCTCGATTTGGAAGTGCTAGCGGATGTTGAGCGCGCTAAGGAATTGATGCGCTCGGCCGATGTCTTTGTGCAGTCATGGCGGCCGGGGAGTCTGGATCGACGTGGCTTCTCGCCGGAAGAGCTGAGTGAGCTGAGGCCGGGCCTGATCTACGTCTCGGTCAGCGCTTATGGATCAGGCGGCCCTTGGGCAGAGCGCGGGGGATTTAACCAGGTGGGCC
>NZ_JAUMTJ010000294.1:0-518 GCF_032654765.1 Bradyrhizobium sp. 33ap4 | reverse complement strand
GAACCTTCTTGCGCTTCTCCTCTTAGAGCACGGCTAGACTACCAGGTTTCGCGACAATCTCTGTTCACGGTTATTCCTTTTCAAAGTGCTGACAGGCGAGACATCACGTATCAACAGGAACTATACGCACGTGCCCTTCGAAAAGCTACTGTTCAAAGCTGTACACTAGTGGGGGGGGATTAATTAATATGTGTTCTACTGCGTGTGCGAAGTGCACATGATGATGCCTGGCCATTTTCAAAGTGAACGTTCTTACGCTTCTCCTCTCAGAGCACGGCTAGCATACCAGGTTTCGCGACAATCTCTGTTCACGGTTATTCCTTTTCAAAGTGCTGACAGGCAAGACATCACGTACCAACAGGAACTATACGCACGTGCCCTTCGAAAAGCTACTGTTCAAAGCTGTACACTAGTGGGGGGAATTAATTAATCGGTGTTGTTCTGCGTGTGCGAAGTGCACATGATGCTGCCTGGCCATTTTCAAGGTGAACCTTCTTGCGCTTCTCCTCTTAGAGCCC
>NZ_JAUMTJ010000293.1:0-520 GCF_032654765.1 Bradyrhizobium sp. 33ap4 | reverse complement strand
GTCCCACCTGTTTGTTTTAAACTTGTATATATTGTGAGACAGAACCATCAACGTCCCCACCATCATCGGCAGCAGCATCCGGGAGCGGGTGAAGCTCGCTCTCGCGACAGATTATTATTAAGATAACTTTTGATCCGGCTGCCGTGCATTCCGCTCCCTGCGGTTGCCAGATTTCTCCGTAACACGTGGTGCAGGTCCGGGGCATTGATCTATTCGGACCGTTACCCGATACATCAGAGGGGAAAGGATACGTAGTGTTCGCTTATAGACCACGTGACTCGATACGTAGAGGCTGCTGCTCTTGACACCGGAACATCCGAAAGAAATAGCAGACGTCTTCATACACAACATTCAGTTACGCCATGGCGCACCCCGATTCCTAGTGAGCGACCGTGGCAGACCTTTTCTTGCCAGCGTGCTTCAGGATGTTTTCGCCGCATGCTCCACTATACACCGGTCCGCGTCACCCAAACACCCTCAGACTAACGGCCTCACCGAACGCTTTCAGCACACAATGGCC
>NZ_JAUMTJ010000292.1:0-523 GCF_032654765.1 Bradyrhizobium sp. 33ap4 | reverse complement strand
CCTGTCCATGAGCATTGCCTGCTGCTCGTGCTCTGCAGCTCGCAGCAACAGGTCTGTGATCTTTTTTCTTTTTTTTTTTCTCCAAGGCAATCCCTTTGGGGATCCATCTCAGCTTCAAAAATGGATGAAACGCAGCCGCCAGCACCGTTGTGTCACCCTTTAGCTGAAGGATCTTCTGGAAGCGTTCTTGAAGCCCTGTTAGCAGTGCTAGGGCGATTGGCCTGCAAGCTCCGACTGTGATGCTGCTAATCAAGGCTTCCAGCTTTGCTTTTACGGTTGTTAGGACGGGAAGCAGCTCACCGAAGAAACTGTCGTTGCTGCCTTGGAGACCGTCAAGCGCTGTAACGAACACAAACAAGAAAGAAAGCCAGCATCAAAGTTGCCGTAGAAGACCGCAGTACATAACGCCCACTGCGTGCTGCACAAGATGAGACGGGCACCCTCCATGGCCACACATGGAGTACCCATGATATGGCACTTTTGTGGACAAATCCAAACTTCACCGATATCAATCATGCATGTG
>NZ_JAUMTJ010000291.1:0-529 GCF_032654765.1 Bradyrhizobium sp. 33ap4 | reverse complement strand
CGCAAAGCCATGGGCAACCAAAAGCAGCAATGTGCTGCTTTACAAGGGCTTTGCACAATTTTAGCTTCAACAAACATTCATACAATTCCATAATAAACTCGTGCACAAATATATCCAAACATGTTTTGCAAGTGAACGAGTTCGACACTTTTGTCTGATTAAAAGTATATAGCATTTCAGCTTATAAGATAAACACAGTTCAAAAAGTAGATGCATAAACAAATAAAAACAAACTGGTACAAAACAAGGAAACACACCTATACCATATGAAAATAACTTACCATATGGACGGACACCACTGTGTTCCTCCTTGGGTTTGCCATTTCAGGACAGTGGCGTAGCCAGCTTTTGATGACACTTTCCACAGCGGCATTCTGGATATCCTTGAGCTGGGAACTTGTTTTCACTGCTTCTATAATCACAGCTATTTGTTAATCTATGCTGATGGATACCATAAGCAACTACATGGCTAGTCACACAACTCGCAAACTTTGAGGAAGTTAATGCGAAGTATCTGCCACATCGCATT
>NZ_JAUMTJ010000290.1:0-530 GCF_032654765.1 Bradyrhizobium sp. 33ap4 | reverse complement strand
GTCTGCACGCCAGCGCGTACGACCCCCTTTTGAGTGGCACTGGATCGATCTGCGGAAGACATCCAAAAGTAGAAATCTTAAGAGGAAACTGAAATATTATTTGGAGCGGAATGGGCCAGTTATAGGGCACCATGAATCAAGTGCTACCCAGTGAGCTGTCATTCCCATGTAGCTTTTTGTCGTCGTTGACCACACATCTGCAGTCAGACAGACTGAAGGTGCTCTGTGAAGACTCTCCTTCACTTCAGCGAGGTGAGCAGTATAAGCCTCCTCAATTCGGCGGCCCAACGTCCTTCGTGACATTACCTCCACAGAAGGACATATCGTTGGAAGAAAATGAAGCACATGTCGCAAATTATACGATTCAATGGCGCTACTTGCATCAGTACTCACCCCGAACGAATTGCACAAAATGCGGCTGCTCTACAAGTTGAAGGGGATGGAGACCCATCACGATGAAGTCCTTCAGAAGGCAGTCAAATTCTTCTTGCGTTACGCTGGTCTTCGGAGAATATTCTGTTATGCGTGCT
>NZ_JAUMTJ010000289.1:0-531 GCF_032654765.1 Bradyrhizobium sp. 33ap4 | reverse complement strand
CATTTTGGATTGGCATGGCTATTTCAGGCGGTAGCAGACTTGGGAGCCGATTCAGAGCACATTGTGCGGAGAAAAAGCATGCTTCCGTCCAGATTTGGGTGACAAGATTTTTGTACCACTGACTTTGGGTCAGAACATGGCTGCCTCCAGCATTTGACGAGGCGAGTGCGCCAGAATGCATGGGAAGATGGCGGCTTTGGCCCATCTGGTATGCCCCCAGCGACATGCCCGCAACAGCCTCTCTCTCGTTCAGGCCTGCCTTCCTCCCGGCTCTCCAACATAGGTGGCGCTAGCAACACTGCACCATTCATCGGAGTCGCTCTGTAGTTCATCGACACTACTGACAAATCTTTCTCTTCAGAGGGTGCTTTCGTCATTGTCGCCACGATGGTTTGTATTGTCCTCTCTGCCTGTCCATTTGATCTCAGAAAGAGTGGTGATGTTTCTCCCATGAACGTGTTGGTAGGTCTCTGTCGAGGAGGGGCCCTCTTTGATTTGCTGGCTGATGGTGTTGACAGATCTCACAGCTGG
>NZ_JAUMTJ010000288.1:0-533 GCF_032654765.1 Bradyrhizobium sp. 33ap4 | reverse complement strand
CACGCCTATACCGTTGATTGCACCGTGCGAAATACGCAGCATTGCGCATAACATTGGCTTCGTAAAACTGTTGCGGATAGAAACATGCACCGTGTGGAACAGGCCTAACAAAAGCGAGCTTAACGTAACCCTTGAATGAGCAGACGGCGTACGAAGCACTTTACCGGGAAGTACGGCGGAACGCTCGTTAAGTACTCCACAGTGAGTACATAATGCGTCCCAGGGCGCACCTGTCTGATGAATAGCACGGAACGAAGATTGAAACGAAACAACCGTCAACCGGATCATGGCGAACGTTCGAAAATAGCTGTTACGTGTTAGCATAAACGGCACAAAGAAACTTTGGCTAACATGCAAACGCTTACGCAGGACACTAACTGACGCATATACACGACTAGAAGCAAACAAATAAAAATACTGGTTGAGACAACTTACCAACACCACCACCGCGGCCGACAGTTAAGAACGGAATGAAAATCAACGTGAGAGCGCGGGCGAGAGGACCAATCCAACAACGCCACGGAACAGAGAAC
>NZ_JAUMTJ010000287.1:0-534 GCF_032654765.1 Bradyrhizobium sp. 33ap4 | reverse complement strand
GTCTCGAGAGCAACTCCTAGCCTTCTCAGGTGTTCATCAAAATCTGGAGCGAAGACCACGACGTCGTCGAGGTAAACGAGGCAAGTTTGCCACTTGGGACCTGCGAGAACAGTGTCTATCACACGCTGGAAAGTCGCTGGTGGCGTACACAGTCCGGAAGGCATGACTTTAAATTCGTACAGTCCGTAGGGAGTAATAAAGGCCGTTTTTTCGCGGTCCCGTTCGTCGACCTCGATTTGCCAATGTCCACTCTTCAAATCCATGGATGACAAGTACCTGGAGCGACGTAGTCTATCGAGAGTGTCGTCTATTCGTGGCAGAGGACAAACACCTTTCTTTGTGACGCTGTTCAGTTTCCGATAGTCTACGCAGAACCGTAAGGTACCGTCCTTTTTCTTAACCAAGACTACAGGCGACGACCATGGGCTGCAGGACGGTTGGATTACATCACCGTCAAGCATATCCTGCACTTGACGTTGGATGGTGTCCCGTTCTTTTTGGGACACTCGGTACGGCATCTGTTTAATCGGACGG
>NZ_JAUMTJ010000286.1:0-535 GCF_032654765.1 Bradyrhizobium sp. 33ap4 | reverse complement strand
GTGCCGAAGGGCTTGTGGAAACGTGAGGTTGCGTCTGGAGGCGTGCAATGACCTTGACGGCTGCATGGTAGACCATGCAATGGAAAACCGACTCTGACTCACTTGTTGTGCTCTCTAACACTGTATAGTTTGACGAAATAAAATTTGCTAATTACATAACAATGTATAATAATACCACCTTGTTACAGTCGTATATATAAATTTGGGCCGCCCTGTATAATCAGCTAAAGAAATAACGTTAAGGTCTACATTTCGGCAGTTATTTCCATACGAATTCGACATCTTGAACTTTCCACTGTGTGTTGGCTAACGCCTTCGCCCTACTAGTCACACTACTTCGTTTTTAAAGGTTCCACGAACAAAGGTGAACGCTAACATGAACCATCTGGTTCATAAACTGTGTTCTTCCCTTTACGGGTTGTAGCGCAGTCGACTGTATTGCCTTCAAGTGTACAGATTATGTGTGTGCGTTATCTAATCTTTCTGCCGCGATCAGTATTAGCTTGAAGTGACAGCGTGCACCTCAAGTACAATG
>NZ_JAUMTJ010000285.1:0-534 GCF_032654765.1 Bradyrhizobium sp. 33ap4 | reverse complement strand
AGAGAACGTCCGCCTTGTGATTGCTCGCACGAGAGGATGACGGTGGTGTCTAGTAGAAAGGCGCGCAAAATGCCGCAATGACTCCTGTGTGCGTAACGCTTGCAAGGGCGGTTCCTTGGATTCAGCAAGGGCTGCAGCGTTTGATGTAGACCGATGAACACCCAGGATTCCCTGAACTGTCCTGTATGTGATGTTCCGGACGACGCGCAGCACATTCTTATAGTGTGTGCACGCTGTGTGAATAGTCGTCGCAGCCTACAGGAAGCACTAGCAAAGTTAGACAATCGGCCGTTTGACATTGGGAAAGTGCTAGGCCCCTGGCCTCCTTGTCAGCGGAGGGATGCCGCCCTTGTGCAGTTTACGAGGGATATTGGGGCGGCCGGTGAGTACTCTCACGGGGACGGTCCTCTTTCTTTGTTTTCTTATTCAACCTTTTACGCTTCAGATACTTTAATTTATTTCAGCAGTGTGGAGTAGCCGGATCTCATTTCGATGAGGCCTACATCTCCATATTTTTTTCCTTTATGTATTCAT
>NZ_JAUMTJ010000284.1:0-536 GCF_032654765.1 Bradyrhizobium sp. 33ap4 | reverse complement strand
ACTCGGGGCACAGATCTGGCCTCATGTTCATGTTCTGGTACCTGTAAGTTCACTAAAGCTAAAGATCATGTTTGTTATGCATTGCAAGAACCACTGTACCTGCTGCCATTCAAAGAGTGTGGGGACAGCATCTGGCTTGAGTGTTCTCTTACTGTGTGACACGTAGAAGCAGGACGGCTCGAAGTGATCAGAGCATATCCTCTGCCACCGGCCAGGGGTAAATCCGCTATCCCCTATGCTGTCAAGCCAGTGTCTTAGCAGGTCTGTCTGCTGGTGGGGAAACCTGTTTGGAGGGGTGTGCTTTTAGTTGGACTTGCAATTCTGTGAACCCTTTATTATAATAATTATTATTAACCCTTCATGCTGGTAAAGTAATAGGCTGATCTCCCTCTCCTCTGCTGTCAGAGGAATTTGACACATACTATTTCACAGCAGGTCCACTAAGGCTAGCATGAGCCTCTTGATGGTTGCTCTCCACTGTATATCCTGACAGGTACCACTTTTGCCAGTCTTGCTATTAGCGTCACACCGATAAC
>NZ_JAUMTJ010000283.1:0-536 GCF_032654765.1 Bradyrhizobium sp. 33ap4 | reverse complement strand
GCTCGACGACAGCTACGCCATGTATTTAACGAAGATGGTTCCGACTGCTACGTTCCGCTTAAATCGGTGATACTAACCTTCAAGCCCAACATGAAACTGCCAGAATTAGTGCACCTGGGCTTTACGAGGCACAAAGTATATGAATATGTCGAAGGCCCCATACAATGTTTTAACTGCCAGAGGTTCGGCCACCTAGCGCGAAACTGCCGAGGACCCACGCGTTGCAAAATATGTGCGGGTCCTCACAAGCTGTCTGAATGCACTGCTAGAAGACAACCCAAGTGTGCAAACTGTGGCAGTCCTCATGCAGCTTCTCATTCGCTGTGCCCTCAAAAAACACTGGCAACAAGGAGGTACCAGGCAAAGGTTTTGAATGCGACAGGAGATGTGAACACCGGCAGCGGAATGCGAGTAAGGTCTTTGGATGAGCGGACATCGCATGAAGGTCAACATTTCGTTATGCCTTCAAGTAACCGAAAGCGTATTTTCGCTTAGGATTACAAAACGAGCAGGACGGTGTTCAACCCATGGAAAAT
>NZ_JAUMTJ010000282.1:0-537 GCF_032654765.1 Bradyrhizobium sp. 33ap4 | reverse complement strand
GTACGGCACATACCGAATTGGCCAACCCCAATGGTAATCACGAAAACAAAATCTCGTTGTTTATCAAATTGCGTTGAGCAACACATGCACAAGGACACACACACAGTACTTATGTCTTGGACCATTCATGGACCATGGACCATTCTTGTCAGCTCGAAATTAACAAACAGGACAGCTTTTTGGTGCAGTACTGATATGAAACATAACACTACACACATACACATACATGCATTTACAGACATACACAAAGGCCGTGCCAATGAAGCTTAACTGAGGTCGGCCTGGCTCTGCCTATTAGGCTCTGCCTTTCGGCAGAGCCCGGGAGCAACCAGCAGCACCTGCTGGCCGCAGGCTAACCGCTCCGGCATTAACGTCACACACACACACACGCAATGCACGGCTATTTTGGGTCCGCTCGAGGGAAGTGTCAATACTCTGAGGCTTCCACTGACTCTAATTTCGCCCACATGGTGGTTCTCTAACGGGCGGCGAAATCTCGACACACACCCCCGCGGAGGCGGTATAACGTCCAAGTCG
>NZ_JAUMTJ010000281.1:0-540 GCF_032654765.1 Bradyrhizobium sp. 33ap4 | reverse complement strand
GCAGGGGTGTCCGGGGAATGATTCACTGTGTCGCGGTGCATGCTCGGCAGGACCGAGGCAAATCGGTCTTTTCTGGTTGTCGAGACACAGAGGGCCGAGCATGCGATATCGCGGTAGCATTTTTGGAAGGCTGCTTGAACCGATCAATCGACGGCAGTTTCAGACGGTTGTGGATCGTCTGGACGGGGATGCCTACGACAAGTCGTTCAGGAGCTGGGATCATCTGGTGGCGCTGATCTATGCCCAGCTTAGCGGCAACAGCAGTCTGCGCGGGGTGGTGACTGGCTTCAACGCCAATTCGCAGCATCACTATCACTTGGGAACCGGCAAGCTGTCGCGCTCGACGTTGTCCGATGCCAATGCCCGCCGTCCGATCGGCATTTTCGCGCAAACCTTTGCGGCGCTGTCGGCGATGGCGCGTCGCCAGCTGCGGAGTGAAGGCATGGAGATGGTGCGTCTGATCGACGCCAGTCCGATCCCGCTCGGCAAGGTCTGCAGTTGGGCGACGTGGAACGGCCGCATCCGCGGCATGAAGCTGCA
>NZ_JAUMTJ010000280.1:0-541 GCF_032654765.1 Bradyrhizobium sp. 33ap4 | reverse complement strand
GGTGTAGGAAGAAAAATACAGAGCTGTTGGCTCCTCTAACCCAGGAATCGGCTGCTCCACAGCACTCAGGTATGTAGGGCAAAAGGTTAAGCCACTAAAAACGTCAAACTGTCGCGTGAGCTGAAATGACCAAAAGAAACTTAGCGAAAGCGTCCAGCACAGGCCGCCGCAGATCAACTGGCGAGAACCCCAGCAGCTTCCCGAAGCCTAGGTCGACTGCCTAGCCGGTCCAGGGCGAGACGAAGGTCTTGTCGACTGGATTCGTAGCGCGTGCAGGGGAGGAGGATACGCTCCGTCTCTTCAATTATTCCTCATGTAGAGCAATGTGACGAACTTGCCTTACCAATCTTATGCAGAAAAGCGCGACCAAATGGCACGTTCAGTCGGAGACGATGGATGAGCGACTCAACTGCTCTGGGCACCCGAGAGGTTACGCGGAACGATAAAGTGGGGTCTATCCTGGCTAGTAGACTTGACTCCGCTCCAGCTAACCACACGCGTGAGCCCAGATCGTTGCGCACCTTGCGGAGATATTGACGTC
>NZ_JAUMTJ010000279.1:0-545 GCF_032654765.1 Bradyrhizobium sp. 33ap4 | reverse complement strand
CAACCATTTGGCTATCTTACTGGTTCTTGCCCCCTCCCACATTGCAGAAGGAGCTAATGTGGAAATGCGAGAGAGACACACTCTGTGAAACTTTCTTTCGCAAGACAGAGCTGTTGTAACATGGACGAGGATACGCAGGCAGAGTGGCCCACTGCACGACGAACCTACCCCAATGTCTCTGATGGTGTATTAAGCCATGGCGACTACCTTGTGCAGACTACATTGCCTCCGCCCGCCTGGGTCTATGCTACGCTGGGTGAAAGTCTCCACATATGCAAGTTCTGCAGGGGAATCTGGTCGAATCGATTAAGACACTTCAAAGACCCGCGCCTGCGTCCATGGCTTGGCTGTCACTTGCGTGACGAAGAGTTATTGTATGTAGAAAAATAAATATTGTTGACTGCATTACCTGTGCTTGTGTCATACATGAAACCAGTGCGATTTAGGGACTCTCTAGGGGTATGGAATGAGAAAGCACATTGCAAGGGGTGGCTGACAAAAACAAGGGAAAAGGAGAAGTCGGAGGCCAAGCGGTCTTAGGAAGA
>NZ_JAUMTJ010000278.1:0-546 GCF_032654765.1 Bradyrhizobium sp. 33ap4 | reverse complement strand
CTAGGCATCGATCACCGATGATCGAAGGATGCGGTGGGCTATCTCGGAGCTCCCGCCGCGCTCCTAGAGTTGTTTCGCGATCTAGGAGATTGCTGAGAAACTATATTTTTCTTTTCTGCGTAGTTTAGATTTTTTTTTTTTCGCTTGGCGGCTATTTTTGAAGCGCTTGCGAATTCAAGGTTGCGCTGAAGTTGTTTACTAACATGGCGTCGACTTTGGGGACAGTGCGCGCTTGGAAAAATCCAGTTTCGCGCGATTCCGATGCTTCTGGAGCAGATTTTTCTGACGTTTCCAGCAGCAGTGAGTCTAATAATGATGCCACGTCGTCAGATTTTAGCTCTGACGACGAGGTTCCACAAAACCAGCCTGGAACGTCGACTGCTGCCTGCTAGTGAGTTTTGCTTTCAGCTTCTGACCTGTTTATTGGTTTATGGTGCCGGTTCACATGTCCTGTTGATGTCCAAAATCCTGTTTCCCTTACTTATAGTATGTCTACATCATTTGGGCAAGATGTGCTTCCACCGGCTCAAAGAAGAATAGAGTTTC
>NZ_JAUMTJ010000277.1:0-546 GCF_032654765.1 Bradyrhizobium sp. 33ap4 | reverse complement strand
AATGGCATAGTTTCATTGCACAATCCCATGATTTCTGTGTATTGCAGGTGCAACCAAAATTGTGATGTTGATGATGATTGTGAATCGTAAGTTGTAACAGCAAATAAAAAAGAAATGAAAAGTTTCCATAATTACAGAATTATAAATTTCGCTTCCAGTGAGATGGTCAGCGTTGATGAACGCTGCACTGAAGAGCAGTACGCTCAAGCCCAGGTGACAGCAACGCAGGGTCAAAAACGAAAGAAAAGTGGTGCACAAGCACAGAAGTATGTACATAAGTTTTACACATCTGATGTTACGAATACAATGACAAGGTAAGCAACTGAAAGACACTTGTTAAATGGAATATGACATATGTTGCAGGAGAGGAAGGACTGCTGACGATCCGACGATGGACCAGACGATTCAGAGGACGTTAGAATCGTGTGCCACGAAGCTGGACGGTCTAAACAGGGGGATAGACGACACATGCAGGCGTCAAGGCACTGCGATTGGTTCCAGATTGAGGGACCTGCCCAGGCGTCTACGTTGCGAAGTGCTGCACAA
>NZ_JAUMTJ010000276.1:0-548 GCF_032654765.1 Bradyrhizobium sp. 33ap4 | reverse complement strand
GTGGATGATATCAGTTATTGCGAATATATTTAGCTGCGCGGACCTTAGAAGAAAGTTTGCTGCGTGGGTGCCGCTCACGATGTTGGGCTGGCTGTCATAAATACGGTTAGCTATTGTCTTTGTGACAAGTTTATAGTCTATATTTAAAAGGGTTATTGGGCGCCTCGCCTTTATGGACGATTTCTTGTTGAGGTCTTTACAGATTAAAACAATACTACATTCATAAAATTATCTGGGTAAAAAGTTGTTCATAAAAGCGTTGTTAATCATATTTAAAAAGGGTAAAGCGAAAATGCCTGCAGGGCGTCATGGCTGCACGTAAAATATATTTGTAAGTCGAGCAAGCCGCCATATCAGGTATACGAGCGAGATGAGCCTCCCCCGGGGGAGGCTACAAACCTACGACTCGGCTCATCATTGGCGGGGGGCCCGGAAAAACGTCCGGACCACTTTTTTTCTTTTTTTGCCTTCCCAAGTTTTCTGAACACTCCCAGAGACGCTGACTTGTGGGCGGTTTAAGCCACGACAGAGGTCACTCGTTCATACTA
>NZ_JAUMTJ010000275.1:0-552 GCF_032654765.1 Bradyrhizobium sp. 33ap4 | reverse complement strand
GCTACGCTATGTCGTAAGGAAAGCAAAGCGCAGCCAGATAAAACAAGAAAAAGTGTGCAAGATATTTGTTGCCTACTCTAGTGGCTGTGGTGAAGTTTGTCAAGGACATTCGGGAAAGTGATGCGCTTGACACTGGTGTGCTAGGTGTGTGCAAATGCAGGTCCCATGCATGCCATCCTCCATTTTTATTTTCTTTTCTGCCCCCTCCTGCTCAAGCTGGAGAATTATTCATGCCAGCGTGGCCAGTTCTGAATGTCTCATATTTTCCATTTCCCTCTCTCTCCTTTTCCTGTGCTTTCCTTTCGTTGTCATGAAGTGCGGTATGGGGACCATTACTGACAGACAGAAGCTGAAAGCATAGAAGAATGTGGTGTGCTGAACCTCAGGACAATAAAGGAGAGATTCATTCTTTTATTTTTGATAAAGCAAGCAAGCAAGCCAGCAAGCAAGCAAGCAAGCAAGCAAGCAAGCAAGCAAGCAAGCAAGCAAGCAACCCAGCAAGCAAGCAAGCCAGCCAGCAAGCAAGCAAGCGAGGAAGCAAGCAAGCAAGCA
>NZ_JAUMTJ010000274.1:0-553 GCF_032654765.1 Bradyrhizobium sp. 33ap4 | reverse complement strand
CTGCTAGCATCAGATATTGGACGCCTAATTCGTTTCATCACGACAATTACAGTCATACCAACGTTCGCAGCGCGCCGTACAAACATAGACAACTTTACTTCCGAAGCACAAACAGGCGCAAAACTGTTGAAATCACGTTGAAAACGCACGGTCGTAGACGTAACCCGCTGTTTCGGCGATCCCGTGGGCGATCCATTTCCCGGTGGCGATGGCAATCGTGACTTCTAGAAGCGGAATCGCGGTTCAAACCTGTATGCTTTATGACTATATTTTGCATCTTTCATCTTGAGAACACCAAAAAGCGAACTATGGCACGTGTGCATGCATGCATAGGAAGCTAGGAACAACCTACTGTAAGTTTAACTGGTTTTACCATATACTGATACGAACGGCGCACATGGAACGCTGCCAGGGAGAGCGTCGTCTTTCGGTGCTGCCACTTTGGGTGATTTGACCCTAGATTTAGCGACTTGTCGCTGTACTTAGCGACTTTTTGTCATAAACTGGTATTAGGAATTTTTTAGCGACTTTCCACAGGACATTGGTGGATTTA
>NZ_JAUMTJ010000273.1:0-553 GCF_032654765.1 Bradyrhizobium sp. 33ap4 | reverse complement strand
ATGGCTACGATCCGACTTGTCTCGCTGTGTGAGTGAGTGAGTGAAAGGGAGAGATGTAAGAGTGAAAGGAGCGTGGATGCGTCATCCTGTCTCCCTATGACGCACCCAATTGGCAGAGAATCCCCGTGCGGCCGTGGTGTAGTGGTCAACATACATCGCCAGTCGCCAATAAACCCGGGTTCGAGTCCCGGCACCGGTTAAGGAGCTTTTCTATCAGTTCCTTCTAGTTTAAGGCTTCTGGCAACCCTTGAGGCTCTGTGTTTCGTGTTAGTCCGCTAGATGCAGCAGCATCACTCCACTGTGTTCATTTCATCCTGGTACAGGAGCTTCCAGGAACAAGTGCAGTCCAGCTGCCCGCATGTCTAGAAATTTATGACCGTAATCGAGAAAGTGGACAGAATAGCCTTGCTTAAAAGGTGGGACGACTGCTGATGAAGGAGCTCCAGAATACCGCGAAGATGTACAAGGACTATGCACGAAGGCTGAAAACTCTTCGCAGAGAGTACACCAGAGTACACCAGTGAAAATAAACTGCCCTTGAGAAAAAATGCCG
>NZ_JAUMTJ010000272.1:0-554 GCF_032654765.1 Bradyrhizobium sp. 33ap4 | reverse complement strand
TATTTGCTGATCTTACGAAATGTTATTTTGCGCACATCAATGGCCGCCTGATCCTTGTGGTTAAGTAAAATATCTTCAGCAGGTACGTCAATTAATTCCGATACAGATATCACGCCGCGGCATACGTTGAGTGTTTTGTGAAGGGTAGCTGAGATCTTTGTACCCATCATCTCACGTGCATTCAGGATGGAAGTGCAGTCTACTTCAGACGTACATTTGAGCAGTAAATCTCCCGACCTCATTTTTTTAATGTCTACAATATTCCTTGACAAGGATTTCAAAGCTTTTTCAATAAAAAACGGTGACATTCGGCCGAGTGGCACGCTATTTTCCTTGTCTACTCCTTCGGCTGACAGCACGATGTACTTTCCAGTGAATTCTTTAGAGGGTAGTTTGCAAACTTCGGTCCGGGGCCGCTTGGCGGCCCCGATCTTAGAGGGAGTTATAGATTTTGCCATACACGGTTTTAAAAATGTGGGTTCCAAACTGTCGCTCACACTTCACCCACTTACGTGCGAGAAGGTCCCGGAGTTTGTGTGAAAAACCCGTCGGCC
>NZ_JAUMTJ010000271.1:0-555 GCF_032654765.1 Bradyrhizobium sp. 33ap4 | reverse complement strand
TGAGGAAGTTAGGGCATCATCCGAGGTGTGCTTAAATATCTTCTGTGGTCATACACGTCTGTTGCCCCACTTGTTCGAGAAGTTCAAGAATCACCAGCACCTCATACGTTATATAGTACACAGGCAGGCACACAGGAGTCCTAGACGGTTGAAACGCTATCCCTGTCAGCGAACGGTGCAGGCCTAGCAGTGATCTTATCTCTCCTGTTGTCCGCTTTAGCGAACCCCTTAAATGGCGAATAAGATCGAGGTAGTTAATCCTATAGAATGAACACTCGATTCCAAGCAACCAGAAGATATCAAGGTGAAAATGATATTAGAAGCTCTCTACCGCTTGCTCAAGAATCACGGATTTAGTCCCGAACCAGTTAAGCCCGAGCCAGATGTGTCTCCACGAGCACCAACCAATCCTTTCGGCTACACTAAGTTATCGAAAGACGTGAGCCCGAAGCACGCAGAAAATGTCGTCTCCGAACTCGGAAAGGTTTTGTCTTGGGACGACAACTTCGAAGTCACGTTGGGGGCAGAAAGATATGCAACTCCAATATTATCAAC
>NZ_JAUMTJ010000270.1:0-555 GCF_032654765.1 Bradyrhizobium sp. 33ap4 | reverse complement strand
TTCAGGATCTCCTTTCCTGTGTCTTTCGCGCCTCTCTTAATAGCTCGACCAATGCTGTCGCCTTTGGAAATATTGCGAGCAATACCTTTTGCCGCGCTTACGGCAGTTTTTTTAAATACGGTGCTGCGCGTTTAAACAGTGGTGTAGCATATCGAGCCAGATTTCCAAAAAAACCACTTCCTCTCTGATATAGCGGGCCTTTATACGGGGTAAACTCCCCCGCACCATAAACTGCCGGCACTTGTTTAACGTACATGCTTTCTAAAGTGTAAAGTTAACGCTGTCCTCCCTCCAGGTCGCAAGGGAGGCTTTCTGCCCGTATCGTCGTACAGACGGACGCTAATTGAGGTGATCTCCCGTTGAGACAGCTTAAAATACTGGACAGTTTGAAAGGTATGATTTACCTTTTGCTTATTTTCCTCGTAAAGGAAAGGTGCCATCTTTAGAATGGGGTACCTTCCGCTGCCAATGAGGCTTGGCTCCACTATCGCCTATAACGCTCCCCTCTAAAGGTAGCACAAGTCGGATCGTAGCCATGTCGTTCTGTGAGCCAAG
>NZ_JAUMTJ010000269.1:0-563 GCF_032654765.1 Bradyrhizobium sp. 33ap4 | reverse complement strand
TGCGTATTTCGCAAAAACGGGACAGCGGTTTCGCTAACTGACGGACAGCAGTTTCGCTAAATCGCGGACAGCGTGGCGGCGCTGGCTTTTGGTTGCCTGGTTGTTGAAGTCAGTTGATATTCGTTTCGCTGTTTTCGACGTCGGTCAAGGGGCGCGCGGCTTTTTTCCTTCGCATGCTGTCGCCTTCGAGGGCGATACGGTGGGAGTTGTGGATGATCCGGTCGAGGATAGCATCTGCGATGGTTGGCTCGCCGATCATGTCGTGCCATTGGGCAACGGGCAGCTGAGCGGTAATCAAGGTCGATTTGCGCCTGTAGCGCTCTTCGAAGATTTCGAGGAGATCAAGGCGCTGCTGGTCATTGAGGGTGTGGGTGCCCCAATCGTCGAGGATGAGCAACTGGACCCGTCCAAGCTTATCGATGAGGCGCGGGAAGCGACCATCGAGACGGGCCATGGCGAGGTCTTCGAACAAGCGCGGCATACGCAAATAAAGGACGGAATGATCGAGCCTGGCCGCCTGGCGTCCGAAGGCACATGCCAACCAGGTTTTGCCAGTCCCGGTC
>NZ_JAUMTJ010000268.1:0-564 GCF_032654765.1 Bradyrhizobium sp. 33ap4 | reverse complement strand
GGCGCTGATGTGAACCGATGGAGCACCCCATGCAGAAGTTGAATGACCTGAGCCGATCCCTCACACCCCTCAAACCGGACGGTACGCTGATCGCTGTGATCGAGATGAGCCTGTCGAGCTGGCTCGTTGCGGGGATTGTGCCTGGTGTCGAGCGCCAGCCGTCGAAGAAGCTTGAGGTCGACGAGAACGCCTTGCTGAAGCTGCTCAATCGCTGGCGAGAAGAGGCGCGGAAGGCAGGACACCGCATCGAACGCATCGCGGTCGCTTTCGAGGCCGGCCGTGACGGTTTCTGGCTGGCCCGCTGGCTCAGGGTGCGCGACATCGAGGCGCATGTCATTCACGCATCGAGCATAGCGGTATCGCGCGAGCACCGGCGCGCCAAGACCGATCGTCTCGACACCGAACTGCTGAAACGCTCTTTTCTCGGCTGGTTGCGGGGCGAGCGTGATCACTGCAAGATGGTCGCGATCCCGACAATCAAGGACGAAGATGCCAAGCGCCCCACCCGTGAGCGCGAGAGCCTTGTCGGAGAGCAAAGTCGGATCGTCAACCGAATGAAAGCAG
>NZ_JAUMTJ010000267.1:0-565 GCF_032654765.1 Bradyrhizobium sp. 33ap4 | reverse complement strand
CCTCAATGCATCAATACATGGTACAGGAAACGCCTCTGGGAAAAGTCGGTGAACTAGCAGATTACCAGCATGCACTCTAAAAACAGGACTTCGCCACATAGCACGCTCAGAGCCAACCGTCATTCAGAATGATATCGTACTCTCTTCTGATTTGTTGAAAATGGGAGGCGTACGCCTTTTTGTGACACTTTGCATATATGATAATTGTCACACAAAAGGCGTACGCCCCGCTCTCTCCTCAAATCAGAAGCGATAACGGTATCATTCTGTGCAGTGGTTGGCCCTGCGCGTGTTATGCGGTGAAGTTCTGTCTTAGGGTGTACACCTAAGCGTACGTAGAGTTCTCGAAAGGCATACCCTCCTTGACAGGCACTAACACGCGAAAAAGGAGGGACCCTCTGCGATTGCGCAAGGTGAGACTTTTCCCGTTTCTGACGCACTGGCATAGCCTGTCTAGGGACTCGCTCACCCACGAACACTGACATAAAAAGGAAGCAGGCTTTGTTTCTGACTTGAACTGAACTGAATAAAAGAATACGGAGATGCTAGCCATCCCTGTTCCCGA
>NZ_JAUMTJ010000266.1:0-566 GCF_032654765.1 Bradyrhizobium sp. 33ap4 | reverse complement strand
CAAATCTCAATCGGGGTTTCCGAAGAGCTGAGCTCATGGTCTCTAGTCGCGAGGACACAAGGGTCAGGAGTCTGGGCATAAAAAAACGTCTCGAATCTTGATAATACTTTCGCGAACCCACTTGCTTTTGCTCCGGTCTCGTTTCGTTCCTCTGATGCAACCTCATCAAAAAATGTCATCAGTCGGCGGTAATTCTGAACAACCGATCGCAGGGAGGAAGCCTTGAGCGTCCAGCGTGTTGGGCAAAATTTTCAGAGGCTTGCGTTTTCGTCGTCTTGTTCGCACTCTTGGAACACATGGGTGCGCTTTGGAGAGGACATGACGAAGTTTATCAAGTCTGTTATGACGCCCAAGAAATCACGACACATGTCCAATCGCTGGCTCATGTCCTGAAGCACTAAGTTAAGAACGTGCACCACACAGTGCACGTGTAGCACTCGAGGCTCTTCTTGTCGTACCAGCGCTTGAAGTCCACTGTGCTTCCCTTTCATGTTTGCTGCGCCGTCGTAGCACTGTCCATGACACTTGTCAATAGGAAGATTGAATCGGCGTAGGACATCTTTGAA
>NZ_JAUMTJ010000265.1:0-573 GCF_032654765.1 Bradyrhizobium sp. 33ap4 | reverse complement strand
TATCTTCCTACTGAAAGAGTTCGAATCCCGGCTGCGCTGCTCACGATTTTTCTTGTGTATTTCGTGGGCCCTTTCACAGGAATGTGGGCGCAGTTCCCCTCGTAGTCGGCCCACGACGCATTCTTCCTCCTAGAGCAGAATGGCCATCGTCGCCTTTGCGCAGAAAACAATAAAAAAATGGAAAGAATTTCGTACGTGTACGAGGATTCTCGTACGTCTGGCAGCGCTGCAGTTTCAGTCAATGAGGACTCCCGGGGCCGCTCTTACCAGGCGCGACCAATAGGATTTCGTTAATCGCTTTTTGTTAATCGCGTTTTGAGTATTTTGGGTGATCCAGTTTGGTCCTTGAACTTGGTTTTCCCACTCTCTCTCCACGTGATTGTGGAATTAGTCACATTGACCTTGACCCTGATGTCGCTGGAATGCCGACGTGGGTGTAGTGACCTCACCCCCCCAGCCATCCGTCTGAACCAGGCCTTGTGTAGAGGCTTGTAGTGTCTACACAAGGTCTTAATTAGGACTACAGCCGTGGAAATGTACAACCAACTAAAGAAAAATGAGTCGTGAGCCCGT
>NZ_JAUMTJ010000264.1:0-574 GCF_032654765.1 Bradyrhizobium sp. 33ap4 | reverse complement strand
CAACGGACGCTCGGCTGCGCAACCCCGACCAGCTCCGCCGATCGCCCGTTGCTTCCACCGCGCCGCAAGGCGTACAATCCCCCGAGCCTCTAACTGCCGCTGGATGAAAATTCAGGGGCAGGTCAGGGCCCATACGATCGGGGGAGTATCGCTCTCCCTCAGAATCACGTCAGTGTAGTCCGGCTTAGTGCTCTCGCGCTGCTTCCCCCAGCGAAATCGCGGGATACGAGAGGCTCTTCGATTTCATCCGATGACAAAGGCGCCACCGCGGTGCCATCCACGCGGCCAAGATGCGCACTGGCATCGACTTTAGGATGAGCATCAGCCGACCGATGCCCCCGACCTTCGCCAGCAGAAAGCATTCGACTCCTCAGCAAGTAAGTAGATCAACGCGCAAACTTACCTGCCACGCCAGCTCGTGGCGGTTTTCAACAAGCGCATGGCACAGGCAGCAATGCCGGGGTTACCTATCGCCCTTGTAAGATGGCGCCCGGGATCACTAGTGGCTCGTCACAGTGATTTTGACGGTTTGATACCGAGCCAGCTTAGGATCGGCAAGTTCTCTGGCGGCACG
>NZ_JAUMTJ010000263.1:0-575 GCF_032654765.1 Bradyrhizobium sp. 33ap4 | reverse complement strand
ATCGACAGATTGTCCTGCACGACACGGATGCAGGCGGCCTTGGGGTAATGGACATCGACGAGTTCGCGCATGCAGTGAGCATAATCCACGGCGGTGCGCCGTTCGGTGACTTTGACGTTACGCCAGGCCCGATGCGGATCGAGGGCGACAAAGAGATTGACGGTGCCGTTGCGGCGGTACTCGTAATCGTAACGCTCGCGCTTTCCCGGCTCGGGTGGGATCGGCTGGCGCACTTCGCCGATGAGCTGGACGGGGGTTTCGTCGAAGCAGACCAGCGGCCGCTCGGGATCAGGCGCTTCAGCGTAGAGATCGAGCACATCTTCCATGCGGGCGACGTATTCGCCATCGACATGGGGAATGCACCACATGTCCCTGCGCCACGGCTTGAGGTCGTTATCGGCCAGCCGGCGGCGCACGGTCTCGCCCGACAGGCTGTCATGATCGGTGAGCTTGACCATCACGTCGGCCAGCAGCGCCAGCGTCCAGCGCCTCCGGCCAGCGGGCGGCTTGGCGCATGCGGTCGCCACCAGCAGGGCTTCCTCCTTGCCGGTCAGCTTGCGCTCCGCACCGGGACG
>NZ_JAUMTJ010000262.1:0-576 GCF_032654765.1 Bradyrhizobium sp. 33ap4 | reverse complement strand
GCCCGTAGCCTTCGAGTTTGCTTAGCTGTCCCAAAAACAACAGAGACGTTGTCCGTTTTGGCCGAGGCACGGGAATCGTCAGCACACATTTTGCGTGATACGGAGAGTGTCCGAGCTTACACGAGGTACCTTAAACGGCACCCCTTCCACTACCTCCAGGACATTGGACGGTCCTGCCCATCATCCGCGTTTGGTGGTGCTGTCCTCCGTCTGGGAGACTGCATTCCATCGCCTTGCTCTTTAATGTTATACGCCCCGCCGATGTGGACCCTTCATCGACGCACTGTGCATACAGGTATCCCTGGTCTTAACAGGAAGAATAATGCGCCGTCTGCTGTTGCACACCAACTTGCGCTGTACCAGCTGAGTACGATTCACAGCCAACGAACACAAATCTATACTGATGGATACACGGAGGGTTAGCAGCGGCGTTTTATGTCCCATGTGAGGAATTGTACCAAGTATTTAAGCTAGCCCATGAGACAACATCTACAGAAACTGAACTCGTCGCCAACGGAACTCTTCGCCATACTGGCGGCATTGAGATATATTTCTCAGTCATTTCCCAAAGCTTGG
>NZ_JAUMTJ010000261.1:0-577 GCF_032654765.1 Bradyrhizobium sp. 33ap4 | reverse complement strand
TCAACACGAATCTAGTACCGTTAGAAAGAACTCTAAATGGTCTATCTTTCGGTACTAAAATCAGTTTTCTCCGACGCGTATTTCTCCAATAAGAAGGCTGTAAATTTGATGCACAAACGAAATTCGCGCCGTTTTTGCGATTTTTTATAAAACAAGCGGGAAGCAACAGGTGCCGGGCTACACCATAGAATCACAGCCCAGTACGCAGAGAAAGGGCAGAAAGAAATCCGTGCCCGTCAAACGTACGTAGGGTGGCCTCAAACTACCGCCTGAACGCTCGCTCATTAGGCGCGCCGTGCACGTTTCTTTTTTTTTTTTTCTCCGCATCCGCTGCGATCTGAATTCGGAAACCGGTACCAATATTCATCACAATGATGTGGCTTTCACAGAAAAAAATAATTAAGAAAATCGAAGGACCTTACCGGACGGGCCTGCCTGAATTGAACGTAGGTCTACGTTTTTGGCACATATTGGCTGGGCCCCTTACCAAGCTTTCCAATCAGTGCCTGACAGATGGTCTCCTTTTTCCTACGATGTGCGAGAGCGTGGTAGTGTTGCATTGCAAAGACTTGAATTG
>NZ_JAUMTJ010000260.1:0-579 GCF_032654765.1 Bradyrhizobium sp. 33ap4 | reverse complement strand
GAGACTTTGTCTTCCTAAGACCGCTTGGCCTCCGACTTACGGGCTGTATCTTTTCTTATATATCGGACGAATTTAAAAAAAATGACTTGAGCAGAGAGGAAGCGCTGGCACTTTTTCGAAGACACGATGTGTAGACGCGTCACAAGCCAGCGCGCAAAAAGTTCGAGAACGTAGTTTCATCGCGACAAGGGTGAACGACCTCTGGCAAGCTGATTTGGCTGATGTAAGCAAATACAAGAGGTACAATCGTGGTCACAGGTACCTGCTCGTGGTGATCGATACGCTGTCGCGGTTCCTGTACGTCCTACCTATCAAAACGAAGCGTCCGCAAGATGTGAAAAAGGCTTTTGTTCGCATTTTTCGCGGCGGAAACGTACCCGTTCATTTACTGACGGATCGCGGCAGAGAGTTTCACAACCGCGTTCTTTCCGATCTTTTTCGCAAGAAAGGTATAAACCACTACTCTACCTACAGCGACATGAAAGCAGCGAGCGCCGAACGGGTAATCAGAACCATAAAAGTGAGGCTGTTTCGCTTTCTGCGTAGCATGGGGACGTATGCTTATCTTACTGTTTTACC
>NZ_JAUMTJ010000259.1:0-581 GCF_032654765.1 Bradyrhizobium sp. 33ap4 | reverse complement strand
TGGTGCGCACAAATATTGTTCTACCGTGCAGGTACGAAGAAATCCACCGGAGAGGTCGACCATCAATCACTAACGCGTGCAACGCATGTAGCACATGAGTATGACTTACAGTATCGTATGCTCTCTTTATGTCCAAGAAAACCGCTACTGTAACGCAGCCCTTTGCACCCTCGTCTTCAACACTGGAGACCAAGTCTAGGATACAGTCCATGGTACACCTGGATTATCTGAATCCAGCCATCGCTTGGGGAAGAAGGCGATGCGACTCGAGATGCCATTTCACTCTGGTTAAAATCATTCTCTCCGTGAGTTTGCAAAGGCAGCTTGTCAAGCTGATCGGCCGAAAAGACTCGAGGGCTCTTGATGACTTCCCAGGCTTCAGCACAGGCACTACTTGAGATACCTTCCAGGAGTCCGGAACAGTGTCATGTCTCCAGGAGCCATTAATGACATCCAATAGCGTGTTCATGGCCGAGCGGCCCAGGCTGGCAATGGCTTGGTTAGATATCCCATCAGGACCAAGAGAGGTGTGGCGCCTGCAGGCACGCACAGCCGCTTCTAATTCACGGTATGTAAAGTCA
>NZ_JAUMTJ010000258.1:0-582 GCF_032654765.1 Bradyrhizobium sp. 33ap4 | reverse complement strand
CCCGTTCCAGATAGCGTTCCTCTGGACGTTGCGTATGTGCTCGTGCTTGATGTACCGGTAGCGGTACTTTTTCTAACTTCCGCAAGAAATCGTGGGGCCTTTAACGTCTTCGTTATGACATCTCCTTTTTCCCAGAGAGCCAGGTTCACGTCGTCATCGCACTGTATTTTCAGCTTTTCCAGAGAAACCTTCTTCGCGCCTGCGTACTGTGTACACTCTTGGGAGAAACGCATCTTCCGCCTCATCACACAGAGCCAACGTCTTTAAGTCTTATCCGTTTAGCTGCGCGGATGAAGCACTGTTGATGGCTGCAACGACCAAGTCGAAATTCGCACAGTACGAGCACGCACACTGCTGCTGATGTGGGACTGTGTGCACCCACTTGGGCCGGAGTGTGTAAAATTTCGTTATACCCATTTTTACGCCTGAGTTAGCGCCACTGAAGAGGTTGAAAGTCTCGCGAATGGAGCGCGTCATAAACCTTTTGGTGACAGCCACTCTCTCGCCATCCTTCAGCACATGGATAACATCCTTCTTGTTCGGGCTTCGGACAGAGCAGTCCATGTCGTCTTCCAGATAGTA
>NZ_JAUMTJ010000257.1:0-583 GCF_032654765.1 Bradyrhizobium sp. 33ap4 | reverse complement strand
CGCTCACTGCGGCCGTGTTCCGGTTTTTACCAAATGAAATCGGCCTAGGCCGCACATAGTCTCGCCCCCATGTCGTAGCTGTCCGCTCTCCATCCTTTCATCTGCCCTGAGTATCCGTTCCGCCCGCCGCTCATAGTCTGAGTTGCTAATAAAACGTACGGAGCCAGATGCCCCGTTTACATGAGACCGCTTAGAGCGACCGAGTTAGCGAACCCAGTTCGCTTATATAAACGCCTCGGTGCGCACTGAAATGCGCGCCAACTTGGTCCGCTTCGGAGGGGTGGACCGAGCGGGCTCGGTTCGCTTGGAGAACCGATGTAAACGCTTCGGTGCCCACCCAAATCTGTCCAGTAGGTGGCGCTGTGCACATTTCTCCGCGCCATGCATCATGGGAAGTATCACGTGGTGCTCCGGAAGCACTGCTGCAGCAAGCTGGCGCGCGATTTGGCTGCCGTCACCATGGCGACGCGTCCCTTTTCCCCCTCTTTGTCATCTTCCAACCTCGCTCTCTCTTTCCTGCCCGCTTGAGAGCGCTCCGATGTAAACCATAGCGCGCCGAACCCAATCTCGGAACGCTTCGACT
>NZ_JAUMTJ010000256.1:0-584 GCF_032654765.1 Bradyrhizobium sp. 33ap4 | reverse complement strand
GTGACACGCAACAGGCAACACGAAAGCCCCGGCTCCGTTGACCGGCGGAAAGGAGGCACGGCTTAGAAAAGAAAAATGTTGGTTATGTAATTATCGTTATTCCGCGCGATAACGAATAACTAAAGCCTCCGCCCCCCTCCCCTTGCGGTCCCATCTCGCCCTTTTTCCATCGCAAAAACGTTTCCATATTAAGAAACGTGGTCCCCACGCGAATCGCAATCAAAAAGGCACAGGACCCTGGACGCGAACGTGGCCGTATTTCGACGGCGCCACGGCACTCGAAACAAGCTTGCTCTGTCTGATCCCTTGCAACGAAAGTTTAAAAGTACGTCGCTGAAGTGGTTGCTCTTGATGGCATGCCAATGACCATAACGAAAGGATTGGGATTCCAGAGACTGATTAGCTTCCTAAAGCCGGAACTGAACGCGGTGTCGCCAAAGGCGATTGGTCGCCCTCTTGAAGACCTGGCGACGAAGTACGCGCTGCCGTCACTCCGTGATGAGATCGCAGAGTGTCCCATTGTCTTCATTTTGTTGTCGACCTGTGGTCGAGCAGGATGAGGGAGACAGTGATTGGCATACGCA
>NZ_JAUMTJ010000255.1:0-584 GCF_032654765.1 Bradyrhizobium sp. 33ap4 | reverse complement strand
CAACTGGGAGCTGCATGATGCATGCAGCTCGACATGCAAGTAACTGCTGTACAGGCAAGAGATATGAATTTGGCCTTACCCTTTGCTACGTGCCAGCAGTCAAACTGGTGGGCCATGTCTGGATAGTTGTTCTCAATGTACTTCCTTATCTGGCAGTGCCTGTCTGTTACCAGTGTCGTGACATTTATATCCGCATCTCTTAGGTAAGACAGACCTCTTTTTAGTCCCTCTAACTCCATGTGCGAGCTGCCACCAGCTTCATTGGACTGCAAATGCTCACAAGTTAGACGAAACCATCATTCAGGTCCTACGTAATGCGTAAATACCTGCACTGTCTCGAGATGTATAATATTATTTGAGCCCATTTCCAGAAATGTATATGTCCCGTATTTTGCTGAGTGGCCAGGTGAATCCGCTCGGCCGTCTCCCGCTACAGAGACAGCCAAGCCTTGCAGAGGCCTCAGGTTTTCTGCTTGCTCATTTTTCCAGACCTGCAACAGAAGGTGCAGTAAAGGACACAATCCAAACAGTTGCAAAGAAAGCACCACTACAGCAACGCGGTTTGGAGAGCTTTACAATGGCTA
>NZ_JAUMTJ010000254.1:0-587 GCF_032654765.1 Bradyrhizobium sp. 33ap4 | reverse complement strand
ATGGCTACGATCCGACTTTTCGCTAAGACCTTTAGAATATGGTCTACCGTCCAACAGAATAACCGTGCCTTCCGAGCTTTGACCAGGTTCATCACAATGACCGCCATATAGCTGCTACCTATTAGAAGTGCATTTACGCCATAAGAAAGCAGTTCCCTTATGCACTGAACTTAACAGAGGTTATAGTATCTTATAATTCCACTTGTCTCTTCATCTGCATCTTCTCCTCCTTCATCTTCATCCGTCTCCAAGATCCGATCTCTCATAATGCCCCGTTAACAGCAACTTTAAAGCACTGGAGCAGCAGACACCAGGTCTGGTTGTCAACTGCTCCATATGCACCCAGTTATTTTTCTCTCTTTCTAAAATGGCTTATGTCGATACTACAATAGTTGGCGCCGATTGTGCTTGTCTCACGTTATGACCAGAGGGTTTGTCGTAAAAGAATGTTTCGTTGCTACAGCTCAGGAATGCTCCTGACCAGGAAGCGCAGCAAGCATGGTGTAGCTGCAAAGGCGCGATTGTGGGCACGTGCAAAGCACTCTGCAGCTGTGGCAGCATTTATTAACAAGAAAGCTAAGGTATCG
>NZ_JAUMTJ010000253.1:0-588 GCF_032654765.1 Bradyrhizobium sp. 33ap4 | reverse complement strand
GTGCAGTCTTCTGTTCGACAGGGGTGCCCACTTTCACCCCTGCTTTTTGCGTTTTACATTGAACCCTTGTGTCGGTCAGTCCTGGGGGACCCGTTGGTCCGTGGATTCACGCGTTTGAAGTTAAAGTCCTGGCGTACGCCGATGATGTTACTTTTTTCTGCGGAACAGTTGGTAGCGTCCATCGTGCCCTATGTCATGTGCGTCGGTTTTGTGATGCTAGTGGTGCTCGCGTTAGTTGGACTAAATGCTCTGGATCGTGGTTAGGGCAATGGCAGTCGCAGCCGACTTCCCTTGCCAACCTATCGTGGTCTACAGAAGCACCAAAATATTTGGGGATTGTGTTGAACCATGCACAAGTATCAGGACCCTTTTGGACATCTTTTCTAAGTCGGCTTCGTCAGGTGGTATCCGCATGGAAGCCTTTGAACTTCTCAATCTTTGGGCGTGCCTATATAGCAAACACCTTCCTTGCATCTTGTGTAAGCTATTATTTGCAAGTGCTTCCGTGTACAAGGACCCACATCAGTCGGTCACAAAGGAGTATATATACTTTTATTAGGAATTCAACGTACTAACCGATGAGGTGTG
>NZ_JAUMTJ010000252.1:0-589 GCF_032654765.1 Bradyrhizobium sp. 33ap4 | reverse complement strand
GAACATACTTTCACGTAAAACAAAATACCGAACTGGCCTTAAAGCTCCTGGTAGTGGAAGGGGTCTTTTACGAACGTGAGATTCATTCCCAACGTATACCTGAAGCCCAAGCAACGCCACGGAGCCAGGTGATGTGATGGTAGCGGTGCCTGCCGTTATGTTCGGTGCTTGATGATATCGGCGACGTCTGTTACTGTGCACATCTTTGCGTGTACGTAATGTCCCCGGAAGCAAGCAATCAAGCAAACTGAGAGTACATGATCCAACGTGGGCATCACATTCGGCAGGCATCGCGGTGTGTTATTTCATCATAGTGAGCAGACATCACCCTACTCTCAGCATTTTAGAGCTCTAGTATAGTACACTGAATGGCTTGTTCATGCGTATACCGGGTGTTTCACGAAAATCCCAGGCCTAAATATTTCCGGAACGACCGGTGTAAGACGCCAATCTGACTACGCCGCGGGAACGGCTATGGTAGTGGTTCTCGCGTACGCCAGAACTACGGTAGTGGTAATGGCGTAGGTGAAATCCACTACCGTCATTTTCGCGTACGCCAGAACCACTACCGCTCCGCCAAAACGACTAT
>NZ_JAUMTJ010000251.1:0-592 GCF_032654765.1 Bradyrhizobium sp. 33ap4 | reverse complement strand
CGGAGAAAGAGACTGTGACAGGCGCTTTCCCATTCTCGTGAACGCGTCCGACACAGAAATGTCCGATGAAAAAGAAAACACTAAAAGTAATAGAAACCACAAAAAGCCCAACAAGGTTGTGAAATAATTGGAAGCGTTACAAGTGCCTGCGGTAAAAAAAAAAAAGAAAGAACTCCCCTTTTCTTTTTTTTTTTTCGTCCACAACAGCTAGAAGTGTACAATCCATAGTTCGTGCGAGGAAGTACACGTTCACTATCCCCAAACTCCAATCATTCATTCATTCATTCTTTGTACTGGTTGCTGTGTCTGATTTCAACTGAATTTGACGGTTCCCCACTGCATGTTTCCAATATTCAGTATTCAGTTTGATATGTGGAGTTCTTATTTACTTTTTTGCTCACTGTTTTAGAAGCATTAAATTTGAATTCGATTTGTGCCGTATTTGCATTATTCACACAGCTTAGTAGTTAGATACTTTTCTTTTTGTGTAGTGATGTGCAAGCGTGTGCATAATCCACTATTTTCTTTTTCTCTGCCGAGCATATAACGCGCTGTATACTGTCTACCTCTGTAGCTTGGTGGGCCAGGAAAG
>NZ_JAUMTJ010000250.1:0-593 GCF_032654765.1 Bradyrhizobium sp. 33ap4 | reverse complement strand
GCATCCCCTCCCCCTGCGTGCAACAAGTCGCCCATACGAGGCAGACTGACCGCACGCTAAAGCCACGGTACTCCTCCTCCTCCCATAGACTGAACGACGCGTTCGCGAGAAATGTACCGGTCCCAGTTCGCCAGCGATCATCACCAGCTGAACATTTTACAAGTAAGGTGTCAAGTACGCTTAGAATCAGAGAAATCCAACGACAGCGACTTCTGTGCCGTGAACGAAGCACAGGGCCAACGACAGCACAATTTCTACGATCCCGTCGTTCAGGAAGAGTTTACGGCGTAAGACATATCCCCGAAAAGGGAGGCGACAACTGCGTCGTCTGCTACGGACGCCGCCATGTTGACTCCCACGTCTCGCTGATCGGCAGCGGCCGATACGCATTCTCTGGCTACTGTTGATGTACACCGTACTGCTTGCGACATACTTGTCTGAAATCTGACTCTGCTCCTCTTCCTAATGTTGTCAAAACTCCGCCTGTCCCAGAGAGATATGAAACCTCCTAGAGCTCTATGACATTGCCATTAATGACATCAGTTTGTTACAATTACAAATTTGCAGCAATCTTACGTATTAGAAGATCGCAA
>NZ_JAUMTJ010000249.1:0-593 GCF_032654765.1 Bradyrhizobium sp. 33ap4 | reverse complement strand
AAGCGTTCGAAGATGGCACGGCGCGAGACGGCATAGCGGATCGCCTCGGCCAATTTTGATTTGCCGGAGATCCGCCGCAAGGTCTGCTGCCAGAGATCGAAGAGATCTGCGACGATCGCCGCGGTGGCTTGCTGGCGGGCGGCAACGCGAGCGTCGGGGCTTTGACCGCGCACGGTTTTCTCGACCTGCCAGAGCCTTGCCATCCGCTCGACCGTCGCCGTTGCCACTTCTGAGCTCCCTGCAACATGCAGCTCGTAGAACTTGCGTCTGCAGTGTGACCAGCAGCCAGCCAATGTGATGCCATCATTGCCGCGATCGGATCGCGCGAGCTTGTTATAGGCGGCATAACCATCCACCTGCAGGATGCCGCGATAACCATTGAGGTGGCGGACCGCGCATTCGCCGGCGCGGCTGTCTTCGAAGCGATAAGCCACCATCGGCGGACCGTTGCGGCCAAAGGTTCGGTCATCTCGGGCATAGGCCCATAAGTAGGCCGTCTTGGTCGATCCGGAGCCCGGAGCGAGCGTCGGCAAAGTGGTTTCGTCGGCAAAGACCCGTTCGGCCTTCTTGACCTCGCTGAAGATGTAGTCGGC
>NZ_JAUMTJ010000248.1:0-592 GCF_032654765.1 Bradyrhizobium sp. 33ap4 | reverse complement strand
AGCGCGTGCCACTCTTCGGCGACGGCTGGCCGACCTGGGAGTTCCTGACGTTTCATTGGCGGTCTTGCTTGGCCCTACACGACATCTCCCACAGTGGTACATGACGACGCTACGACTTCGGTCTCTCAGAGACTCGGACCTTATCAGCCTATGAGAAGCTATGAACAATGAACTATGAACAGTGGTTATACTTTTCTTTTTTTACTATTTCTATACCTTTTTTATTGAGGAATAGCAAGCCGGCCATGCTGTCTGGCTAACCTTTGCTCTCTTATTTTATTTTTTGTTTAATAAACATGTACCCCCCTCATACGCCTATGAATTAATTAAAAGTATTCGCTTTTTAATTAATAAGGATAGGCAGAAACCGATAGAGAGCAAAAATGAAGTACGCGTTATAAGAAGACAGGGAAAACTTTTATTTTTGAAATCAGGCAACCAGAATTAGAGTTACAGGACCTCGAACAGAGGATCTTTAATGCACTGCAACTTTTGTTGTACGTGAGGGATTTTCGAAAGAAAAGATGTTCCATTTTTCCTGGGCAGCGTACATCATTTCCGCAATTTCGACTAGGCGATTATTTTTAATAAC
>NZ_JAUMTJ010000247.1:0-593 GCF_032654765.1 Bradyrhizobium sp. 33ap4 | reverse complement strand
CGCCCGCGGCTCATGCACTCACAGTCCTGCAGGCGGTGCCTACAGAACTGGCCTACATTTCGGCGAACCAGGTGTTCCTCGCTGACAGCATCAAGCAGCTGGAGACTTCTAGTCAAACTTTGTGCAACACTGTTGCGACAGTTTCTGATGTTCATTGCAATGCAATGTCCGAGGGTGAACCGGAGATGCTCTGAAGGGTCCAGTAGCTGACACTGTAGTGAGGAAACTGCAGTATGCTTTAGAGAAGAACTCCAGATTCAAAACTCTGGAGCCAGTAGCTGCTGTATTAGCCGGGTCTGGATTTAGACGCCAGAAGGCATCCTGCCTTCCGACATTCCGAAGTTCAAATTTGCTCCAATAACTTCCGTCGACGTTGAGCGCAGCTTCTCTGCTTACAAGCTGGTGCTCAGCGAGAAACGACGGAGCTTCACACCCACGAATTTAGAAATGGTGCTCGTCTGCTACTGCTACCGTAACTTTACATGAGCCGCGGCGCCTTTCTTTCCTGAGCACTGGTGACGCGAATTTCTTAGCAATCCGCATCAACTCCTAGCCTTCAAGTTCTAGTCCTAGCTGTCACTCGTCCACTAAAA
>NZ_JAUMTJ010000246.1:0-601 GCF_032654765.1 Bradyrhizobium sp. 33ap4 | reverse complement strand
GTTGTCAAGGGGCTTGTCGTTGGGCGCCCCAGCCCGATCACCTCCTTCCTGACCGGCACTGTGGGAGCGGCGATCCACCGGTGACCGGCTCCTTTCACGCTGGAGCCGCGGCGGGCGCTGCGGCAACTCGGGGCCCTCATGACGACGGCTGTCCATCCGGCGGACGTCCCGTCCGAGCTCCATTGGGGAAATATAGCCTCCTTGGGCTTCCAAACCAAATATATTGACGGCAGGCTTAGCAGGCTTCAGAGTAGCGAAATTCGTGTCCGTGCTGAGCGAGTCACGCGCGAGCAAAAACAAATGTGCAATAAAGCAGCCAGAAAAGAATGCATTTTTAATGCGTAGCCGAATGAATGATTGGAGTTTGTTCGGCGCAAAAGTCACGACCAAACGGCGGCCATTCTGCGCCCAATGAAGGATCAACCATTGCACGTGTGGGTACGAAATTTGTACGTCGGTGCTCTGCTAACAAACAACAACACTGTTCCTGAAATGGCAGCCTTCATCGTGCTGCATGAATATCAGCTGTGCCTGTATAAATACTATTATATTCTTTGATTTTAGTGTTTCGTGATTTATGAGTTATCCTGTTAGAACATAT
>NZ_JAUMTJ010000245.1:0-604 GCF_032654765.1 Bradyrhizobium sp. 33ap4 | reverse complement strand
AGTGCTTATATTGATGTAAATTCTGTTTCAGATGAGGCTGCACCGAATGATTCATCACAGATCTGATGGTGCGTGGAATGGCAAGTGGTTTACAATAATCACGACAGCCTTACAGTGACAACTACGAGAAAGCGGTCTTCGCTTGAATTCGATAGCAGTTTTGATTGTGCTACCTTGTCAGTACTACAGAGTATACATATTTTAAGAACAACACTCACTAGTCATTTGTCGTGGCACGTAGATGCTATAGCAGCTAGGGCTATGAAGAAATTATATACGCTGAGCAGCGCGTGGAAAGGCGGGAGTTACGATGTTAAAGTTCTGACCTTTATTAGGGCTGTATTAGTACACGCGAGTGCCGGTTGGAAGCCATACACAGTACGTAATATAGCCAAACGTCTCGTTGAAACAAGGGAGGACACCACTCTATGATGCGCAGCCTTACAAGGTAACTTGCGCATCCAGTATGGACGGACTTGTGTGATGTCCCGATACTCCGCGGTCGTATCCTGCAGGGTCCCCAACACAAATTTCGCATTCTCGGAACGTATGTTAGTCATCGCAAGTCGGAGTCCAAGCGGTCTTAGCTAGACAAAGTCTCCTG
>NZ_JAUMTJ010000244.1:0-605 GCF_032654765.1 Bradyrhizobium sp. 33ap4 | reverse complement strand
AGCTGTGCCGGACGCGGGACAAAGGCATCCAGATGCGAGGCGAGCGCGCCGCCTTCGCTGAGGGCTTCGCGGCTGGCATGGACAAGGTCGGACATCAGAGGGAGAGGATACCCGGCCGGGCGCTGCCCGGCACCCGTTTCAAGCCAGGGCAACAGCAACGGCAACAGCAACAGCGTGGTTCATGGCTCTGGGTTGCTGCGTGTTTGGCGGGGCGGGAGGGGCAGGCAGGACACGCCGTAAACCCATCCCTGGGGGCTCGATGGCGCCATCCATGGCGCCAACGGTCCTGCCCACCCACACCGCCCCGCCTCTGACAGTTGGTCGCTGCTGTTGGTGGGTGTCGACCTTGGTCGACACGGTAGATCCACGCCATGCGTGGATGACGGGTGACCGGGGTCAGATCCGTTTTCCGCAGGAAAACGGATCTGACCCCATTTGTGGCTGGCGATGCATAGACTGGGCGCATGTCCATCGAACTCCGCCCCCTGCGTTACTTCCTCGCCGTTGCCGATACGCTGCACTTCGGCCAGGCGGCGGAGCGGCTGGGCATGTCGCAACCGCCGCTCAGCCAGCAGATCCGCCAGCTGGAAGACCTGATCGGGGCG
>NZ_JAUMTJ010000243.1:0-605 GCF_032654765.1 Bradyrhizobium sp. 33ap4 | reverse complement strand
ATTGCTAGGTGTCAGCTACAGGAGCGAGTATGCCGGCTTGTTTCTCTCATTAAATCTGGTTTCAAGCGACTCCAGGAGCGAGTCAAGGTACGGAACGTAGAACGCTCTGCGAAACTACTCCTCGGACGTTTCATACGTGACATTGGAGCGATGGACTTGTCGTTGTGTCGTCCTTGGAGGTGACAGATTTGTGCAAACGGCGTCCGCGTATTGTTGAGCCGTCTGGAATATTTCGCTGAACATCGTTTCGCTGTTGTTCCTGTGGCTCCGGATGACGTCTGTCAGGTCCTTAATATGGCACTGCATCTTGAGCAGGGTCAGCTGAGTGGCCTGCAGCGCTTGTGTCAGCGGTTCCAGCATAGAAGAATATTTGCTTATGAGAAGCAGTGAAACGCTTTCCAAGGAGCACTTCATCTGAAACGAGAGCTGTCGAACGTCCGACGAACTGTTCTCGCTCAGGTACTCCAGCTGCGCGTGTTCAGCATTGTAGTTTTCGCAAAAGATTCGCAAGCTCTTATGCTTCTGTACCCACCTCGTCTCGCAGAGGGCTGGGATATTCTGTAGCGTGCCTCTTTCGCACGGAAAAACAAGTCGGAGGCCAAGCG
>NZ_JAUMTJ010000242.1:0-607 GCF_032654765.1 Bradyrhizobium sp. 33ap4 | reverse complement strand
AAGAACTTATGAGTGATTATGAAGCGCTGGAGCAGCTCGAACATCGAAGGAGACTCGAGGATCTGCTCTCGATCATAGGGATCAGGGCTGAAGAAACCGGCGGAGAGATCCGCATTGAAGGCGCAGACCCCGTGGTGTCGAGTCGCCATCGTCTCGGCGGCGCTACCGCCTGTGCACTTGCCGCGCATGGTGCAGCACTGGCGACGATTTGGAAAATGCGCACTGGTCGCGGCCAGGATATTTCCGTCGACGTCCGCCGGGCGGTCGTCCCGGGTCTGCGAACCGCCTTGCACCTCTCACAAAACGGGCATCCGATTGAACCGATATATCGGAATCCGGGAGAGATGATCTTTCGAACCCGGGACGACCGACAGTACCTCGTCTACCATCCTATCTGTAGGGAAACTCTCGCCAATGCCATCGGGATCCTTCGTCTCCTGAAGTGTTCACACGATCCCTCAGATATCGCGCGCGCCGTTCGGGAATGGAACGCGCTCGATCTGGAGGAAGCAATGGCGGAGCGCAAACTAGTCGGCGTGATGTGTCGTACGCGAGACGAATGGCTTGCACATCCGCAGGGTCAATGGCTTGCCAGACGGCCCCCCGT
>NZ_JAUMTJ010000241.1:0-608 GCF_032654765.1 Bradyrhizobium sp. 33ap4 | reverse complement strand
CCACATGCCTCGGCGTGCGCGCGCCTGCGATGCTGGTAAAGCATAAGACTCCGTGTATGCAGTTTCAGTTCCATGCTCTGGGTGAATGATACTGTACACTAAATCTGTTTGTGCTTATTTCCTATGCAAAATGCGTACTTTTGTTCGCAGGTTCTTCCCGAGATTCGATAACTTGATCACAAAGTATGTACACCTCCAGACATCCAGTATTTTGCTAAAATTCTCGTATTTTCGCGTACGAGACCAAAAATACTTTCGTATCTCGTACAGAGCCCTATATTCTCGGACTGGGAGGGTTCGAATCCCGGCTGCGCTGCTCACGGTTTTTCCTGGGTTTTCCGTGGGCACCTTCACACGAATGTGGGCGCAGTTCCCCTCGAAGTCGGCCCAGGACGCATTCTTCCTCCTAGCGCAGTATGGCCATTGTCGCCTTTGCGCAAAAAACAATCAATCGATTAACATACATGCTTTCGAGCTCTTGTATTTTAAGTATCGCCTAGCTTTCACGCTATCGCTAATCGTTCCTACATATGTCGCTACGTGCCATCCATATGCTGCATGAGTCCATAAAGATCAATTCATTCATTTCCTTGTAAGTCACGCTTGTA
>NZ_JAUMTJ010000240.1:0-609 GCF_032654765.1 Bradyrhizobium sp. 33ap4 | reverse complement strand
ACTCTGTCACGCTGACTAAGCATCCCTTAGCGAAAAAACCTACATTAAAATGGTATTAAAAGCGCATTTAATGCGGGCATGTATCCTAAATTTTTCCAACATTTATTTCAAATTAAATTGGAACAAATTAATGGCATTTTATACCCATTACAAGTGCAATATAAGTTGCACTTCGCCAGAGTACTAAATGTGCAATAGCCAGGCACAAAAAATGCAGTTTAAGCAGCACTTATAGGATACTAAAAGTGTGCTTTTAAGTGTGCGTAGCAAAATGCAACACATTTTTGATGCATATTGATGCTGCTAATTACATTTTAAGTAGCATTACACATGCAAGTAAAATCATGCTTTAAGTGTCATACCCAAATGCTACCTTCTTTTTTTTTTGCTTGCTAGTGCCAGCTGAGCAGGAATGCAAAATACCAGAAATTTTGACCACCTGGGGATCCTTAACGTGCACCAGGAATGGCCGACACACAGTGCCGTACGCAGTGTTTACCTCCAGCACATTGCCGCCGTCCTCAGCCGGATTTGAACCCGCGGCCTTCGGCACAGCAGTCCAGCACATTACCACTGCACCCCCGAGAACGGCAAGGCCGGAATCTTGCT
>NZ_JAUMTJ010000239.1:0-612 GCF_032654765.1 Bradyrhizobium sp. 33ap4 | reverse complement strand
AAGGGGTGGAACAGTGGGGCAGCAACGAAGTTTCCAGCATTTTACAACATCAGCATTTAATTTTGTAACCACAGTCGTGCACATTAACACGTGATGGGCGGGTCACCCTAGAGATGGGCGGCCAGCCCGAAAAGTGGGCGGCAAAACCACTGCCGCCTACCGTGGGGAGAACCCTGCCCTCGTTTCATCTTTTGTGTGGTGGGCCATACACTGTACCTCTCTCCCTATGCGAAAGCCACCATAGAGAATTAGTCATGCCCCCGAGGTCACAGCAGAGCGACGTAATTTTTACTAAGATACATGTCAGGTTTTGTCCACAACGATTGTCTCGACTGGAGGTTGCCTGCCATTGCATATAAAGTTAAGTTTGTGCATGTGAGTATTGCGTTGGGGCAAGTGCAAATACATCAGTTCACATCTTCACACACAGGAGCTGTGTCTGATCTCTGTGTTCAATTTTGGCTTCTGTGACATACTTCAATAATTGGGGTTGTAAGTGACACAGAGTGTGACAGGGTGATATGTTTTACATGTGCCACTTTGCTTCCTTTTAGGTTGTACAAAAGTTCACGGAAATAAAAGCAGAACATGTTTCTGGACATTCCTATGGGT
>NZ_JAUMTJ010000238.1:0-613 GCF_032654765.1 Bradyrhizobium sp. 33ap4 | reverse complement strand
CTGAACAGTAAAAGCATGTGCATGGAACACCCATAGTACGTGCTACACAAATGTTAGTACAAATAATAAAGGTTAGAAAGAAGCATGTATGGCAATTATGTTCCAAAGCCCACAAGCATTTAGACTTCAGCAAGCAGGTCCAGAAAATGCCACAAGTTTGCTATGGTGATCGTGCACACAAGATCTGTACCGCAGCCTCCACGGACAATCATTCGAGTGCGCTTGGACACGGGGTTAGCAGAAACTTAGTAAACGGCAAAAAGGAAAGTAGTAGGGTAAGATATGACAGAAGAGAAGATAGGACATTTCTGGTGCCTGGGGTTGTCCCACATGTTGGTCCTGGAGGCCACGGAAGCTGAAGTCCCACGACGAGGCCACTTCCGAGCAGGGGGCGCAGGTCGACCACCACGGGGTCGACGGCACGGGACCACCCACGCGACACCATGAAATGTTGGATGGGAATGGAAACGGAGGAAAGACATCCGAAAAGAAAAGCAGGGAAGTGGGAGGGAACCAGAGGACATTTCATCCAGCTTCATGGTGAAGGAGAAATTTCAAAGGGGATGTGCTTACCCACTTACCGGGAGCTGGAGCCGCTTCGGGGCTGAGCCCC
>NZ_JAUMTJ010000237.1:0-616 GCF_032654765.1 Bradyrhizobium sp. 33ap4 | reverse complement strand
CAAGCAAAAGCATGCAAGCAAGCAAGCAAAAGCAAGCAAGCAAGCAAAAGAAAACAAGCAAACAAGCAAGCAAGCAAAAGCAAGCAAGCAAGCAAAGGCAAGCAATCAAGCAAGCAAAAGCAAGCAATCAAGAGCAAGCAAGCAAGCAAGGACAAGCAAGCAAGCATAAGAAAGCAAGCAAGCAAGCAAAAGCAAGCAAGCAAGCAAAAGGAAGCAACAAGCAAGCAAGCAAGCAAAACAAGCAAGCAAAAGCAAGCAAGCAAGCAAAAGCAAGCAAGCAAGCAAGCAAGCAAAAGCAAGCAAGCAAGCAAGCAAAAGCAAGCAAGCAAGCAAAAGCAAGCAAGCAAAAGCAAGCAAGCAAAAGCAAGCAAGCAAAAGCAAGCAAGCAAGCAAAAGCAAGCAAGCAAGCAAAAGCAAGCAAGCAAGCAAAAGCAAGCAAGCAAGCAAGCAAAGCAAGCAAGCAAAAGCAAGCAAGCAAGCAAGCAAAAGCAAGCAAGCAAGCAAAAGCAAGCAATCAAGCATGCAAAAGCAAGCAAGCAAGCAAGCAAAAGCAACCAAGCAAAAGCAAACAAGCAAAACAGGCAAGCAAGCAAAAGCAAGCAAGCAAACAAGCAAA
>NZ_JAUMTJ010000236.1:0-623 GCF_032654765.1 Bradyrhizobium sp. 33ap4 | reverse complement strand
ATCTTGGAACTGCGCTTCCACGAATAGGTTCCAAAATAATTTTCAATAAACGGACGTCTTGTTTATGGCAGCACCCCTCAGGGAAACATAGCTGATCAGCGCAGAAACTTCCGGGTAGGTGTACCCCCTCCAAAGCATAACTTGGGCACCTTGTATAGTATACGGCATGCGAAGCCGCGCGAAAGTTGGAATATGCGAGATGTGTCGTGACGTGACCGTTAGAGATAACACATTGGTTGTTGCTTAGTCAGCTGTCCAGTGGCTTTCTTTTTTCTTTCCTGTTCTAGGGAGACAGCACCATGTTTGCGGTCGAAGTGGCTACCGATCCTCCCTATTTCTTCCCGCTGTCACACTACAAGTGCAGTGGACCCCACCAGGCAGTTTGCTTCTTGCCCAAAGTGGCTGGCAATGTTCGCGACGTGGAGTTTGCCACGGCGTTCCGCCTAACGAGCACCGCCGCAGAACCCTTGTCCTTCCGAGTGCCCAGGATAAGGGTAAGATCGAACTCACATTACTGGAGTGCACAAGCGTGTAAGCCATGGCTATTCCCATCGTTGCTGGCATGTTCTGGACGGTGTTCTTTCACCTGTGAAAGACTCTAGAGCATTTCTGGGACCATATAG
>NZ_JAUMTJ010000235.1:0-628 GCF_032654765.1 Bradyrhizobium sp. 33ap4 | reverse complement strand
ATCCGGAGATTAGCTAAAGAGGAAAATAAAGCCGTGGGCGCGAAAGAGGTCGCAGACGTCGCCGTTCTCCCGCTTCGCAATTGGGGAGCCCTCGCCCGACTACGGCACCTGCTGGACGATTGTCCACAAGCAGGAGCGAAACAAACAGCTAAACAATATATTCGGACACTTACACCCATAGTCCACCTCTTTCTTAAGGGTTTCGCACAAACACCTTTCCATACAGTCACTTCGTCCGCCACAGCAAAATGCGCTGTTACGACGACGAAGAAGATCGGTAGAGTGGCGGAATGCAGAAGAAAGACGGGGGTCGACGACGAAGATCGCGACGGGGACGATGAATTTTAGAATAGTTTAATATCATTTGCCGCCCGCGGCCAGTTTGTGAACGCGCCACTTTGCGCTGAACGGTATAGACCAGTACGGTAACGATCGAAACACTGTTCCGGAAACAAATCTAATTACAAGGCGCGGGCGATCGCTCCCGATTATCGTGGCAACCCCGAGTTCACTAGGCAAAAACCAGCCGCCTTTTCAGTTCCTCGATGTCGGGTGAAGGGTATTATACCGCGCCCGGTAAAATTAATAAAAAGACAGATTAGGAACTGATCCGATAAGCGCTGCTTTT
>NZ_JAUMTJ010000234.1:0-633 GCF_032654765.1 Bradyrhizobium sp. 33ap4 | reverse complement strand
AACACAGACAGTTCCGGTGCAGCTATGTGCAGCAACACAGCTGGGCATCTGAAGCAGCCAGCGTTCCACATATACGTATACAGTGCCTGGATATTCCAGTAACAAGCACTTTGCAGTACGTACCTCCGTGCACTTCAGCACTTTATCACTGATGCCATTACTTCTTTGTCACCTCTGTGGCGCTCAGTGAGTGAAATGTAGTAGACAAGCCCTCATTATTTTCCTCTTTTCATGCACACCGTAATAAATTTTCAGCAGTTGCAGCCCCTAATTTGCACTACATGCAGACAGCTCAATCTTCGTGTGACCAGTCGCGTGGTTCGAGGCACCCAGAGGGATTTCCTACCTGGCACAAACATTCAGCATAAAGGCCAGATACTGAAGACGCTGCATGCCAGGGCATAGGAGGGCACCGTACTGTTAACACTGACTTATAGAAAAAGTGTGTAATATTTCTAAGTAAAGTCACGATAAAGTTGATTTCATCATTGCAAACGAATGTGATGTGCAGAAGACATCCATCACAAGTTCAAAGTCCTAAGATGCAGAATATAACACAGGTAAACACACGTGTAAATACCATATGAGCCTGTGAATTGCTTCTAATCAATGGCAAGCGTTCATTCTTGTGAG
>NZ_JAUMTJ010000233.1:0-635 GCF_032654765.1 Bradyrhizobium sp. 33ap4 | reverse complement strand
TGACACGAGACTTTGTCTTCCTAAGACCGCTTGGCCTCCGACTTGCAGAGCGCTCACGTACAAGTGGCCATGATGTTTCGGACTGCGGGTATGCTACGTCACAGATGACGTGTGGCGCACCTACAGGGGAGACACAGGAAAACAATCTGCTCCACATGATAGTACTTCCCCGTCGCAGTTTCAGTGACACACCGTACAACTTCAAAACTGTCGTCGACGTCATCGTACACGTTTATTTTAGACGTCACTCTATCGTAGTCAGCGCCACACTCGTCAGCATCGCTTTCCCTCGTCTCCGCCTCCATCGCCCTCACGCAGTGTAGCAGACGTGGTCTAGCAAAGACAGGCGGACGAAATGAGCGAAATACGTGCTTGGTCCCTGAATGGACGCGTACGCGGAAACGTCGCCGGCGGCAACATATTTAACCGCTTTAACGCCCGTTTAATGATATTTTTTCCCCGCAGACACCAGATGACCTCGAGTTCTTCGACGACTGTCACCTTCAGATATGCTCGTTCCACCCTAGGAGAACATGCCCCGGGCCGAGCCTCAAATGTTTGCGATCTGCGTGCACCTAGAGGGACTTCAAACAGGAACAATTCATTCTAGCATCAGCTAACTTACATTCTGGCAG
>NZ_JAUMTJ010000232.1:0-638 GCF_032654765.1 Bradyrhizobium sp. 33ap4 | reverse complement strand
GCAAGAGTGTTGGGGCGATGGTGGTTTTTCTGAAGCTCGGTGCGACCTTTCATGGTTTTGTTGATGGCCCTGAGCGTCTCGATCTCTTCTGCGGTGAAGACAAATTCAGCCGGCAATTCTTCGCCACTGTTGCGGGCCTGAACGAGTTGAATGACGATACATGCCGCTCTGGTGGCGACCGCCACGAGCTTGATCAGGCCTTCGGCGCTCTCGATCTGACTATCCTCGATGCGCAAACCCTGGCTCTTCAGCGAGCGAAAGAGTTGCTCAATGATCCAGCGCTGGCGGTACCAGGAGACGATCTGCCAGGCGTCTTTAACGGTGGCGACCGGATGAGTGGTCAGGAGCAGCCAGCGAATGGGCTCCGCACCTCTCGGCGGATGCAACTCGACCACTTCTACGAAGCTGAGTTTGATGCCCTCCGCCAAGTCGGTGACGCCGGGCCTCTGCGGCCGCTTGAGCACGACGGTTCCGAAGCGCATCGAGAGATGGGCCTGCCGGCCGCGCCGATCCATTCGCTGCGGCAGATCGATCACCGCGTTGTCGCAGAAGCGGCTCCGCTCGACCGCCTGATAAAGTGTGTCGCCATCGACCAGCGCATGGTCGTGCATGGCACGCGACAGAAGATGGACATTCTC
>NZ_JAUMTJ010000231.1:0-642 GCF_032654765.1 Bradyrhizobium sp. 33ap4 | reverse complement strand
ACTCATTATCACGAAATAAAGTCGTCGTTGTTACACCGATGGACCTAAAGCCGCAGATCTGGTCGGAGCATCTTGTGTAGACAATGGGAGCACGATTTCCAAGAGATTGCCGTCAGTAATGACAATCTTTTCAGCAGAGCTATATGCATTGTTAATGCCTTGTTACGACCGTGGCTGTGACAAGCGCGGCAACTTCGTCGTCTTCTTCGGCCAACATGCGGCCGGCCAGCAACATCGTCATTGAGGCACGAGCTCGATCGGACCACTGGCTCGAGGCACGAGGAACGTGCCATCCGGGAGCAAAACCGGCGCGTCAAGCAGCGCAGGGGCCTGCTGCTTCTGTCTTTTGAGGAGCTCACATCTGTCGCCATGCTTCATAAAGCCTCTGGTTGTTCTTTTCTAGTTAAGCCTCGTGTGCTGTCGTTCCTTGGCACGCTACGCTTCCCCCTCAGAGGACGAGGTTCGCAGCATCATACGGCGCATGCTAGCCCTTGGAGTTCGCACCGACTATTGCGGGAAGCACGCAGTTTAGACGTGGATAGTCTTCCGTTAATAGTATGAGTTGGAGCAAATTAGTAACAGTACTAATAGGAGGGAGAACAACAGGTACACGCGTAAGGTAGGTCACGCCCCTGGGGATAT
>NZ_JAUMTJ010000230.1:0-646 GCF_032654765.1 Bradyrhizobium sp. 33ap4 | reverse complement strand
ACGCTCCAGATCTCCTGCTTGCCACTGCTGCTGAATGTGCCGGGCTAGTCGCAGAATGCTACCCAGCAGCAAGTCGCTTTCTATCCCCTCAAAACGCTGATGAGAGCGCGCCCAGCACATCGCCGGAAGCCCCAGGTATGCCAGCCGAACGGCGCCCGTTGCCTGCTGTTACGATCATCTGCCATCCCCTGGATATTGGTGACTGTGTAGGTAAAGCGTCGACCCTCACAGACGACGTGAAAGTCGAATACCTCAGGAACTGCTGGGTTCCTTCCTGTGACTATGAATTTAAGAAGGACTGCGACGGTGCAAGGCCCTTCCTCCACCCATGGTTGGGGCGCTATTCTCCTTGGTTGTGCTACTCGCAGTCACTGAAGGGTGCGTTGTGCTGCTACTGCGTGCTCTTCCCACAGAAAGTGAAGCGGGGAGTGCAGGGTGGCTCTATAGTTCGCCCATACGTGAAGTTCAAGGATTTTCATGCAGCAGCTGAAGGTCACGTAAGGACTGAGTGGCACTGGTCGTCCCACGACGACGTCGTGAACTTTCTGGCGATGACTGAGAGGCGTAGGCCATCAGTGTTGGCACAAGTTAATGAACTGTACGACAAGTCGCATCGTAGCCATGTCGTTCTGTGAGCCAAGGAGTT
>NZ_JAUMTJ010000229.1:0-647 GCF_032654765.1 Bradyrhizobium sp. 33ap4 | reverse complement strand
TAACTTCCAATTAAAAAGATTTAATTTTAAATAAAGTAATCAAATTTTTCATTTTTATCATCATTATTACCTCTCTTTTCTTCCTAATTTCCCTTTTCACTAAAAAAAAAAAACATTTCATAAAAGAAAAATTCTCACCATTCGAATGTGGATTCGATCCATTTTCAATATCACGTCTTCCATTTTCACTTCGATTTTACATAATCACCATCATCTTCTTAATTTTCGACATTGAAATTATCATTCTTCTTCCTCTCCCAATCATCTCCAACATATCTCATAGATCATATTCTACCGCTTTTCTTATCATCATCTTCATTTTTTTTATGGGCCTAATATATGAATGAAAAAATGGAATAATTGAATGACTAAAATAGAATAGTATTTAAAACTTATAAAATCTAATTTGCATTTAGAAATTGCCCATGCCTATTCTAAAAAGAAGCGATATATTGCAATCAGTTTCGGCCTGATACTAGGAATTCCCTTTTTTTAATAGAAGCCAAAAAGAGGCTATTCACTGTTAATGAATAAAATGAAGTTTCCTATTAAGACCATAGGAAAGGCTGCTAACCTTCACATAATGATATTCATTTGGTCTTTATTTTTATAGTGTAATAAACACTTAACATTTTCATTGTTAAAAA
>NZ_JAUMTJ010000228.1:0-649 GCF_032654765.1 Bradyrhizobium sp. 33ap4 | reverse complement strand
CTAGTGGCTCGTCACAGTGATTTTGACGGTTTGATACCGAGCCAGCTTAGGATCGGCAAGTTCTCTGGCGGCACGAGGATTTCGATGCTTCTGGGGATATCGGCTCGACGGCGAATGAGGCCGTTACGTTCGAGCGTGACGATCATCTGATGGACTGAGGGCGGGCTAACACCGAAGTGACGCTGCATGTCGGCTTCGGCGGGGGGCCGTCCGAACATGTGCGAGTAGGTATAGATGAAAGCCAGATAATGGCCCTGCTTCTCGGTAAAGCGTGCGCCTGATTTTTGACTCATGGATCGATTCGTCCGGAGCCTCCGACAGGGAGGCGAACGATGAATGTACGGTACCGGGTTGAATTGAGCCAAGCCGAGCGAGAGGAACTGACGGCGATGCTGAGCGGCGGCAAGCATGCCGCTCGCAAACTCAAGCGGGCCCAGATTTTGCTGGCGGCCGACATCGGCAGCCGCGACGAGGAGATTGTCCGGACCGTCAGAGTAAGCGCCTCCACCGTCTATCGGACCAAACGCCGCTTGGTGGAAGGCAATCTCGATCGGGCCTTGAGTGAGGAGCCGCGTCCCGGTGCGGAGCGCAAGCTGACCGGCAAGGAGGAAGCCCTGCTGGTGGCGACCGCATGCGCCAAGCCGCCCGC
>NZ_JAUMTJ010000227.1:0-653 GCF_032654765.1 Bradyrhizobium sp. 33ap4 | reverse complement strand
GGACAATACCTCAGCCGTGCTGCGCTGGAGCGCCCGGTCGGAGACAGTTGGAACCCCGAGGGGGCGCTTCTCCGTCTTACCGGGCTTGGGGATATAGACCCGCCGAATGTTCGGCGCCCGATATCCCTGGCGATGGATGGATTGGAGCATTGGCCCCATCCAGTCCTCGAAGCTCTCCTTCGCCGCCTCCACCGTCTGTCCGTCCACCCCGGCGGCGGAGCGCTTCGGAATCTGTAATAGATTCTTTTGCACTCGGTCGCGCGTGATGTGATGGGCCAACGAGGTGAAGCGAAGATTTGGCTCGCGTCGAGCTTTCACTGCTATTTGTTCAAGTTTCGTTTCCATGGTCAGCTGATCTTCTCTTAGAATAGAAGGCCGTGACTCCCGTTGAATGGAGCCCATGTCGCCCAAGAACAATCCAACTACCGCTGACCGCTTCCCCATGTGGCCGGCTCTCCCGTCCTCGGAGTACTATCGGTCAGTCTGACTTCCACCCGGTCGTCAGACCCTTCTCACCTCAGCGGCTTGGCAGGTCTTACAAAGCTTGCGCTTGAACCGGATGGATCTCCCTTGTTCACGCTGCTTCCTTTGATTGCATGCTGGCGGTACGAACCCCGGGAGCACCTCTGACCGCTCGCGTTGTCGCGGCCCGC
>NZ_JAUMTJ010000226.1:0-654 GCF_032654765.1 Bradyrhizobium sp. 33ap4 | reverse complement strand
CAGCAAGAAGTGGCGTCTCTGCAGCATGTTGTATGATTCTCTCACTGGCGCTTTGATTCGAAGGAGCGCCAGCGATGCAGCCGGATTTGTCTTTGGGTGAGTTCGGGGACGTTCGTCTCGACAAAAGGGGGCGACGCTTCTCCGGGCTATGCTTTGCACGCGCAGCGTCTGCTTGCGCCAGATGGCCCGGGGCGATTGGGCTGCCAATATGGCGTTCTGGCGGTTTGTGAACAACCCCCAAGTCACGATCGATAAATTGATTGAGGGCTGGAGCGCGCAGACGCGGACTGCGGTCAGCGGGCGTCATGTGCTGGCGATCCAGGATACGAGCGAGGTCAAGTTCCAGACCCAGGCGGGACGGCGGCGCGGGCTGGGCAAAGTCGGCAAGGGCAATGCTCGCGGCGTGCTGTTGCATGCGATGATGGCGGTGGATGCCGACAGCGGGGTCTGTCTTGGCCTTACTGGCGGCAACGTTTGGACGCGCAAAGGCAAGGTAAAAATCCCGCATGAGCGGCGCGCCTTGGCCGACAAGGAGTCGGCGCGCTGGGTGACGGCCGCCGAGCAAGGCCGCGACGTCCTGGCAGATGCCCGCATGATCACCGTCGTCAACGACCGCGAGGGGGATTTCTTTGCTCACTGGGCGCTGACGCCAGC
>NZ_JAUMTJ010000225.1:0-656 GCF_032654765.1 Bradyrhizobium sp. 33ap4 | reverse complement strand
GCAAATAATAATAATAATAACCAGAGGAAAAAAAGGGGGGTACAGCCATCAGCGCCGTCTTTATGAGCATTACCCGCTTCGCAACAGTGAGCCCTGGCCAATAAAAAAGTATTGAGGGTGGACGGCGTGCAGCAGCGAGAAGAATACGATTTCGATAACGGTTTAGCGCGAAAGCCGTATTTCGCATTTTTAGAGCAACTGGCCGAAAAACACGTGCTCTACGACTATTCTCGTTATAAGAATGACGGATTTATGCTGTTCTACAACCTCGAGGCCGACCAGTGCAGCACGAACGTGCACCTAAACCCCGTCCGGCACGGAAACCTGAGACTGCAGCTAAAATCCAGGAAACTGCTGCCGGAACCTGTGACCGTGTTATTTGTGAGTGAAACGCCTCGCATTCTCCGCATAGACGGTAACAGGACAGTGAGTATAGACTAAAAATATATGTACGAACAAGATATTGCGCAGCTAGTGTTTCGCAGTGATACCGCAGCTCGCATGTTCTGCGGGTTCTGCGCGCTGGACGAAGTGTATCAACTGCAAGATCGCGGCTACGTGTTTCTCAACACCCAACGACGTGCAAAGTCGGAGGCCAAGCGGTCTTAGGAAGACAAAGTCTCGTGTCAACTCCTTGGCTCACAGAACGACATGGC
>NZ_JAUMTJ010000224.1:0-660 GCF_032654765.1 Bradyrhizobium sp. 33ap4 | reverse complement strand
GCAACAGAATGTCTATGTCCTTTATAATGTAATCGTTCTTAGCCTCAGTCGCAGCAGTCTGTCCTTGTTGATATTTGATGTTTTGTTTCCTGATTTTGCCCGAGTATTTCCTTCTCAACGTGCCAATACATGGAACAACAACAACAACAACACTTTGCTTCCATGACTATGATTTGGGGCGTTTCGTCGCCAGAAGCGAGACTCTACCCCAGTACCACAGTTTGTTTCGTGAAATGTAGGATGACGAATATCACAGTGAAGAGTAAAGCCCTGCACTGTGCAGGAAGGGAAGTAGAGATCTCAGAGGAGTGCGTTGATGCGCTGGGTTGGCCCGTGGGCCAAGTAGCTTTGACATACTTAATGGTCGAGGGTCCAGCTCACTGAGCGAAACGGTGAGTGTGGTCCTGAAGGTCTGGTAATGCGGACAGTGCATAATAATGTGTTCCAGATTCTCCAGGTGGCCGCAATGACTGCAGGACTTTAGGACATCCTACTGTTTTTGCTCCCCAACCCCTCTTTCCTGAACGCGCCTTTCTAATGACAAATTGTCTCTTTCCAACCTGTTCCTTATCCCATCTCTCCAGTGCGGGGAAAAAAAATCTAAGCTCCTCTCCTCCCATCCGCTTCCGAAGCGTCCTGCAGCGGTCCACCCACGTCGGA
>NZ_JAUMTJ010000223.1:0-665 GCF_032654765.1 Bradyrhizobium sp. 33ap4 | reverse complement strand
GTTGAAGGAGTGCTGTGGATCGTGCGTACGGGGTCTCCCTGGCGCGATCTCCCGGAGGTCTTCGGCGATTGGAACAGCGTGTTCCGGCGCTTCAGCCGATGGAGCATCAAGGGTGTTTGGTGGCGGATATTCGAGGCGATGTCCGATGATCCGGACTTCGAATATCTGATCGTCGATTCCACCATCGTTCGGGCGCATCAGCACGCCGCCGGCGCCAAAAAAGGGGGTCTGAAGATCAGGCGATCGGCCGCTCGCGCGGGGGCCTGAGCACCAAGATACATCTGGCCGTTCGAGGCTTGGGATGTCCGGTGCGGTTCACGCTGACCGCGGGTCAGAAGGGCGATGCACCGCAAGCCGCCACATTGATCGAAGGCTTATCCGCCGAAGTCGTCATGGCCGACGCCGCCTATGACGCCGATCACTTGCGCCAAGCCATCGCCGCCAAAGGCGCGCTCGCCGTCATTCCCAACAACCCGTCACGCGCGCTCAAATACCCACTCGACAAGCATCTCTACGCCCAGCGTCATCTCGTCGAATGCTGCTTCTCAAAGCTCAAGCAGTTCCGACGTGTCGCAACCCGCTTCGAAAAAACGGCCCGGAATTACCGGGCCGTCGTCACTCTCGCTGCCATTGTTCTATGGATGCGCTAGTGTCCACACCACCTA
>NZ_JAUMTJ010000222.1:0-669 GCF_032654765.1 Bradyrhizobium sp. 33ap4 | reverse complement strand
ACTGCTGGTAAAGCGCCGTACTTTCCATTCGAAAACGACTATTCTGAGCGATAAATCCCTCGGACAGCCTGTCTTTCTTTGTTACTCTTTTCATAGCGAGTGTAAAGAGTGCGTACCGGAGAATTTTCCTAGAATACAGGGTAGTACACGGTGGAGGAATGTAAGTAGGACCATTATAATATAAATAAAGTTACATATAAATATAATAAGACACAACGCGATGCCGCCGAGCAGCGTACGAGAATTCAGTTGAAAATACGACGATTTTATGATGCGCGTACGAGATTATCATGCGTTGAATCTGGCAACCCTGCCTCCGCGCGGCGCGCTAGCACCCTTTGAACCCTTTAAACCGTTGGCGTTGCTAATGGCCTGACGATGCCTGCAGCGCGACGTACAATGCTTGATGGCACGTTCTTCACCGTTCTTGAGCACGATGGAAAGTCCGTACAAGCGAGATGCGAGACGTGCACGAACATCATCAAAGGATCCTATTCTGCTACATCCAAGTTTAAGCTGCACCTAAACGTAACCATATTATAGCAGTGTCTATGATTTCCTAATGTACAGCAGGCCTATCGGCATATGGGTTCCGCAGAAAGTACATTTTCCCAGTTGCAGTAATGATGAAAAATGTGCAAAGCTCTTGCTTAGCAGACATGGAAAAAA
>NZ_JAUMTJ010000221.1:0-686 GCF_032654765.1 Bradyrhizobium sp. 33ap4 | reverse complement strand
TATAGTTGTCTTCCTAAGACCGCTTGGCCTCCGACTTATGGCATAGGAGTATGAATTCTGTGTGGGTTTCTGCATTGCAGCATGGAGTGCTTGTAGTGAAATATTGCCACGAAGCACATTCCGAAAGCAGCCGCCGAACGCCGAAGAATTTTCCCCATCTTTCACGCATCGGCCTAGGTTCTCTAGAAGATTCCCGCTTTCTCTAAGCGCTTCGCTTCCGGGTTGCGCGGCCGCTCAAGGACGTTGTTTTCCTCCTCTCCTCTGCGGAGGCCGCGTATGTTGACTGGTCACCTCCTCGCCAACGACGCTTCTCCGTCTTTCTAGAGCCTTCTACGCTCCCTTTAAAAAGCTTCTCCCGAGGCCGGGAAGGGCATTCCGTGTTTACGCTGTCCAGCCAAGCAGCTGAATAAAGCGTTTTCCGATCACTCGCCGTCTGTCTCGCCGATTCCATCCGTGACAATATCAAACTGCGAAGGTCGGCAGGGGATTCCACATCAGGACTTAACACCGTTCGTCAGACGAGCGTTCTTTCGGAAATAGCAGTCCTTTTGGGATACACAGAATAAGAATAATCTTCACCTTGTAAAACGACACATAGGGCGGTCGCCGTCCACTGCACACGTGGATCGCCTCCGCGAAGTTACTCAGGCGCGTCTCAGAATTGGTCGCACATACCTCACCCATGG
>NZ_JAUMTJ010000220.1:0-705 GCF_032654765.1 Bradyrhizobium sp. 33ap4 | reverse complement strand
GGAGCTCCATCTGGTCAGGTGAGATGGTTGATTTCCGACGGCTGGGGTTGATGGGCGGAGGTTTGTCGATGGCAGCGAGGGATCGACGCGTGAGCAGGAGCTGGCCGACGAGTTCGGCGAACCTGAGCGGGAGCATTTTGATGCAGTTGGTGTGAGCGGCGATGCGCAGCAGCAGGTAGGCAATCATCGCAGCGAGCACCTGAAGGCGGATCGCGTTGTCGTTGGCGCCGAGGAACTTGCGAATATCGAGATGCTGCTTGATCCAGCGGAACAGCAGCTCGATTTGCCATCGGCTCTTGTAGAGGGCGGCGATCTCGACGGCGCTACGGGCAAGGTCGTTGGTCAGGAGTGTGATCTTGCCGCCTTTCTCGCGTCTGATCTTGATGCGGCGGAGCGGGATTGGAAGGCGCGAATCGCCCTTGCTGGTGAGCTTCACCTCGTCATCGGCAAGGATTTCGAAGCCATCCCCGTTACGCTTGCGGATGGCGCGATGCCTGAGCGAGCGAAGACGGATGCTCGTCTTCGCCCGGGTAACGAAGAAAGCCTTGCTATCATTGATCTTCTGCCACCAGTCGAAACGGCAATAGCCCTTGTCAAACACATAGGTGGTGGCGGGCTGGATTGGGGTCTGTCGGCCGATCTCGATGTCATTGACGTTCGCGGCCGTCATCTCGACGCAGGTCGGGACATCGCTCCTTGGGTCGT
>NZ_JAUMTJ010000219.1:0-707 GCF_032654765.1 Bradyrhizobium sp. 33ap4 | reverse complement strand
CTGCCTGAGGGCGAATGGGAACTGGCTCGCAACGCTTCTTCTTCGGAAATACGTACGGCCAGCACTGCAGCTCCTGCTGTTGGCTGCAGCACTCGTGTCGGCGGCTCAGAGCAGGCAACCACCGTCTGAATGAAGATGCTGTCCTAACCGTTCCAATTTCCGTCTATGGGAAAGAAATAAACGAACAGAACCCAAGAAGACGCCTGCGCTAAAGCGAGTACCACTACACAATACGTGCAGACTTGGGTAGTAACTAAGTTACAAGTAACTAGTTACAGCAACTAATTACTTTTTTGAGACGGTAACTTGTAACTGTAACTAGTTACTATTTTGGTGAAAGTAACTCTAAAAAGTAACTGTGACTAAGTTATTCGGGCCACGCTGGTTTTCTCGCCCATCTTCCCTCCTATAGTCGGCCCAAAAAGATTGTCATTTACCTTTCTTGGCGATCTCATTGGCAATTTGGCACGAGGCTACCCTACCCTGAACGTGACCTCCGCCACGAAATTCGAGTTGTTTTGGGCGAGACAAGTACAAGTGACCCTTGTCTTAGTCACTATTATAATAATATTAAATAATAAAGGTAACTGTAATGTAACTAAGTTACTTTCAGTCGGTAACTGTAACTAGTTACATTTTTAGAAGAGCAGCTGTAACTGTAACTCAGTTACTGTTCTTCGTGAGGTAACTGTAACTGTAACTCGGTT
>NZ_JAUMTJ010000218.1:0-723 GCF_032654765.1 Bradyrhizobium sp. 33ap4 | reverse complement strand
TGATCATCGGCCGGCCTGACCAGAAGGGTTCGACCGGACGGGACAACCGGATGTTTGTGGAGGGCGTACTTTGGATCGTGCGCACTGGCTCTCCCTGGCGTGATCTTCCGGAGGTGTTTGGAGACTGGAACAGCGTGTTTCGGCGCTTCAGTCGATGGAGCATCAAGGGGGTCTGGTGGCGCATATTCGAAGCGATGTCCGGTGATCCGGACTTCGAGTATCTGATCGTCGACTCCACCATCGTCCGGGCGCACCAGCACGCCGCTGGGGCGAAAAAAGGGGGTCTGAAGATCAGGCGATCGGTCGCTCGCGCGGTGGCCTGAGCACCAAGATACATATGGCCGTTCGCGGCCTGGGATGTCCCGTACGGTTCAAGCTCACCGCAGGTCAGAAGAGCGACGTACCGCAAGCCGCCGAATTGATCGAGGGATTACCTGCCCAGGTCGTCATGGCGGATACGGCTTATGACGCCGATCACTTGCGCCAGGCGATCGCTGCCAAAGGCGCGCTCGCCGTCATCCCCAACAACCCGTCACGTGCGCTCAAATATCCGCTGGACAAGCATCTCTATGCCCAGCGTCATCTCGTCGAATGCTGCTTCTCAAAACTCAAGCAGTTCCGCCGCGTCGCAACCCGCTTCGAAAAGACCGCCCGAAATTACCTGGCCGTCGTTACTCTCGCAGCCATCGTCTTATGGATGCGATAAATGTCCACACCACCTAG
>NZ_JAUMTJ010000217.1:0-725 GCF_032654765.1 Bradyrhizobium sp. 33ap4 | reverse complement strand
GAGTGGGTACCAGGCCCGTCTCTGCTCCTGGTCTTGTGAGATGGCACCTCTCGACAGTCAGGTTGCTTGAGAGTGCAGCCCTAAGCAGTTGGTAAACTCCATCTAAGGCTAAATACTACCGAGATACCGATAGTCAACAAGTATCGTGAGGGAAATTTGAAAAGAACGTTGAAGAGAGAGTTCAAGAGTACGTGAAACCGCTTAGAGTGAAACGGGTGGGCCCTCGAAGATCGAGGGCGGCGGAATTCAGCCGGTAAGTATCCTGGATTGCCACGGGCAATGGGCGGCGGACGGGTCCGTTTCGGGCCTCGTCTTCCGGAATGGGCGGGGCTCCGGGTGAACGCTGGCGCACTTTCTGCCGTCGGTAGAACGCCGCGGCCGGCACGGGCACCCCCACAAGTGCGACTTTCGGGCGACGGCAGGTGGACTTCGACGGGAGAGACCTGTTGCGGGAGTTACAGCCAGCCGATCGGAAGTAACGCCACCCTGCCGAGGATGAACCTTGGAAGCGGACTAACCTCCGCTTCCGCCTGTCCTCAAAACCGTGGCGCGGGATTCCCGAACAACCGGCACGTAGGTTCCGGCTTCGCTTCGCAGCCTCGCGCTCGCGTGCGTTGTTGGGCTTAAGACCATGCGTGATGGGTTTCCCGCGGAGGCGCAGGTTGGTTTGCGGCGAGTAGGTCGGTAACCCACCCGACCCGTCTTGAGACACGGACCAAGTCGGC
>NZ_JAUMTJ010000216.1:0-729 GCF_032654765.1 Bradyrhizobium sp. 33ap4 | reverse complement strand
TTTGCTCAGAGATTCTAAGACAGCAAATTTAATCTTCCTACCTTAAGCGGTAATGACTGTGGTACCATTTAAAGTTTAATGCTGACCGTTAGTATATAGAGCGGGTAGACGGAAGTAGCGCGCTTTTTTCTAATTAACTGATTTTCGTATACGAATCTGGGGGAATACTCGCTGTCGTTCGGTTGCGCTTTCAATACAGGTTCTAACGGAGCAAATTTCATATTTCTACCTTCAGCAGTAATCCCTGTATAACGGTTTAAAGTTTAATACTGACCCTATCTTTATACAGCGCCTATAAGGATATCGCGCGCTTTTGCTCTTTAACTACTTTTCGCCTACTAATCTGGGAAAAATCTCGCTGTCGTTCTGTTCCGCTTTCTTCACAGATTCTAACATAGCAAATTTAATCTTTCTACCTTAAGCAGTAATCCCTGTACAACCGTTTAAAGTCTAACAGCGGCGTATGTATATAGCGGTTGTGCACGGTGCTAGCGCGCTTTTGCTATTTAACTAATTTTCGGCTACGAATCTTGCAAAAAACTTTTCGTTGGTAGATTACGCTTTGATTAGAGATTATAACCAAGCAAATATCGTCTTTCTACCTACAAGCGCCTGGGCTGCGGAACCGTTGAAAATGTTGCCTATTTATGCATAGGCTGTGTCTGCACCGGACCCTGTTTTTAGCTAGTATGATTCACTTAAACTAAGTCGGAGGGCCAAGCGGTCTTA
>NZ_JAUMTJ010000215.1:0-734 GCF_032654765.1 Bradyrhizobium sp. 33ap4 | reverse complement strand
ATTGACAGCTTTGGAGAGAGTAACCCCTACACAATTGACTAGAAAAGTAGTAACAGTAGAGCCCAGACTGTGGAGAATACAAACTCTGAAGGCACCTGTCATTGTATTCATCAACCACAAGGCGCTGCAGTTCCTTTCCAAGCGGCGGCAGATCATACGAATAAAAAAGTCGCACTTATCATCTGCATTCCTAATGTAAAGCATCCAATGTTGACCAGGTTTCCCTCGCTTGTCAGAGTTAACAATTTCAAACGACGGTCTTCGTAAAGGTTTCACTTCATCTAATGCGCAAACACCGCACACATACTCATGGCATAGGAGTCTTTAGATAGCAGAGCTTCAATATCATAATCATACATGTCAGTCTATAGTAACCGTGCGATTCTTGTCGATCTTGAGAATGCGAGATGTTTCACTCATAAACAGCACAGTCACTGGCTCCTTCACAGCATGTTTAAACTTCAATTCAAGACGAACATTTCCTCTTCGTATCGGATTCAGATGATAGTCGGCGCCTTGATCCGGGTCGAGATTCCAGTGCATTATGAAGCCGTCGGACTTGTAACGTGCATATTCATACAGCACGTGTTTCTCTGCTAGCTGTTCCAAAAAGGAGAAATAGGCTTTTCTTGATAGATTGTTGTCGAAGTCGTAATGCTCTTCGAGTCGGAGGCCAAGCGGTCTTAGGAAGACAAAGTCTCGTGTCAACTCCTTGGCTCACAGAACGACATGGC
>NZ_JAUMTJ010000214.1:0-736 GCF_032654765.1 Bradyrhizobium sp. 33ap4 | reverse complement strand
CACTTTCAGTTTGAAGTTGTGCACAGACCAAGCATACATTTAACCGATGCCGATGCACCTTCGCGACTGCTTAATATGTATTCGCCGGAGGCTGTTCGGTCCAACTACCTTGAGCTATGGGAAGGCACAGAGGATCTCCAACAAGTTGGGGAGAAGTTCTTTATTCCTGAGACCCTAGTACCGAAAATACTGCACCTCTACCACGACAGCGCAGGATCTGGAGGTCACGATGGATTCTGGAGGACGTATCACAAAATACGGCAGCGTTTTTCTTGGAGCCACATGAAGAATGGCATAAGAGAGTACGTCAGCTCCTGCCCTAAATGCCAGGTCAACAAAGCGAAATATAGGCCCCCTACTGATCGTATGACGATGACAAAACATTTCGCCATCTCCTTTGAAACTTCATTTAGACTTCCCGGAGCTCAAAAAGAAGTCTGAGGGGACAGGGAGGACTCAATCATTCCTCGTTGCCATTGACGAGTGCACTAGGATGGTTGCAGCGAAACCAGGAAAGGAAGGCATAAATAACGTAGTGGCCCTACTTGAACGAGAAATGTTTCGTAACACAAAGTGTGTGGTGTCAGATAACGGAGCAGCATTTACAAGTAAGCGTTTCCGATCATGGGCTGAGCAGAAGGGGATCACCTTGAAGACTTCGTCACCATATCATCCGTCTGGCAACGGGCTCGCAGAGAGGGTGATCCGAGATCTCAAGCAGTATATGTCAATGTAT
>NZ_JAUMTJ010000213.1:0-741 GCF_032654765.1 Bradyrhizobium sp. 33ap4 | reverse complement strand
AGGGCCCAATACCTTCGCGAGACTGAAGGGACGGTTGTCCAGGAGCTGTAGCGAAGATTGCAATCGGCGGCGTGCGACGGAATACCGTTCACAGGACAGTATAATGCGCTCGGTGTCCTCCACAGCACCACACTGCTGACAGTTCGGGGACGTCACTTTCCCTATCTTGTGCAGCAGCCGGGCGCTATAAGGAACGTTGAGTCGTAGCCGGTGAATGAGGGTTGTAAGTGGCCGGGGTACAGAAGGTGGCACCCGAAAGGACAGACCAGGGTCAAGTTGGAAGAGCAGAGAGGTCCGCGCCTCGCAAGACGCCCACGTATCCTCACTGATCCGCTGACGAAGGGAGAGAAGCACACTTTTTGCGTCGGAGCGGGTAAAATACACCTTATGCAGAGGTGTACGCAGATGCGCCTGAAGTGTCGCAGCGTCAGCTGCAATATTTCCTGCAATGCCAGAGTGGCCGGGCACCCACTGAAGCATCACGCCATGACCGTTGGCAACAGAGCAGTTGTAAGCGATGACGACGTCACAGACGATATCGACGGGGCTCTCAGACGCCAAAACGTGCTGTAAAGCCTTCAGTCCGCTCTTGGAATCGGTGTAGATGATCCATGATTTGGCAGGGTTGAATGACTCTATGAAGCGTAATGCTAGAAGAATTCCATGGAGCTCCGCCGCGGTGGGGGACGTACGATGTGATAGCCTCGCAGAGCCGTTAAGTGACAGCTCTGGAACAACATA
>NZ_JAUMTJ010000212.1:0-761 GCF_032654765.1 Bradyrhizobium sp. 33ap4 | reverse complement strand
GTCAGATTCACGAGATTCTAAAGCCTTTTCGACAGGATTTAGTAGTTCAATCTTCCTGGCCATCTTTAGAGTCCTGAGGCTTTCGATATTGCTCGCCCGGCTACTCCGCCGAGAACGCTTGTGAGCCCGGTTAGGAGCAGAGGAAGACTAGGTATAAACCCGCCAACTTCGTGACTGACGTAGCGTTTTAATTGCATCGGGTTTTTATGCTTCTTCTTGCAAGCTATGTGACGTATGATGCGTTTGTGTTTCTTCAGCTGACCGAAAAGCGCTGGAGAAAGCGGAATATTGCCGCGAACGATATTCAAGCAGACTTCGGCCAAAGCCTTGACATCGTCGCAACTAGCGGACCTGAGCATCTCTGACCTCTGGGCAGCTGTGCTGTTGACAAGAACTTTCAGAAAGGTTAAGTGGCGTCTAAGGTTTTTCATTCTCGCTTCAGAAATATATACTGTTTCTCGCCTGGAACAATTCCCGTTCGGAGTCTTTGCTCTGAATGACAATCAGGGCGAAGATTAACAACTATATACCCGTGAGGAGTGGTAGTTGCTTGGCGATACGCGTCCAGAAAATAATCACCGCCTTTCCTTCCATATATTTGTCTCCCAAAGTGTTCTATCTGCTGCTGCGACCTAACGCTTTTGAATATGATGATGTAACTGGCGTTGTGCGGGATGGTTCTACAATGAGGATCACTATAAAAGAGGTTTCGTGTTATGAATACAATTGATGCGTTTCTGTGATGAGAGCCGCTAAAAGTC
>NZ_JAUMTJ010000211.1:0-763 GCF_032654765.1 Bradyrhizobium sp. 33ap4 | reverse complement strand
TATAAGGTTATGTGGCATGTCATACAAGCCTCGGTCGTTTCAGAAGAACTGGGTGGGTGTGTTGGGACGTACGGAGTCGACAAGACGTCTGGGCGCTGTCGCGGCGCTTACATTCGGAGACTAAAACGGTGACGAAGAGCTACACTTGCCTCGTACACGCACCAGGCGGGAAATGCACACAGCAGACCCGTATGAACTTTTCGGAGCAATCGGAATCGCGGCCAATAGCCGTCAGCCACTCTCTCCTCCGATGTGGTTGTGAAACTGCACGCCACTACCTCAAACAAGCAAGTTTTGCGTCCACGCACACCGCAAACCGTCGGCATCCCGTAGTGTCACCGCACTGGGAGCTCGACAACGATTACGAGCACCAAGGAAGGTGTAAAGCACCATGTTGTTCGAGTGGTGCATTCACACACGAAGCAGACGAGAAGCAATAAGGCGCCTCATTGTCGGGACGGCCATACACTAACACGACGGCTGCGGTGGCGGCGGGTCTACCGAAGACAAAGGTGTTAATCCCACTCAACGAGTCAGACTGTCAAACACAAAATGTGGACGGCGCCGAGCAAGGACCTCCCCGGCGTGCCCCGCGGTACGCCGCGGGCACGCCGCTTTTGTTTCCTTCGTCGCACTGGTAGCTCGGATTACGGTAATTCATTGATAGCTTTCTTCAAGGCAGTCTTCTGCAGAATACCGTACAGTTTGACGTTGGAGATGCCACGTAGGAATGAAAAACAACACGACGACCCAACGTAAATAC
>NZ_JAUMTJ010000210.1:0-767 GCF_032654765.1 Bradyrhizobium sp. 33ap4 | reverse complement strand
GTCGTTCGTGAAGAACTGGCGCCGGCGCCCGGCTTAAGCGGTGTTTCGAGCCGGGACGGTCTCGAAGAAGGCTCGGATGATGACACGCAAGAGCTCTGCGAGCCATCGCAGCAGCAGGCCGAAGTTATAGCCGGCAGCGGCGAGAACAGCGTTGATGCGGTCGCCGAGGCGTCCCTTGAGATAATTTCTGTCCATGCGGTGCTCGGCCTTGACGTGGCCGATGACGGGCTCGACAGCCGCGCGACGCTTCATCTCGCGACGGATGGAAGCTGTGACGCGGCGGACCTGACCCGAGATCCAGACCCTGAACCGATGCGGGTGGTTGTGACCGCGATATCCTTTGTCGACGTGGATACCGCGAGCCTCCACCCCGGTGAGCTTCTCCATGTCGGCGATTACGGGACCGAGCGTGTGCCCATCGAAGGGATTGCCATGCAGCGCCTTGGCATGGAGCACGAACTGGCCGCCCTTCGGAGACGTCACAGGGGTGGCGATGCTGACCTTGCAGCCGAACTCGTAGGGCGCGCGGGCTTTACCCTTGCCGATGCACTCAACCTCCGGAGCATGTAACGCATAGACCTTCGGACCGCGCTGATGCTGATCCTGGCTGCGCACCTGCTGCGCTAAACCGAGCAACGGGCCGAAGCGAGCTTCCAGCACCGTATCGCCATCAATCTTGCGGCGGATGTCGCGGATGATCCGGCCAAGCCGTGTCCGCAGGAACTTGAGCTGCCGCCGGGCGCGTTTGAACTGGTGGGCGTGGGTAT
>NZ_JAUMTJ010000209.1:0-769 GCF_032654765.1 Bradyrhizobium sp. 33ap4 | reverse complement strand
TCCGAGCCTTCTTCGAGACCGTCCCGGCTCGAAACACCGCTTAAGCCGGGCGCCGGCGCCAGTTCTTCACGAACGACCAAGGCCTTGCCAAGGCGCCTCGCATCGGGCGTCCAATAAATTCCACTGCAACCGCCACCTGTGAAAACCAGCCTCGCAAGTAACGTGTAGGACGCCAGCGACATCTATGTGAATGAAGCGATCACACCTTCGCTGCAAGCGGCCCCAACCTAGGGGCCGCCAACCCGAGCCATACGGGTTTTCTTCTGGCAATCGGGGGGCGGTTGGCTGACCAGAAGCGTCAATTAGATTCTTTCGTCCCCTCGAGGTTCCTCGTATGCCGCGCATTTTTTAGGAAAAAGCGGCCATTGCGGGAGGCTTAGAGAGGGGCGCAGTATCGAGCTTGCCGGCCTTCCAAGATAAGACGGCGGATCAAGAGATGGCCCCAGCACCGGCCCCTAGGGCCCCCAGAGGTGCTGGGGCCTTTTCTATGACTGCCAGGAACGAACGTGGCCGAAGCTTGTTCGTCTGACGAATGCGGCACTCATCAGCCCCACCGAACCGCATTCGACATTGTGAGTGGAACGCCCGGAAATCGCTTCCTGCGTGCTCTGATAGGTCATCGTCATGACGGTTTGACCGCCCCCGAGAGGCGTGATCTCGACCAGGAAACCGCCGCCAGGCTGCTCGATGACCACTAGTAGCTCGTCACAGTGATTTTGACTCTTTGGGTATGCCTGGATAGGCGCGCCCCAGTTTGGTGCGAGCTTTG
>NZ_JAUMTJ010000208.1:0-776 GCF_032654765.1 Bradyrhizobium sp. 33ap4 | reverse complement strand
CCTTCGTAGTACTGATGGTTGACTGTTTCTCCTCGAGGCAAAAATTCAAAATGCACAATGCCATTAAAGTCAAAGAAAACTGCGATCATGTGCTTGACATTGGATCGGGACTGCCGTGCTTTTTATGGGCGTGGATATCCATGGCCGACCCATTGTGATGATTGGACTTTCGTCTCAATGTCGCTGCCGTACATCCAACTCTCATCACCTCCCGATGCCGCATGAAAATCATGGGAATCAACTTTGGTTCCTGTCAGGGTACACAGTATACACCTGACAGCCGCACTCAACCTCTGAAACTCGGCGCGAAGAATATTTTGCAGGCAAGAGCGCAGCGCATGGTCTCCCACCCTTTCGAGTCAGCTCGGACCGGGATGATCACCGTGTACGACATGCAACCTGCGGCCTACGAGATGTATTCCTAGCGTTTTCATCTTACATGCCATCGCTACGTTGTCCTTCATTTTCGTGCAAAGTTTCTTGCCCCTTCCCAATACACGCGTGTTTTCATACGAGTGAATGCAGCAAGAGCTGGTTACTTGGAGTTGTTCACCCGTCTTGTTCAATAGTCGCTCTGTCGTCAGCATTACAAAAACAGTGTACAACAGCAACAGTGCGAAAAAAGAGAACCAACAAGACAAAAAGGAACAACTGTCCAGAAGGTCTAGGTCCATGTGCTGTGACAGTGTTGGAGGCACCTGCACTAAGCCGAGAAACCACACCGTTTCCACCCCGAAGTCGGATCGTAGCCATGTCGTTCCTTAGTAAGACAAGTC
>NZ_JAUMTJ010000207.1:0-784 GCF_032654765.1 Bradyrhizobium sp. 33ap4 | reverse complement strand
CTCTATCAAACCCAGGGAGCGCCCGCGGGGTTTCTAACCTGAAAGGGATGCTCTCCGTCCCTTATCGTCAGCGGGCGCGGGAGGGGGAGGGAGGGGAGGCAGCTATCAAGCCCAATAAGCGGGGTAACGCTCGCAATTTACCGCCGCCTCATACCGAGGCTCTCCGTAATAATAACAGTCGCCACTATAGTCATATAGTATGATAGATCGTTTGGTCTTTGCTGCTATTGAGACGGTAATTGCGCCTATCCCCAGTGCAAGTGAAACCGCGCAAGATAAAGACCTGCTTGCCTGGGAGGGGTTCATTGCATCTACAGGGGTTGGACAAAATAACTCGAACACCAACTACACAACACACGTTATTTTCTTAATATCGAGTAGGACCTCCTTTTGCACATAATACAGCTGAAATACGTCGAGGAATGGACAAATATAAATCATGAACAACATTCATGTCAATTGTATTCAACTCTGCAGTGACCTGTGGAGCCGTAGTTTTGTGTTTTCTGTCCACAATTTGACGAAGTGCTCTTCTGTCCCTCGCGTCGGGCTTTGACTTCCGACCGCAGCTACTTCGGTCCGCAGATGTTTTGCCGGTCTTCGCATACTGTGACGTGACCAACGAAACAGTAGAGTTCAACGTGCCCACCAATCCAGCAACTCGGGTCACAGACGCCCCAACCAGGCGCGCACCAACTATCATCCCCCTCTGGAACTCTCGGAGGTCTGACATATCCTTTCGCTAAACCGAAGAAGAAGAGCCTTCGAACACCTAAATTACCAA
>NZ_JAUMTJ010000206.1:0-790 GCF_032654765.1 Bradyrhizobium sp. 33ap4 | reverse complement strand
CGCGGCTGCTCGACTGCTTCGCGTGGGAGGAGCGCCATACGGCAGAGATCATCGCCCGAGAGCTCTCTCGCGTCAGGACCTGGGAATCAGGACCTGCCAGACCCATGCAGAAGAATGACAAATGCGATGAAAGAGAAGCTCCAGCGGCGGTTCTGTCACAGAGATGGGCATAAATACATTTTTCATGTATCTAAATATAAATACAAGATAAATTTTTAGGAGTATTCAGATACTCGTGGTAAATACTTTGAAAATGGGGTATTTAAATACAAAATATAAATACCGTATTTAAATACCCTGAATACTCCCGTAGATACATCCAGTAAGCAAAACATACGGGTTAACTGTAATGTTATCACGATATGCTGCTAGACACTCACAAAGTAGCAACAGTGTAAAAATACATTTATTGCGTTTTCAGGTTGACTTTTATAAGAGAAGCAGCTTTCAAAAATGCCGTCATCCAGACGCCGTCTATTCGGTAGTAGCATAAGGTTCGCCAAAGAAAAAAGTCGTTCTACAGGTGCTGTAGGGCAAAGGCTTGTGTTGTATTTCACGAACACTCTCCGTACTACCGGCAAGCCATGTAGCATAGCTGCGTCTGCCCTGGGATCATATAAAAACATTAACACGTCCAGGTGGGCTCCAGTGTTACCACAGCTTGTGCTTGGCGAAGGACACTCAAAAATGAAGAAGTCATCACTGTCAGCTGGTGTCACCTCGGCATCTGTGCCCCTGTCCATCAGCATTGCCTGCTGCTTGTGCTCTGCACCTCGCAGCAACAGGTCTG
>NZ_JAUMTJ010000205.1:0-797 GCF_032654765.1 Bradyrhizobium sp. 33ap4 | reverse complement strand
TCATTGATTGATTTTAAGCGTGTCATGAAGTTCATCTCGAGTGTTGGTATTTTAAGTATGATATAGGTTTTACGTTATCACTACTTGATTTTATGCTTGTCACCGAGTTCCTTTTAAGTATGACCCCCGTTTTTATTATCACCTTCGTTTTCACATTTTCGGTGCCTACACGTGTCATGGTTGATCGTGCGTTTGGCGCAGAATGGCTGCCGTTTGGTCGTGGCTCCAATCATCATCATCATCATCAGCTAGGCAAGTCGAACTCACCTATTCAATGTGCATCGTGTCTTGGGCGTCGACTGAGCCGAAAGTTGCGTAAACTGCAAATGCGTCACGTTGGTACAATGACTTTCGCTTCGTAGTTCGAGTCGCGAAGGAAACCGCAACCAAACTTTTCCACACGGATACCTTGATCCGCCGGAGTTCGTGGCGCGAACATTGGAGGGCGCTTATGCTGAAGCGATGAAAGCGTTCTCGCTCCAGGAGGAGGTGATCGTGTAACAATGCTTCTTTTTCGCTGCACATTCCGTAGGCAAAAGGATGACCCATTAATTCAAAAACAGCAAATTGTGGATTTGAAAAGAAAAAAATCAATTTGATTCTTCAAGACGCAGTCATCTTCATTCTTAGGCAGCATATTTATGGTAAAGTTTCAAAATAAGTAGAGAGTTGGTGACCTTGGAGTTCCAGGGGGGGGGCACGGCCCCCTTGCCCCCCTCGGTACACCCACGCGACCGCCTGGGGTTCTTTAACGTGCGCCGGAAATCTCCGACAGACGGCGTCGTTGGTTTTAAACA
>NZ_JAUMTJ010000204.1:0-802 GCF_032654765.1 Bradyrhizobium sp. 33ap4 | reverse complement strand
CCGAGCCTTCTTCGAGACCGTCCCGGCTCGAAACACCGCTTAAGCCGGGCGCCGGCGCCAGTTCTTCACGAACGACGAAATCGATTGTTCTCGCGTCCGTCATTGCCGTCAGCGCGCTCGCCTTGGCGTCGCCTGCCGACGCCAAGGGTTGCATCAAGGGCGCGATCGTCGGCGGCGTCGCCGGTCATTATGCCGGCCATCACGGCATGCTCGGCGCCGCCGCCGGTTGCCTCTACGGCCGCCATCACGCCAAGCAGCAGCGCCAGCAGCAGCCGCAGTCACAGCCCGCGCAGCAGGAGAAGCTGTAGGATCAGCTGTGAAGCCACATCTCCAGAAACGTGAAGCACATTCCGGGAACGCCGTCCGTCCCGGCCGCGTTGTCTCCATGCGTAACGGAGACGATGATGACGAAACCAAAGACAAAGACCATCCAGCCCGTTCCCGACGACAACAAGAGCCACAAGGGCCCCGGCAGCACCCCGAGCGTTCCCATCGACACCACCAAGGGGCATCGCGACGACGAGAAGCACAACATCCGCGAGCAGGCCGCGCACGGTAATCTGACCCAGAACACCAGCAACAAGCGATCGGGTTAGACGCAAGGCGAGCATATTCCGCCGTCGTCCCGGCGAAGGCCGGGACCCATAACCCGCGGCGGATGTCGTGAACGGGATTCGTCGTTCCATTGTCTTTCACGATGATCGTCTGTGGTTATGGGTCCCTGGTTTCGCACTAGCGTGTCTACACGGTTTTGGGGCGCGACAGATTGACTCGGTGCAGCAAGAAGTGGCGTCTCTGCAGC
>NZ_JAUMTJ010000203.1:0-805 GCF_032654765.1 Bradyrhizobium sp. 33ap4 | reverse complement strand
GGTCACGATTCCGTACTCACCTCAATCCGTCGGATGACGATTTAATGCAATGAATAATGCAGTGGCACAGATTCCGGCACAGTGTATAGAATACTAGGGGTGTAAGCTTGGTTGGCGCAGTTGCGGTGACTCTCAGAAGGCATAGCACGAATTCATTTCACTCATCTCAATGCTGCCATGATATCAAACATTGTAGCCCTCTTAGCGGCGCTGGTATGCCAACATATTCGTGGACTTCACTTACTTCCTTCGTCGTTGTCTCGAGGCACCATCTTGAATTTTCGATCGCAGTTCCCCGTTAACGACGATCGAGCAACAGCAACAACAACACTTTAATTCGATGACGATGACTCGGTGTTTCATCACCATGGGTGACCCAACGTTACGCAGGTGAGCAAAGATGTGCACTCAAAGTACACATCTTTTATACATATAGGACAATTTTGAGAAAAATAATAATAATAATAATGATTGGGGTTTTTACGGCTCAAGAGCAACTAAGGCCATGCTGCGCCGCCGCAGGGGAGGGCTGCGGATAATTTCGACCACCTGGGGATCTTTAACGTGCGCCAGAAATCTCCGACACACGGCGTTGGAAGCAATGTTTACCTCCCCCACATTGCTGCCGCCCTCGGCCGGGATCGAACCCGCGATCTTGAGCTCAGCAAGCCAACGCGTTACCGACTGAGCTACCGAGGCCGGCTTAATAGTGCGCTCTTGAGCCTGGAATGTGCACCACGATTCGACCTGGCCCGCGAGAGCCTTGCCCAGCTCTGCAGCTAACCTGTGTATATTTGAACCTATA
>NZ_JAUMTJ010000202.1:0-814 GCF_032654765.1 Bradyrhizobium sp. 33ap4 | reverse complement strand
GGATTCTTCTGGAGGGGCGCTCGATCGACAACATGCCTCCACACAAGCGCGACATCGGCATGGTGTTTCAGAATTACGCGCTTTTTCCGCACATGACCGTGGAGGAGAACCTCGCCTTCCCGCTCAAGGTCCGCAAGCTCGGCAAGGCCGAGATCGAGGCCAAGGTCAAGCGGGCGCTCGACATGGTCCGGCTCGGCGCCTATGGCAAGCGCCGGCCCGGTCAGCTTTCCGGTGGCCAACAACAGCGCGTCGCGCTTGCCCGCGCCTTGGTCTTCGATCCGAAGCTCGTGCTGATGGACGAGCCGCTCGGGGCGCTGGACAAACAGCTGCGCGAGCAGATGCAGCTTGAGATCAAGCGCATCCACGAAGATCTCGGCGTCACCGTGGTCTATGTGACGCATGACCAGGGCGAAGCGCTGACGATGTCGGACCGCATAGCGGTGTTCAACGACGGGGTCATCCAGCAGCTCGCCGCGCCCGCCGAGCTGTACGAGCGGCCGCAGAACGCCTTCGTCGCCCAGTTCATCGGCGAGAACAACCGGCTGCACGGCAAGATCGTGGCGATGAATGGCACGACCTGCAACGTGGAGATCCCTGGCGCCGGCAACGTGCAGGCGCTAGCGATTAATGTCGAGGCGATCGGCCGGCCGACGGTGCTGTCGTTGCGGCCCGAGCGGGTGAAGCTGAACCCGCCTCCGGGCTCACTGCCCAATGTCTTCATCGCGCGGGTTGCGGAGGTGATCTATCTGGGCGACCACGTGCGTACCCGCGTCTCGGTGTGCGGCCATGATGATTTCGTGATCAAGCTGCCGAA
>NZ_JAUMTJ010000201.1:0-823 GCF_032654765.1 Bradyrhizobium sp. 33ap4 | reverse complement strand
TGACGAAGGAAAAGATGCGCCGACCTATCGCCTATTTAAACGCCTCCCTTGACAAAGCCCATACAAGGAAACCGCGCCTAAGGGACGTGGGGCGGTGCGGCAGCGGCTATGGGGATTTGAGTGCCGCGGGCGAGCTGGCTGATGTGGATCGAGCCTGCGCCACGAGCAGTGCAAGGGTGATGCAGCTGCCGAATGAGCGACAGATGGCGTCAAGCTCGATAGATCGTCGGACGAGTTGCGATCGTGTGGTGGATATCTTGGCGAGTTCTATCGTGGCCGGTCGAGAGAGGGCGAGCGTGACGCGGAGATTTGCAGGACTGTGACGCGATCATGAGGTGTCGATCCTGATGCGGTTCGTTGGAGCTGTCGGCCGATGCCGTGGCATTGCACCGCGGGCGAAGACCTCGATGATGATCATGCAGCCGCCGCAGCATGGACACCTCGGCTTGTTGGCCTCTGGGACACTGGTAGGCTCGCCTTGGGAGTTTGCAACGGCGAGCAGCTCACGGGCGCGGGCGATGTTGGCGGCGCACGTGCTTTTGGCGAACAGGCCGTAGTGGCGGATGCGGTGCAGGCCCTTGGGCAGCACGTGGATGAGGAAGCGGCGGATGAACTCGAAGGTTCCGAGCGTCATGCGCTTGTATCGATCGCGGCCCTCGATCCGATAGTCCTTCCACTTGAAGGCGACGCCGCGCTCGTCACAGGCGATCAGGCGGCTGTTGGCGATGGCGACGCGGTGGGTGTAACGCGACAGATAGGCCAGTACCGCCTCCGGCCCGCCGAACGGCCGTTTTGCGTAGACGACCCACTCGGCCTTGCGCAG
>NZ_JAUMTJ010000200.1:0-839 GCF_032654765.1 Bradyrhizobium sp. 33ap4 | reverse complement strand
GAACGTCGTCTTAACCGAGTATTATAAACTGGGCGAGTCTCTCTGGCATCCTCGTAACAACTGCTTCCTGACTTACTGTCTACGGAACACAACACATCTGGAATGCAGCATGGTTTCTCGATTGTTTGTCCTATATCAGCTCAGTTAATAGATGTCGTCCGCGATCTAGCTAGCACTACTGACAGGCAGCTTGGCGTCCTTCTTGTAAAGCTTCCATAAAGTTGGCTCGCGGAAAGCTGCTCTTACAACTTTTTAGAGGAGGAGACGCTGGTTAGCTGAATACACCTCAGTGTCGGGGAGCACTGTATGCAGTACAGGGTTTATCGGACACTTAATTTGCCCGTTTGTTCGGGAGTACCGCAGGGATCGTCCCTCAGCCCGTTAGCTTTTCTGTGTTATATTAATGATGTTGAGTAGGGCGTTTCCGTAAAAATTCGGCTTTCCGGGACCGCTGTGTGTCTATAATGGGGTAAATTCTGTTTCTGATCAAACTGCACTCAATGACATTAGATTTTGTGTCAGGGGTGCGTGACAAAATGGTTTGTAATACTGACGAAACCGTTATAGTGACAACTAGGAAGAAGCGGTCTCCGCTTGAATTCGACTGCACTTTTGATGGCGCCACTTTGTCAGTGGCTACAGAGCATAAATATTGCACGAGTCATTTTCACTAGTAATTTGTCGTGACACGTAGATGCTGTAGCAGCTAGGGCTATATCCGCTAATTAGCGCGTTGAAATACGGAAATTACGATAATAAGGTTGTGGCCTTCGTTAGGGCTGTATTAGTATACGCGAGAGCCATTTGAAGACCATACACGCTAAATAATTTAACCGAAC
>NZ_JAUMTJ010000199.1:0-852 GCF_032654765.1 Bradyrhizobium sp. 33ap4 | reverse complement strand
TAGGTGGTGTGGACTCTAAGGATTCCCTTTTGAGAGCAAATCAGATTCAAGGCTTCTTTTTGGGAGGCGGCCTTGGGTGTGATGGAGCGTTTGGTGTTGAGCGACGCGGCCTGGGAGCGCATGGCGCCGCTGATCATAGGCCGGCCCGATCAGAAGGGCTCGACCGGGCGGGACAACCGGATGTTCGTGGAAGGTGTGCTTTGGATCGTGCGTACGGGCTCTCCTTGGCGTGATCTTCCGGAGGCTTTTGGAGATTGGAACAGCGTGTTCCGGCGGTTCAGTCGATGGAGCCGCAAGGGTGTCTGGTGCCGCATCTTCGAGGCGATGTCCGAGGATCCGGACTTCGAATATCTGATCGTCGATTCCACCATTGTCCGGGCGCATCAGCACGCCGCCGGGGCGAAAAAAGGGGGTCTGAAGATCAAGCGATCGGGCGCTCGCGCGGCGGCCTGAGCACGAAGATACATATGGCCGTACGCGGCTTGGGATGCCCCGTGCGGTTCACGCTCACCGCGGGCCAGAAGGGCGATGCACCACAAGCCGCTGCATTAATCGAGGGGCTGCCCGCCGAGGTCGTCATCGCCGATACGGCTTATGACGCCGATCGTTTGCGCCAAGACATCGCCGCCAAAAAGGCGCTCGCCGTCATCCCCAACAACCCCTCGCGAGCCCTCAAATATCCGCTCGACAAACATCTCTATGCCCAGCGCCATCTCGTGGAATGCTGCTTCAGCAAGCTCAAGCAGTTCCGACGCGTCGCAACCCGCTTCGAAAAGACCGCCCGGAATTACCGGGCCGTCGTCACTCTCGCTGCCATCGTCCTATGGCTGCGATAAGTGTCCACACCACCTA
>NZ_JAUMTJ010000198.1:0-853 GCF_032654765.1 Bradyrhizobium sp. 33ap4 | reverse complement strand
GCCAAGCGGTCTTAGGAAGACAACTATAACACTCAACTCCTTGGCTCACAGAACGACATGGCTACGATCCGACTTGAGCTGCGATCGGCCGCGTCGAGCCCGGGATGATCGAGCAGCATGTAGATCACGGTCGGCGGCAGGAAGGTGTGGGTGACGCGGTAGCGCTCGATCAGCGCCAGGAACTCGCCGATGTCAGGGTGGTGCATGATCACGACCCGGCCGCCCAACGTCATGATCGGGAAACAGAGCACGCCGGCGGCATGCGTCAGCGGCGCCAGCGCGAGATAAATCGGGCGGCCCTTGAACGGATAGCCCATCAGAGTCAGCGCGGTCATCGCCTCGATGTTGCGTCCCGACAGCATCACGCCCTTCGGCTTGCCGGTGGTGCCGCCGGTCCCCGGGATCATCGCGAGATCGTCGATCGTGGCGCGCTGATAGACATCATCAGTAAGCCCGCCGAGCCAGCGCTCGAATGACGGCGCGAACGGCAGCTCGGCGTCGAGACAGACCAGCGCGCGCAGCTTGGGCAGGTCCTGCCGGACCGCCTCGACCATCGGCGCAAAGCTGGAATGAAACAGCAGCAGGCTGCAATCGAACTGATCGAGGATGAACTTGTTCTCGGTCGCCTCGTTGCGCGGATTGATCGGACACCACACGGCAGCCGCGCGCGAGATGCCGAACACGCAGGCGAAAGCGAGCGGATCGTTGCCGGACAGGATCGCGACCTTCTCGCCGGGAGCGATGCCCGACCGGTCGAGCCCGCGCGCGATCCGGTAGCTAAGTCGGAGGCCAAGCGGTCTTAGGAAGACAACTATAACACTCAACTCCTTGGCTCACAGAACGACATGGCTAC
>NZ_JAUMTJ010000197.1:0-868 GCF_032654765.1 Bradyrhizobium sp. 33ap4 | reverse complement strand
TACAGAGTTCATCGATCTGACGTGTCTTCAGAGAGTATGACAGCATTGTATGTCCGTAGCGACCTGGTTGCAGCGTCAGTGACCATGTTGTCAACGGTGGCTGGATTATGTCGTCTGCAGGGTCTGCCTTGGAGCCCTGCTTTTAACGATTGTCAGCATATACCTGCGTCCTGCAGGTAGGGTGCCTTGGGCTCAGCTGGAACAGTTACTTGATTCACTTGGAGCACATGTGCTAATACTTGGAGATTTCAATGCTCACCACACCGCTTGGGGAAGCCGGAGAATTGATGCAAGAGGAAGGAGATTGCTGGACATCATGGAAAGTCGAGGTTTGTGCTTGTTAAACAACCGCACGACAACTTATATGAGGTCGCCGAGGTGCCTGGACGCACTGGATTTATCGTGGTGCTCCGCGGGTGTGTCTAGGCATTTATCGTGTGTTACGGATGCTGACACGAGAGGTAGTGATCATTTTCCTCTGTATATCTCGCACGACCGACTGTCTGGATCGTTGGCCGGCGGAGTAATCTCATTTATGAACTGGAGTGCTTTCCGGGAAGGTCTCAGGAGATCTGTATATATTGGCATGTCACCGGAGGAGCTGTCGCAGGTTGTTCGCCAAAGCATGGACAGTGCGACTGTGCGGGCGAAACCGGTGACAGGACATATTGGCCTTTCTCTAACGATCGATCGCCTGAGGGCGTTACGTCATCGAGCCGAGAAAAGAGCTTGTCGCACTGGACAACTATCGGACATCATGGAATACCGCCGAATGAAGGCTAAAGTAGGGAAGGAGCTTAAGCGAGAAGACCGGAAACGCTGGCGGGGGTTCTGCCAGAGAAGTCGGAGGCCAAGCGGTCTTAGGAAG
>NZ_JAUMTJ010000196.1:0-877 GCF_032654765.1 Bradyrhizobium sp. 33ap4 | reverse complement strand
CAGACTCGAAGGTTACGGGCCTGGATGTTCAGAAGCTCTCGTTCTGCACTGCTATTCAACCCATACAATACTGGTAAGCTATATCGTATAGCACCCAGGATCAGGGAAGAGTAGACCCGACGGAGATCACCGTAGCACGGGCCCCATGACGCCCCCGAAATGTGTCGCAGCACGTTGATGTACACTTTGCTCCTGTCAGACATCGTCCTGATGTGTCGTGACCATGTCAGCCCACGGTCTACCGTAACTCCTAGGTACTTGTAGTGCGTCACAAACTTCAGCGGCGACCCTGCCACGTACAGTGGGTACCTCTGAAAAGAACGCCGTGTAAACGCCATGGCAACCGTTTTGCTTGGCGACACGGATAATCCACGGTCGGCAAGGTACAATACGATGTCATGGAGAGCATGCTGCAGGCGACGTTGGAGTGTGTCACGTCGGACAGCGGATGTCGAGATGCAAATATCATCGGCATAGAGCGTAATACGGGTATGCTTTCGCAGTTGGGCAGGAAGAGAAGCCATAACAACATTCAAAAATAGTGGACTGGGTACACTTCCCTGCGGGATGCCACGGCTGACAGGGTAGGAGGTCGTATCTCCCTCAGTAGTGCGGACAAATAAGGACCGGTTGGACAGGAAATCCTGAATCCATGAAAGTGTGTTACCTCCTACACCTGCTTCTTCGAGTGTCGCCACAACAACACTGTGAAGGACGCTGTCATAGGCTTTCGCCACATCCAGGAATACAGCAGCAGTGATTTGTCCATCAGCCTTTGCCTGCTGCACGGTAGTAACGAGATCGATTACACTGTCTATCGCCGACCTCCCTTGGCGGAAACCAGTCATGACTTCGGGAAAGAACCGGGTGCTTTCGA
>NZ_JAUMTJ010000195.1:0-886 GCF_032654765.1 Bradyrhizobium sp. 33ap4 | reverse complement strand
CGAATTGGGCAGCGCGCGCGCATCCTGCGGATCGGAGAAGCGGCCCTGGCTATCGGCCTGCCAGATCTCCAGCATGCAGTCCGGGATCACGGCGCCGTCGCCGTCATAGACCTTGCCCTCGACGCGGATGCGCTCACCCGAGACGTCAGGCGTCAGAAGGTTGTTGGTAAAAGCGTCGTTCCATTCATATTCGCCGTTCGGCGTCAGGCCATACTTGAAATAGGGGCCGACGGTCTGCGAAGGCGTGATTCCATCAGGACGCGGGTTCGACACGTTACTTGGTCTCCATCGGCGTGGCACTCTGCCCGCGCAGCACGATATCGAAGCGGTAGCACAGCGCCCATTCCGGCTTGGTGTTCTCGAGATCGAACGACGAGATCATCCGCGCCCGCGCCTTCTCGTCCGTCACCGAGTTGAAGATCGGATCGAACGGGAACAGCGGATCGCCCGGGAAGTACATCTGGGTCACCAGCCGCGAGACGAACGCGTGGCCGAACACCGAGAAGTGGATATGCGCGGGCCGCCAGGCGTTATGGTGATTGCCCCAGGGATAGGCGCCGGGCTTGATGGTGATGAACTTGTAATAGCCCTTGGCATCGCTCTGGGTGCGGCCGGCACCCGTGAAGTTGGGATCGAGCGGCGCCGGGTGCTGATCGACGACATGAATGTAGCGGCCGCAGGCATTGGCCTGCCACAGCTCGACCAAGGTGTTTGGCACGCCGCGGCCGTCCTCGTCGAGCACATAGCCGTGCACGATGATGCGCTCGCCGAGCGGCTCGCCCCTGGCCTGGATGGTGAGGTCGTTGTCGTGCGCGCGCACGGTCTCATGACCATAGACCGGCCCGGTCAGCTCCGAGAGCGTGTGCCGCATCGGGATCAGCGGCTT
>NZ_JAUMTJ010000194.1:0-903 GCF_032654765.1 Bradyrhizobium sp. 33ap4 | reverse complement strand
TGGCTACGATCCGACTTGAGGATCGGTTCGTATACTTCGACTCCTTCGGTCTACCCCCCGTCGAACGCCCATTGCGACGGCTTATTGTGGACGAATTCAACGAGAAATGTCTACAGAGCCTCTATTCATCGTTCTGCGGACTCTTTTGCGCCTTTTTCGCTAGTCGTCTATGCAACGGCTACAGTTTAGACTCCTGTGTATCCCTCTTTTCCAAGAACCTTGTACGTAACGACTTACGGATAATAAAACTGACAGAGACTGAGTTCTTTGGGTACACCCGGGCTTTTATTATTTATAAAGCGAGGGCTCTGCTGAATCTGTCTTCGAGCGTAGACACTTCCCTCTTGCTATTGGCGTGCACCGTCACATCGATGCTAGTATGTTGCTGCCAATAGTGTCTGATGAGGGGGCAACCCAATCCTGCGTTGATGATTATTGGTGAGATGTCTTCACCCAGGCGGTGCCTCTGGATTAGGTTCACTTTGTAGGCGACAAACTGTTTAATCTTTTTGGAGATCATTCCTCTCGATGTACGCAGACGAACAGGCATCGCTCTCAGGATGAGACGAAAGTCGACCTTTCTGCCTCCGAGATTAATGTAGTCGTGCAGACGCAAGAGATCCACGTACATCTTGTACTGCACAAAGAGGGTGAACCTGTCCTCGGGATCAATCTAGGCTCCCTTCTTCGCACCCGGGAGGCAGCCCAAATATTTTCTTAGTCTGTCGTCCAGATAGTGTAGTGGGTTACGACTTCTATAACCACCACACACAGCGCAGGTGTAGAGACTGTCTTCTCCAACGAGGTGAAAGAACCACTTCGGTGGTGGCTCAAGTGTTCTGACTATGGGGTGGTCATCATCTAGCAAGTCGGATCGTAGCCATGTCGTTCTGTGAGCCAAGG
>NZ_JAUMTJ010000193.1:0-942 GCF_032654765.1 Bradyrhizobium sp. 33ap4 | reverse complement strand
TGCAACTCCTTGGCTCACAAGTCGGAGGCCAAGCGGTCTTAGGAAGACAAAACTGTACTGCAACTCCTTGGCTCACAGAACGACATGGCTACGATCCGACTTAGGTGGAGCGGAGGTGCCTTCGGGTACAACTTCGTAGTCCAGTTCTCCTATGCGCCGAAGGACTTTGTATGGCCCGAAGTACCGTTTAAGTAGTTTTTCGCTTAGACCTCGTCGTCGAATTGGGGTCCATACCCACACCAAGTCTCCCGGGTTGAAGTGTTCGTCTCGTCGGCGTAGGTTGTATCTTCTCGTATCGATACGTTGTTACTGTCCGATGCGTAGTCTGGCGAGCTGCCGGGCTTCTTCGGCTCGTTGCGTAAAGTCCAGTGTGTCGCTTTCCTCGTCATTGGGCTCGTGGGGTAGCATCGCGTCCAGCATTGTTGATGCGTCACGCCCGTGTACGAGGCGGAACGGCGTAAATCCGGTTGTTTCTTGCACTGCCGTGTTGTAGGCGAAGGTGACGTACGGGAGTATTTCGTCCCATGTCCTGTGCTCTACGTCGATGTACATCGAAATCATGTCGGCGAGGGTCTTGTTGAGGCGCTCGGTGAGGCCGTTCGTTTGCGGGTGGTAAGCCGTCGTCCGGCGGTGAACGGTGTGACTGAGTCGGAGGATTTCTTGGGTGAGCCTGCTTGTGAACGCCGTTCCTCTGTCGGTAATTATGGTCTTGGGGGCTCCGTGCCGAAGTACAATGCTTTCAATGAAGAACTTCGCCACTTCGGCAGCAGTCCCTTGGGGCAGGGCTTTTGTCTCGGCGTATCGTGTCAGGTAGTCGGTGGCGACGATTATCCAGCGATTGCCCGAAGACGACCGAGAGAAGGGTCCGAGTAGGTCCATCCCCATCTGTTCAAACGGAGTCGATGGCTGCGTGATGGGCTGAAGGAACCCGAGTGAAGTCGG
>NZ_JAUMTJ010000192.1:0-955 GCF_032654765.1 Bradyrhizobium sp. 33ap4 | reverse complement strand
GTTCTTTTTATAGAAAGGCTCGTCGTTGTCATTCCTCTTGACCACGCTACGCTACGACACCCACTGAAGGTCCGCAACAACTGGTAGCAGCACGGGTGCGATATCGCGACAGCTGATATCGAGACAACTTGCAGCAGAGCCGGTGGGATAATCGCGACAACTGGTTGGCAGCCATTGGGATCTCGGATCAACTGGAGACTGGAAGCCTGCAGCGGGTTTGGGTTCATACTTCGAGCGTCGATCGGGTAAGTGGCTTTTTCTTTTGAGGCACGCCAAGTTCGCAGTGGCTAGGTGTTCGAAATTACGCGTGTTGACCTAGGCCTAGATCTTGGAACGGCATAACAGATTTGATTAACTCAGCCACCATGGACCTAAAATCATTGCTAAAAGCTGACCTCCTATTATTGTGTGAGGAATTGGGGGTAAAAACTGAGAAGTACATGAGGAAGCCTGAGCTCGTGGCTGCAATCCAGGCTTCAGGGGTTGAGGAAGATGAGCTTAAGGAATGTTGGGAGGACATTCAGGAACGCAAAAAGCAGAAAGAAGCTGAGCATCGGCTAAAGAAGCTGAGCTTCTAAGGCAGCAAAAACTGAAAGATATTGAACTTTCGGAACGGCAACACAAAATGGAGTTAGAGGCTAAGAAAGTAGAAGCTGAACGTGAAGCTAGAAAAGCTGACCGTGAGTATGAGCTTGAGGTTAAGAAACTAGAAGCTGAAGCTGAGCGTGAAGCTAGGAAAGCTGAAGCTGAGCGTGAAGCTAGAAAAGCTGAAGCTGAGCGTGAAGCTAGAAACGCTGAAGCTGAAGCTGAGCGTGAAGCTAGAAAAGTCGGATCGTAGCCATGTCGTTCTGTGAGCCAAGGAGTTGAGAGTTATAGTTGTCTTCCTAAGACCGCTTGGCCTCCGACTTGTGAGCCAAGGAGTTGAGTGTTATAGTTGTTTTCCTATGTGCCTCGC
>NZ_JAUMTJ010000191.1:0-966 GCF_032654765.1 Bradyrhizobium sp. 33ap4 | reverse complement strand
TCCTTGGCTCACAGAACGACATGGCTACGATCCGACTTGGAGACTACAAAAAACGATCAACCCAGCCAGGATCAAGCCCAACACAAGAAATAGTCAACTTGGGCAACAAGAGATGAAGTATGATGGTACGTAGAAAAAAATAAATATCGATGTCTTCATTACTGCCTGCATTTATGCGCAAAGACTTGGAGCTCACATAAAATGCTCCAACAAAATCGTGCCACGTCGCTCGTCGGGGGAGACTATATATGCAGGCGATGGGGGTTCCTATCGGTTCAGTCATGGGTGGTTCCCCTTCGTGTTGCGGACGAGACGTCGACGCCTTCCGCGACATGGTGCTAGACGTAATGGACGAACTGTTACTGGCGCACCGCAAACAGTGGCTCCAAACGAAACAAGAAATATGTGAAGAACAGAGGAGGTCGCTAGACCGCATCCTCTCTCACGACCGGCTCCTGAGAACCAAAAGGCGCCAGGACAACGGCTGGGGCTCCGACGATGTCGTCGATCACGCTGTAAGCTGGGAATAAAGCCCCTTGTATTCCCCATAAACCTCTCACTTTATGTCTCGGTTTCGCTTCGTGCACCCAGCACGCATCATAATCAGTGGACCATCTATGAGCGGTAAAAGTGTGCTGGTGGAAAACATTATCAGAAATACGGAGGTGTTTGACAGACCCCCACAACAGATATTTTACGTGCAAAAGTTTAGCTCCCAATCCGAGTTAAGGGACAGGGTTCTATTTACAACGGAGCTGCCCAAGGACTGGAACGATGTACCTACGCTCATCGTGATTGACGATCAGATAACGGAGAAAGCCGTTCTTCGCGAAGCGGAGGACCTGTTTGTGAGGACGTCCCATCATAAGAACGCATCTGTGGTATTGATCACCCAAAAGTCGGATCGTAGCCATGTCGTTCTGTGAGCCAAGGAGTTGAGTGTTATAGTTGTGTTCCTAAGACCGG
>NZ_JAUMTJ010000190.1:0-985 GCF_032654765.1 Bradyrhizobium sp. 33ap4 | reverse complement strand
GTAGATGGGGTAACGGGCCGGCCGCCCGCTCGCTACGGCGCAATTTGGAAGCGCGCTCGCGAGCGGCCTGTTGGTTGGAAGGCGGTCGTCCCTCAAACTGATGGTGTTCAACGGAGTCGGGCAAGCCCGCTCCAAGCATCATTAAGGGACGACCATGTACCACTATGCAGGAATTGACGTGTCTTTGGAATGCTCGAGCGTTTGCCTTGTCGATGGGACAGGCAAGATTTTGCGCGAGACGAAGGTTGCGAGCGAGCCGGCGGCGCTGATCGCCTGGTTCCGGTCGCTGGGTCTGGTACTGGAACGGATCGGGCTGGAGGCAGGCCCCTTGTCGCAATGGCTGTATGCGGGTCTGCGAGACGCAGGGCTTGCGGTCGAGCTGCTGGAAACGCGGCACGTTCGCGAAGCCTTCAAGTCGATGCCGGTGAAGACGGACCGCAACGATGCCCGCCGGATCGCGCAGTTGATGCGGCTCGGCTGGTTCCGGCCGGTGCACTGCAAGTCGGTCGCGGCGCAGGAGACCCGCGCCATCCTGACGGCGCGCAAGCTGCTGCAATCCAAGCTTCGCGATGTCGAGAACAGCCTGCGCGGCATACTTCGCGGTTTTGGCCTGAAGGTCGGTGCGACCACCGAGCGCACGTTCGCCGGACGCATCCGCGAGCTCGTGACCGGCCATCCCGGACTGGAGTTGGTCGCGGCGGCGCTGCTCCAAGCCCATGCGGTGCTGCTGCGGGAGTTCAAGAGCCTGGACAAGCACACCCAGAAGCTCGCCAGGACGCATCCATCCGCCAAGCTCCTGATGACAACGCCGTCCGTTGGTCCGATCGTGGCGCTCACCTATGCCGCGGCGATCGACGACCCGAAGCGCTTCCGCTCCTCGAAGGCCACGGGAGCCCACTTTGGGCTCACCCCGAAGAAGTACCAGTCCGGTGAGACCGACTACACCGGCCGCATCAGCAAGATCGGGGATGCCTCCGTGCGCGAG
>NZ_JAUMTJ010000189.1:0-994 GCF_032654765.1 Bradyrhizobium sp. 33ap4 | reverse complement strand
CTTCCTCGCGCAGAGGACAATGGACTTATCTGAAGTGAAAATCGTATTCTTACCTTTCACCCAGAAGCGACTAGCACAGTTCCAGCTTCAAGTCGCTGGACATGCTGTTTGCCGAGTAACTTCCCACCGCTTTCTTGGCATCATACTAGACCGATCCCTTTCCTGGTCAGCTGAAGTGTCCAACCTCAGAGAAAAGGCGGCAGCACGCGTAAATATTCTGCGGTTTATGGCAAGCCCCCGATGGGGATCATCTTGTGCCTCGATGCTTGGCCTACATTCTTCTCTGATTCGCCAGATGCTTGCCTACCATATGCCTGTTCTCCATGGCTTGAGTGCGTCATCTGAGACCATACTGAGGAGCATCCTAGCGAAAAGTGTAAAGGTGTGCCTAGGTCTTCCGCGAATGACATCAAACGATGCAGCCCTTGCAGCGTGTAGAGAGCCTCCAGTGTCTGCCTTACGAGCAACAGAGTCCATTCGGCATTATATGCGGCTAACCACACGTATCTACCGACATCCGCTAGGCCGGGCTATACATCGACGGTGCGGTTCTGGCATTCACAAAGCGGTAATGCCTTATCGACGATGGATTCCTCCACACAAGCAGCTCTCACAGTCGCATGCGCCTCCCTGGACCTTGGGGCCACCTCCTGTCAGCATCAAAATACCTGGACTTCCAAGGAAACAAGCGGTTCCATCATGCGCTGCCGATCAGCACAGTTTGGCCCTGATGCAAAGTCACCATGGCAGAACAGCAGGCTTCACAGACGCATCTTGCACGGAGGCTGGGCCAACCTGTGCGTATGTGATCCCACGGCTTTCGGTCGAAGCTGCTGTACGCCTATCGCATCGTACGTCCTCAACCGCGGCTGAACTTCACGGCATGCTCTTGGCACTACGGTTTATACAAACTCACACGGCTCACAAGTCGGAGGGCCAAGCGGTCTTAGGAAGACAAAGTCTCGTGTCAACTCCTTGGCTCACAGAACGACAT
>NZ_JAUMTJ010000188.1:0-999 GCF_032654765.1 Bradyrhizobium sp. 33ap4 | reverse complement strand
TACCTCAATGTGCTACCGAAACTAGTGTCAGACTACAACAACAGCGTGCACAGTGTGACTGGTATGAAGCCGATCGACGTTAATACATCGAACGAAATGTTTTTGTTTAACAAACTAAACTATAAGACGAAGTCGAACGTTAAAGTCAAATATAAGGTCGGTGATCAGGTGCGCGTTCTGCTAAACCGTTCTGTGTTTCACAAGGGCTACACCGGTCTTTGGTCTCCGGAAGTCTTTGTTATCAACCGCATATGATACATGGACCCACCCGTTGTGTACTTGACAGACTGGAACGGAGAGGAAATCTCTGGTGGGTGGTATCTGCAGGAGGTACAGAAAGTTGTCAAATCTGCTTCTGACAAGTGGCCGATCGAAAAAATTTTAAGACGGAAAAGGATAAACGGTGTTCTTCACTATTTCGTTCGCTGGTTTGGATACGGAAAGGATTACGATAGCTGGGTAGTTGCTAGCAATGTCGGAAAAATATGATTTCTATGTTTACCTTCTCTCAAATGCGAGCATGAATGTTCATCCGGGGAATACGCTTAGTAATTTCACGGTCGCCTTAGATAGGCCTCTTCGCCTTGGCGAAGACTATGAGGTCGGATTGCAAGAAATGAGCTTGCCAAATTTGTTCTATAACGTCACGGACTCGATTGAAGATAATACTATTACCGCTACAAGAACCAGCTTACAGGATTTGGTGAAGACGTTTCAAGCGCACACGAATTTGGAATCTTCGTTGCAAAGCATACTTGCAAACTCGAATGTTTTAATGAAGTATGACAGAGACCACTATTCCTTTGTGTTGCCTGAGAATATACCAGGAGTGAAGATTGCGGACAAAGAAGTGCACGAATGGATAGGCGCAAGCGTAATAACTCATAGCACGCTACACGGTTCTGTCGTTCCAAGGAAGAATGAATCCATAGAGCTAACCGAAGTCGGAGGCCAAGCGGTCTTAGGAAGACAAAGTCTCGTGTCAACTCCTTGGCTCAC
>NZ_JAUMTJ010000187.1:0-1041 GCF_032654765.1 Bradyrhizobium sp. 33ap4 | reverse complement strand
TCCTGCTCTATTTATCCAGATGATGTGGCGTTTTGTTCTGTGAGGAAGTCTCGAACGGCCATTCAGCGCCGATTGCAACTGGCACTCGATAGCATCTACGAGTACTTCAGCAAAATTGGCATGGGTATTTCCCCGCAAAAATCTGTAGAACTACCGTTCACACGGAAGGCAATGACGACCTTTCCTCTATTCGTGGGACCGACCCGACTGGAACCTGTACGCTTCCATCGATTTCTGGACGTGATTATAGACTTGGAACTTCGCTGCACTCGACACATTAAATAATTTGAGGCAAAGGCGCAAAGATGGATTTGCGCCATCCAGCATCTTGCTGGGCCAGGATGGGGCTGTGACCAACACTGCCTTCTTGCGGTCCACAACGCCTTAGTGCGCGTGACTGTCCTCTACAGCCTCCCCGTTCTTCACAGACTAGCGTCGTCATCGCTAAATACGCTTCGAAGCCTTTTTGCTCGCAGTCTTCGTCGTTGCCTCGGGGTCCCAAGAATGGCTGCGACGAGACAGGTTATCGCGGAAGCACGAGAACTTCCGATTGAGGTACTACGTGAAAGGGAGACAGCCCGGCACTTCCTCCGCCTGCGCGCACATCATCGTCGCCATCCTCTGCTCACGAAAATTCGACACCGCCCGGAGAGTGATTTTTACCGGGTGGCACAAATGACCCGCCATAGCATGACTGGCTATGAAACAAGGGAATATATATCGCCCGAAGCTCCGTGGCCACTGCCGGTGCCTCCTACCTCGACGGCTGTCCCAAGTCTACGGGTCAGGAAAGAACAAGTCCCGCCAATCGTCCTCCGGGATCTCTTCTATAGTGTGACAGAGGACAGATACTCCTCCTCTGTGACCGTATACACCGATGGTACTTCCGCAAATGATGGAGCTTCATCAGCGATGACATCCCACCTAATGCGTAATATTCCCAAAGAACCTCCGGATCTTATCAGCACCCGTTTGCAGGCTCTCCTTCCTTGCCCTTCCAAAATGCCTTTGCCGCCTCGAGGGCGGAAGGCGGGCGAAGGG
>NZ_JAUMTJ010000186.1:0-1049 GCF_032654765.1 Bradyrhizobium sp. 33ap4 | reverse complement strand
AGGCGGTGGTGGTGGCGCGCCAGAGCCGCGCCGGCGACAAGCATCTGATCGCCTATGTGGTCTGCGCGCCGGAGGCCGGTGAAGGCGAGGGCGATGGAGGCGGGCTTGCGGGCGCCTTGCGCGCGCACTTGCGTAGCCGGCTGCCGGACTACATGGTGCCGGCAGCGTTCGTGCCGATCGCGGCGCTGCCGCTGACGCCGAATGGCAAGCTCGATCGGAACGCGCTGCCCGCGCCGGCCGATCAGGCCTATGCGCTGGCGGCCTATGAGGCGCCGCAGGGCGCGGTCGAGACCGCGCTGGCGCGGATCTGGGCCGAGCTTCTCGGTGTCGAGCGCATCGGGCGCCACGACCACTTCTTCGAACTGGGCGGCCACTCGCTGCTCGCCGTGCAGGTGTCGAGCCGGCTGTCCCAGGCTGTTGGGGTCGACCTGCCGCTGTCGACGCTGTTCGCAACGCCAGTGCTGACTGACCTGGCGGCAAGCATCGTCGAGTTGTTGAGCCGCTCCGGTCCGCAACAGCTGCCGGCGATTGCAGTCGTGTCGCGGCATGAGCCGCTGGTGCTGTCGTTTGCGCAGCAGCGGCTATGGTTTTTGGCGCAGCTGAACGAAGGCAGCACGAACTATCACATTCCGCTGGCGCTGCGACTGCGCGGGGCGCTCGACCGCAGCGCCTGGCAGCGCAGCCTTGACCGTCTGTTTGCGCGTCATGAGGCGCTGCGCAGCGTCTTTGTCGCGACGCAAGGCAAGCCCCGGGTTGAGGTGCTGCCGCCGGATGCGGGATTGCCGATAGTCGACCACGATCTGCGGCAGAGATCGGATGCGGAAGCGGCGCTTTTGGATCTGTGCCATGAAGAGGGGCGCACGCCATTCGATCTTGCGCGCGGTCCGCTGATCCGCGGGCATCTGGTGCGGATGTCGGACGAGGAGCACGTCTTCCTGCTGACCCAGCATCACATCGTCTCGGACGGCTGGTCGATGGGCGTGCTGCTGCGTGAACTCAGCCAGCTTTACCGGGCATTCGCGGCTGGGCAGGACGATCCTTTGCCGGCG
>NZ_JAUMTJ010000185.1:0-1078 GCF_032654765.1 Bradyrhizobium sp. 33ap4 | reverse complement strand
TCGCCGCCGACCGAGGATCATGATTCATTGGCTCCGACGAGATTCGGAGATGGTGCGTGCGCGGCGGCGACAATCGAACGGGCGAGCTGTTCAGCTACGTCGACCTGGAAGCAAGGGTGCGGCGTGATCATCCGCTGCGAGGGATCCGGACGATCGTGAACGAGGCGCTGGCGGCGCTGGAGCACGAGTTCGCCGCCCTTTATTCGCCGATTGGACGGCCGTCGATCCCGCCGGAGAAGCTGCTGCGGGCGATGCTGTTGCAGGCGTTTTATTCGATCCGCTCGGAGCGACTTCTGATGGAGCGGTTGGAATATGATTTGCTGTTCCGCTGGTTCGTCGGAATCGGAGTCGACGATGCAGCCTGGGACCATTCGGTATTCTCGAAGAACCGCGACCGGCTGCTGGAAGGCGACATCGCGGCGAAGTTCCTGGCGGCGGTGCTGGCGCAGCCCAGGGTGAAGAAGCTTCTGTCGAGCGATCACTTCTCGGTCGACGGCACGCTGATCGAGGCCTGGGCCTCGATGAAGAGCGTCAAACCGAAGGATAGCTCCGGCGAGCCGCCGGCCCAAGGCGGCGGGCGCAATGCTGAAGCGAACTTCCATGGCCAGAAGCGCTCCAACGACACCCATGCTTCGACCACCGATCCGGAGGCCAGGCTCTACCGCAAGGGGAAAGGCAAGGAGACGAAGCTGTGCTTCATCGGGCACGGGCTGATGGAGAACCGCCACGGCTTGCTGGTCGACGCCTGCCTGACGCAGGCCGGTGGGCATGCCGAACGGGTGGCCGCGCTGCACATGATCGAGCCTCGTGCCGATCGACCGACAGCGATCACGCTTGGTGCCGACAAAGCCTACGATGCAGAAGACTTCGTCAACGAGCTGCGCTCGATGAACGTGACGCCGCATGTTGCGCAGAACACCGGCGGCCGTAGCTCTGCGATCGACGGGCGTACGACCCGGCACGGCGGTTATGCTGTCAGCCAGCGCATCCGCAAGCGGATTGAGGAGGCATTCGGCTGGATCAAGACGGTCGCCGGGCAAGAGAAGACCAGATTCCGTGGCCGTGATCGGGTCGGATG
>NZ_JAUMTJ010000184.1:0-1079 GCF_032654765.1 Bradyrhizobium sp. 33ap4 | reverse complement strand
CAAGGAGTTGAGTGTTATAGTTGTCTTCCTAAGACCGCTTGGCCTCCGACTTCGGATTCGAAATCTGCATTACAAGCTATCCAGAATGCAGGGATACGAGGATCTTTGGCCTCGGTCGTGGTGGAGGTGCTAATGGCTTACCGCAAGGTATACCATGCAGGGCACCGGATACAGTTACAATGGGTACCGAGCCACTGTGGTATCGTCGGAAATGAACGGGCTGATTATGCAGCAGAGAGAGCACGTACCTATACAAGGAAGACAAATATACTACTACTGAAAAGTGACCGCCGGGCCATTCTTCGTCAAATGACGGAACCCATGACCATGCGCCAATGGGCGTCCGATATTGGCTCGGCGTCTATGTTGGCGAGAGTGGACCCTACGTTGGCTCTTCGGCTGCCAAGCAGTTTCCCTCGAGCAGACGCAGCATTGATACATCGTATGAGACTCAATGTCGCTTTTACCGGCCGGCTACGATACATGATAGGAGAGGCAGACTCGCCAAACTGCAGTCACTGCGGACACTTGGAGAGTCTCGAACATATTCTTCTCTACTGCCCGCATTACCAGACTTTCAGAACCAGACTCACCGTTTCGCTACGTCAGCTGGACCCTCGACCTTTAACTATCTCGGCGTTACTTGGCCCATGGGAAAACCCATCGCATCAACGCACGGCTCTGAGAGCTCTACTTGCCTTCCTGCACAGTACGGGACTGTACTCTTCACTGTAATTCATCATGTTTTCACAAAACTCCCTGTGGCACTGGGGTAGAGTGTCGTTTGTAACGACGAAAGACCCCATATCATAGTCACGGAATTAAAGTGTTGTTGTTGAAACACGGGGGAGAATGTTCATTCTTCTGCTAGCTTAGGGCTGTCCCACCGCACCTAGTTTAACTAGACACAATGGAAAGAAATACATGAAAACAATTGCAAACTAGCTTAAAATTACGCCGCTTTTCACTGAGTTTGTTTGTATGCCTAAACAAACGGTCAGAATCCACTCATCTTTCCGGAACATATTTGTACATGAGAAGTTGAAAGATTTCACGCCCACTGGAATCGTAGAATCTTC
>NZ_JAUMTJ010000183.1:0-1121 GCF_032654765.1 Bradyrhizobium sp. 33ap4 | reverse complement strand
AGCTATCTGCTGGAGGAGTTGAACCGGACGGCGGCGCCTTATCCGTCGGAGCGGTGCATCCATGAGCTGTTCGAGGCGCAGGTGCAAAAGGCGCCGGAGGCGGTGGCGCTGGTCTGCGATGATGAGCGGCTGAGCTATGGCGAGCTCAACGCGCGGGCCAACCGCCTGGCGCACCACCTGATCGCCCTCGGGGTCAAGCCTGGGGATCGCATTGCCACCGTGCTGGACCGCTCCGCCGCTCTTGTGGTGGCGCAACTGGCGATCCTAAAGGCGGGCGCAGTGTATGTACCGATCGATCGCGCGTTTCCATCTGCGCGACAACAATGGCTGGTGGCCGATTGTGCTGCACGCCTGGTGCTTTGCGGGGATGACCTGGTTGAGGCGACGATACCTGCTCTGGCTATTGAACCGCTCATAGTTGGAATGGGATGTCGTAGCGATCCTGGTCTGGCGTTGAGCGCTGAGACTGCCGCTTACGTGATGTACACTTCCGGCTCAACTGGCCTTCCCAAAGGAGTTGTTGTTCCTCATCGTGCCGTCAACCGGCTCGTGATCAACAGTGGTTATGTGAAGGTCGATGCAGGAGATCGGGTGGCATGGGCTGGCAATCCCGCCTTCGACGCAAGCACATTCGAAGTGTGGGCGCCGCTGCTTAACGGTGGTTGCATTGTTGCAATGGATGCCGCCACCGTCAGAGATACTCCCAGTTTTGCTCGGGCGCTTGAACAGCACCGGGTGACGGCACTGTTTCTGACAACAGCATTATTCAACCAATATACGTCATCGATTGCTCCGACGTTGGCGCAACTTAAGTACCTTCTCTGTGGGGGTGAGCGCGGTGATCTCGCCTCATTTCTGAGATTGCTGAAAGAACAAGGCCCCGTACGTCTCATTCACTGCTATGGCCCGACCGAGACGACGACCTTCGCGACGGTTTGGAATTGTCCGGCTGATTTTGATGGGTCAGTGGTCCCGATTGGCCGCCCGATTGCCAACACGCGGGTGTACCTGCTGGACGGTCATGGCGCGCCCGTGCCGTTCGGCGCGGTGGGCGAGCTTTACATTGGCGGGGCGGGGGTTGCGCGCGGCTATTTGAACCAACCGGAGCTGACAGCCGAGCG
>NZ_JAUMTJ010000182.1:0-1122 GCF_032654765.1 Bradyrhizobium sp. 33ap4 | reverse complement strand
GCGCGGTTTCCTTGTATGGGCTTTGTCAAGGGAGGCGTTTAAATAGGCGATAGGTCGGCGCATCTTTTCCTTCGTCAGTTTCTTTGTTCGATCTGAGGCCGTTTCTTCGTCCCGACCCGCACTTCGCTTGCGCTGGCGCGCGCAGAAGCTGTCAAGGTTGGCCGCCGCACGAATCGTACGACAGGCTCCGCCGTTGCCAGGCCACACCTTGACAGCTTCGAGCACGACGGCATCGCTTGGTGCGATCGGGATGACGATCGGAGGGGAGCCCGCTTGCGGGCGCGATCAATCGCGCCACAACCTTGTATCCGGTGGGTCCAAGGACCCCGAACCATGATGCAGTCATGCGCATCGGCAGCGAAGCTCCGAAGCGGCGGACCCATTCTCCCTTTCGGCATCGAAGCCAAGGAAACACGTCGGGACCCCGCCACCTCGAACCGTCATCGGCGACACCGTCACAGGCGGACGGAAGGCCGAAACTGTTGGGGTGTCCTTCCTCCGTTCATGATGCCGGCCGCAGAACGACGCCGTCCGGCACTACGCCCTCCCGCACGAGTCGCCACAGAGCGATCAGGAGCTTGCGCGCCAAGGCCACGATCATGGTCTTGCGCGTCCCGCGGGCATTCTCGGTACGAGTTCGAAACCACTGCGCCAAGACGCTGTCCTTCTGGAATCTGAGAAATCGCCACGCCAATTCGATCATGCCTCGTCTCACTCGGGCATTGCCGGAACGGGTCAGCCCTCTCTCCCGGCGTTTTCTGCCGCTTTCGTCAGGCGAGCCAGTGAGGCCGGCATAACGCGCTATCGCCCTTCGGTCGCGCATGCTTCGCGATAGTACCTCCTGCACCAGCATGTCGCCGGTCTCGACACCAACCCCGATTACCCGCGCCAACAGGCGCTCCATTGCGTGTGGTCCATCACTGGGCGTTTGCTTGAGACGCTCCAGGCGAGCCTCCTCGATCTGCCGTATCTGATCGCTGACGAGCCGCCGGCGCGCCATGTCGCGACGCAGCTCAGCCAGGGTGTTGGGCGGGATCGGCTCGCCTTCGGGGGTGCGCAAGCCGTCAAGGCGTTCGGCGGCTTTCTTCAGCTTGGGATTGAAGCCGCGGATGCCGAGCCGTA
>NZ_JAUMTJ010000181.1:0-1134 GCF_032654765.1 Bradyrhizobium sp. 33ap4 | reverse complement strand
TCGTAGCCATGTCGTTCTGTGAGCCAAGGAGTTGACACGAGACTTTGTCTTCCTAAGACCGCTTGGCCTCCGACTTCCCACGAGTTTCATGCGGCGTCAGGGTCTGATTTCAGGCTACTGCCCCGCTCCCTGGCCTAATGAAGGTCAATCATTTAGTTATCAAGACGTAAAGGCCGTAGTTCATGCATCACAGGGACCCATCGCATACATCTTGCACTCCTGTATTAAAGGGCACAGCTGTTCGTGCAATCTTGTTACGGGGGCACACCTGAGAAAACGAGAGATCACTGCAGGACACGCGGTAAAAGAAATGTACCTTCTACACAAAAGCAGTGGTTGGTGAGGAACGCGTCAAAAAAGATACGAAAAGTCATCCTTGAGCTCTAGTGTTCTACGCGAAAGGGCACGCGGAAACTAATCGTGTGCATGTATCGATCACGAAGAGGGCACTGCGGTTCGTAGAAAGATGTAACTTACGTCTTTTCCATGCATAAACGTTGAAACCTGACAACAGGACGTGTCCGACGTCCACAGGACAACGTCAGTAGGTACCGCAAAATTGTTTAGCAATTGTTTGTAACTGCTACCGGTCGACGGTTCGAAGCGTCGACACAGAAGCAAGTCAGATGCGCAAGCATGATGGTTGCCGAAGGAGGGTCGTGCAGAAATTTCACTGTCTTCGTCATCTGGCACGAACAGAAGAATTAATGGGTGCATGCAAAGTATGCATGCGATCCTGTTACTTTTTGTCTGGTCGGCCTCCTGAACAAATATCGCCTTCAACAGCAGAGAGTGGTGTCCTCAGTTGATTACTTCGACGTTTGTAAAGTAGATTAAAGCAGAGCATCAGTTACAACAAAAATAAAATAAATTATAAACTAAGACACCATGCCCAAGTACGCTGGGTAAAGTTCGCCGTGACTTCTCTTTTCAGGAGGTCCCATCACGTAGCTGTGCAGGGTCCACCAGCGCACTTCAAAGCAATCAACTCAGGTACGTCCTGCACAACGCCCGTGTCTTTCAATGGTAAGCTATTTAGGCGCCACAGGCCCGTCCCAGCGTGGAAGTCAACCAGTCAACATGTCGCCCTTGGTTCAGATTGTTCTGCTTCAGCTGCGGAGGACATTTATATCG
>NZ_JAUMTJ010000180.1:0-1157 GCF_032654765.1 Bradyrhizobium sp. 33ap4 | reverse complement strand
AGCCAGGCTGCACTCGCGAAGGATATATTTGTGCGATGCAGTGCAAAAACTTCATTCAACAATGGTCACCGTTAACGTCATTCAACCCGACAGTCCGCTTTGTACGAAAAGCGAAACGCGTATTTTTGATGTTGCTCCCACACAATACGAAATTGATGACTGTACTTACCAGCAATTTTTTCCCGTAACCGGCGTAAGCAGCTCCGTTATCAAATTTAATATATCTAATCTCGGCAGTCACTACCTGGATCTCTCGAGTACGTTTCTGCACATGAGTGCGTGTATAACTCGCGATGACGGAGACGAAGCGAAAACAGAAGGCGGGTCGTACGACGAAGTGTTTCCTACGAATGCTTTCGCAAATTCCATGTTCAAGAATGTGGCCGTGTACTTGGGGCAGACACTCGTCTCTAACAATGAACTTTACGCCTATCGCTCGATACTGGTCATTTTGCTGCATTCGAGTCCTACGATGCAACAGACAGTGCATGTTGCCGGCTTGTTTGTATTGGACGAACCCAACAAGCGCAACGACAACATTACGTCGCACGGTCCGGCTAGCCGTTACGCAGCCGTAAAGGGAAGCAAGGTCGTCGACCTCATGACAAAGCTGAACTCGGACATATTTTGCCAGCCCAAGCTTATGCTCCCCGGTGTCGAGATTCGTATCGTATTTTACCAAAACAGCGACGTCTTCAGACTCATATCTCCATCACGGGAGAAGCACTCGCACACGGTCGAATTCAAAAGCATGACGCTGCACGTGAAGAGAGTGCGGGTCACTGCGTCGCTTTTCCTCGGACACGAGCGACAACTTCAAAAGTCACCGGCCGTGTACCTGCTGCGTGGCGTGGACACTAAAGTTCGTTCCCTGCCGCAAGGAAACTTGGACTGTCATTTCGAGAGTCTATATCAAGATCGACTGCCTTCAAAACTGTGCGTTGTACTGCAGCTCACCGAGAGCTTTCAGGGAGCGTTGTTGAAAAACCCTTATAATTCCATCATCACGACATAGTAATAGTGAGCGGCATATGGAAGCGAGAAGAGTACGAGTTCGATACCGGTTTAGTCGGGAAGCCGTATTTGTCATTTTTAGAACAGCTGGCCGAAAGGCACGTACTGTACGACTATTCTCATAAGAATGACGAACTTACAGG
>NZ_JAUMTJ010000179.1:0-1161 GCF_032654765.1 Bradyrhizobium sp. 33ap4 | reverse complement strand
CCAACCAGCGCTCTGATCAATCCGAAAGTCGAAGGCCAAGCGGTCTTAGGAAGACAACTATAACACCCAACTCCTTGGCTCACAGAACGACATGGCTACGATCCGACTTATACGAGGGTTGATCAAAAAGTTCCCGGACTGATTTTATTCCTGACCGACAGAGGGCAGCACGAGGGTGCGGTGGCCCCATCTGGGAGATGTGGCCCTGACCAATCAGCGTGCCGCGTGGTGTCACCCGATCTACTCTGGGATCAGAGTTATTAGCAATTTTCTGGTCACAGGCAGGACGCCGTTTGCGATTTCGTCATGGACATCAAACATGAGCAGAGAGCAAACGTCAAGTTTTGTGTCAAACTTGAGAAATCTGCAACGGAGACGTTTGAGATGATTCGGCAGGCCTATGGCGATGAATCAGTGAGCCGGACAACGTGTTTTGAGTGGCACGCACGTTTTAGAAGTGACAGGGCTTCACTGAACGACGATGCACGGTCAGGAAGACCATCCACAAGCAGCACGGCGGAAACTGTGGAGAAAATCAAGGGTCTAGTGCATGAGGATCGCCGGGTCACGATAAGAGAAGTAGCTGACATGGCCGATGTGTCGTTTGGAACCGCTCAGGCGATCCTCACGTGCAATCTGAACATGCGTCGCGTGGCCGCCAAGTTCGTGCCCAGACTTCTGCCAAGACCTCCTCCCGGAGACAAGGGATGACCCAAACTTCATGTCAAGGATCATTACTGGTGACGAGAGTTGGGTCTACGAGTACGACCCTGAGACCAAACAGCAGTCATCGCGGTGGAGAAGCCCACGATCTCCAAGACCAAAGAAGGCGAGACAGGTCAGAAGTGCAACGAAAAGCATGGTGGTCGTTTTCTTCGACATTCGCGGTAGTGCACCGAGAATTCGTCCCTGCTGGCCACACTGTGAACTCTGAACTGTACTGCAAAATTTTGAGTCGCCTGAGGGAGGACGTTAGGCGAAAACGTCCAGAACTGTGGCGTGAACGAAATTGGGTGCTCCACCACGACAATGCTTCCTCACACTCGTCATTGAAAACACGGGAGTTCCTTGCACGTAACGGCATGAAAGTCGGAGGCCAAGCGGTCTTAGGAAGACAACTATAACACTCAACTCCTTGGCTCACAGAACGACATGGCTACG
>NZ_JAUMTJ010000178.1:0-1166 GCF_032654765.1 Bradyrhizobium sp. 33ap4 | reverse complement strand
TCGTAGCCATGTCGTTCTGTGAGCCAAGGAGTTGACACGAGACTTTGTCTTCCTAAGACCGCTTGGCCTCCGACTTCGAATTCAAAGTAATGCCTTTCGGCCTGTGCACCGCTCCAGCAACGTTTCAACGTGTTATGGACACCGTGCTGGCTGGATTAAAGTGGCAAACCTGCCTTGTGTACCTCGACGACGTCGTCGTCTTCGCGAGGACCTTCGAGGACCACATCGAACGGCTGAAGCAAGTTCTCGAGGCCATCAGAACTGTAGGACTGACGCTAAAGCCTCAGAAATGCAGATTCGGCTACGAAGAACTCAAGTTCCTTGGCCATGTCGTGAACTGCGATGGCGTGCGCCCGGATCCCGAAAAGACGGCAGCTATCGCTAATTACCCCGTTCCTTCGAACGTTAAAGATGTACGAAGCTTCCTTGGTCTCTGCGCCTATTACCGCCGCTTCATTCCTAGCTTCTCGAAAATCGCGTCACCGCTGAACGCCTTGACGAAGGGCGGAGCTCCCTTCCAGTGGCATGAAACGCAACAGCAAGCCTTCGATGAACTGAGGGCTCGGCTCCAGACCGCACCCGTGCTTGCATACTTCGACCGAATGCCGAAACGGAGATACACACCGCCGCAAGGAACGAGGATCTCGGTGCTGTACTGGTTCAATTCCAAAACGGCCTCGAACGCGTCATCGCTTATGCCAGCAGAACGCTATCAACGGCCGAGAAGAATTACTCGACAACAGAAAAGGAGTGCCTTGCACTTGTGTGGGCCATCACGAAGCTACGTCCCTACTTGTACGGGCGACCATTCAAAGTGGTGACAGACCATCATGCACTCTGCTGGCTGGCTAGTCTTCGAGACCCTTCGGGACGCCTAGCGCGATGGAGTCTTAGACTACAGGAGTACGAAATGACCGTCACGTACAAGTCCGGAAGAAAGCACAACGACGCGGACTGCTTGTTGCGCGCGCCGCTCGAGGAAGCACACAGCAACCACGAGGACGACGACGGCTTCCTAGGCCTTATCACCGCCACCGCTATGGCTTCAGAACAATACAGCGATCCCGAACTGAAGCCGCTCATCGACTACTTGCAGCATCGCACCGACGAGGTGCCCACCATCTTCAGGAGATCAATCCCGAGCTTCTCGATACATAACGGTGTCC
>NZ_JAUMTJ010000177.1:0-1261 GCF_032654765.1 Bradyrhizobium sp. 33ap4 | reverse complement strand
TGCCGTTCTGTGAGCCAAGGAGTTGACACGAGACTTTGTCTTCCTAAGACCGCTTGGCCTCCGACTTCAAGAACACTTTAATTTCGTGATTATGAGTTGGGATGTTTCGTCGCTATACGCGACACTCTACCCCAGTGCTACAGGTTTTTTCGTGAAATGTAAAATGACGGCCATCAGAGTGAAGAGTAAAGTCCGGCCCTGTGCAGGAATGCAAGCAGGGACTTCAAAGCAGTGCGTTGATCCGCTGCGTTTGTCCAAGGGCCAATTAACTTTGACATACTGAACGGCCGAGGGTCCAGCTGACTAAGCGAAACGCTGAGTGTGGCCCTGAAGGTCTGGTAGTGCGGACAGTGGACAAGGATGTGTTCTAGATCCTCCAGATGGCCGCAATGACTGCAGAACGGGTCATCTACCTGTCGTAATATGTGTCGTAGCCGGCCGGTGAATGCGACGTTCAGCCTCATGCGATGTATTAAAGCTGCATCAGCTCGTGAGAGGCTGCGTGGTAGCCGGAGGGCCAACGTTGGGTCCACCCTAGCAAGCATAGATGTCGAAGCAATATCAGCCGTCCATTGACGCTTAGCCATGGGTTCTGTCATTTGACGCAAGATGGCCCGGCGGTCACTTTTCAGTAGGATTATGTTCGTCCTTCTCGTGTATGTAAGAGCTCGCTCTGCAGCATAATCGGCTCGTTCATTTCCCATAATGCCAGAGTGTCCCGGCACCCATTGCAGCAGTATCGTGTGGCCTGCTTGACATACTTGGCGGTAAGTCATTAGCACCTCCACCACGACCGGGCCCAAAGAACCCCGTATCCCAGTATTCTGAATAGCCTGCAATGCAGATCTCGAGTCCGTGAACACAACCCATACCCGGGGGCTGTGCTGTATAACGTACTGCAGGAAGAAGAGGACAGCGTAAAGTTCAGCAGCTGTCGATGAGGTACGGTGTGAAAGATGGCGTCCTCTTACTATGCCCTCGGATGGTATTACAAAAGCTGACGCCGATCCATCGTTTGATGACGTGCCATCGGTGTACACGGCCACGGAAGAAGAGTATCTCTCCGCTACCATAGTATAAAAGAGATCCCGTAGGACAATCGGCGGAACTTGGTCTTTAAGTCGGAGGCCAAGCGGTCTTAGGAAGACAAAGTCTCGTGTCAACTCCTTGGCTCACAGAACGACATGGCTAGGATCCGACTTAAGTCGGGTCGTAGCCATGTCGGTCTGTGAGCCAAGGAGTTGGGGGGGGAGCTGGGCTG
>NZ_JAUMTJ010000176.1:0-1290 GCF_032654765.1 Bradyrhizobium sp. 33ap4 | reverse complement strand
TGCTTCTGTGGTCTACTTCGCGAGCCAGGCGGTAAAGCGTTGGCGCAGATCATCGCCCTTCTCAACCCAGAAGGCGGGATTTCCCTTCAGACCATTGGCCATATGATCGGGCGCAGTCGGAAGGTGGGACAGGATCGCAGAATCGACTAACGGGACCGCATCCTGGTTGGCCGGCCCGTACGAGATGTAGTGCGTCAGGTCAGCCAGCACCTGGGGCGACGTGGCGAAGGCGATGAATCTGTAAGCGTCATCCAGCCGCGGGCTGCCCTTAGGAATCACCCAGATGTTGGCCGCTCCCCATTCCTGAGTATCCCACATGATCTCGAAGTGCTTTCCGGAGTTCTTGACGGCGTCGTAGATGCGACCGTTCGTGGCCGCTGTCATGACGACCTGGCCATCGGCCAGGAGCTGCGGCGGCTGAGCGTAAGAGGTCCACCAGACGACATTCTTCTTGATCGTGTCTAGTTTCTTGAAGGCGCGGTCGACGCCCTCGGGCGTGTCGAGCACCTTGTAGACGTCCTTGGTTGGCACGCCGTCGGCGATCAGCGCCCATTCGAGATTGCCCACAGGCTCCTTGAGCAGTCCGCGCTTCCCAGGGAATTTCTGCAGGTCAAAGAAGTCGGCAATAGTCTTCGGGCCGTTCGGCAACTTGTCCTTGTCATAAGCCACGACCGTGGCTGATATGACTGAGGGAACCCCACAGTCATATTTGTCGCCGTCAGTGAATTTGGCACGGTCGAGGCCCAGCTTTTTCCAGTCGATCGTCTCAAGGATGCCTTCGGCGCACAGTTGATTAACCCAGATCGAGTAGCCATCGACCACGTCCCAGCTCACGGTATTGGACTTCACCATAGCCCGGATTTTGGCCGCTCCGCCGTTGTATTCGTCTTCGGTGATCTTGATTCCGGTCGCCTTCGAGAAGGGCTCGAAGAACGCCTTGCGTTCGCTCATCTGCAAAGCTCCGCCCAAAGAGACGACCGTGAGCTGATCGTCTGCAAAGGCCGGCTTCGTCGACGCAAGCGTCACTGCGACCAGGCCGCTCACGGCAAGGGCGCTCGCAATCATCAATGGCCTTGTCATTGTCTACTCTCTCCCTGCTATGCGACCCCGGATGGAGGTGCAGCATTGTCAAAGCCCAGCCTGCTGGCGCAAAGTCCAGCTCGTCACGATGCATCGAGCGCCCGACAATCCTCCGTTTTCCAGCCGATGGTGATCGTCGCCCCGGGCTCGAGCTGCACCACGCCCTCCGAATTCGGCAGCTTGATCACGAAATCATCATGGCCGCACACC
>NZ_JAUMTJ010000175.1:0-1330 GCF_032654765.1 Bradyrhizobium sp. 33ap4 | reverse complement strand
GTGATCTATCTGGGCGACCACGTGCGTACCCGCGTCTCGGTGTGCGGCCATGATGATTTCGTGATCAAGCTGCCGAACTCGGAGGGCGTGGTGCAGCTCGAGCCCGGTGCGACGACCACCATCGGCTGGAAAACGGAGGATTGTCGGGCGCTCGATGCATCGTGACGACGACCGCGCCTTCGGCATGAGCAAGGTGGACTAGGCCTTCGGCAACGCCGCCTTCAATCCTGAGGGGCAGAAGGGAGAGTAGACGATGAGGAAGTCATTCATGACGACCGGTGCCTTGGCCTTAATCGGCATGGTGGCGGGCGCGTTAGCGCCGACGAAACCCGCCTTTGCGGCCGACCAACTGACAGTCACCTCCACTGGAGGGGCTTACCAGACAAGCCTGCGCAAGGCCGTTTTCGAGCCCTTCTCGAAGGTGACCGGTATCAAGATCACCGAAGACGAGTACAACGGCGAGATCGCCAAGATCCACGCCATGGTCGAGTCCAAGAGCGTGAGCTGGGACGTGGTCGACAACGACATGATCTCGGTCATGCAATTGTGCGCCGAGGGCCTCCTGGAGACGATCGACTGGAACAGGCTGGGCCTTGACCGGGCCAAGTTCCTGGGCGGCAACAACCAGGACTGTGGGCTGCCGAATTTCACCTCTGCCAGGGTCATCGCCTATGACAAGGACAAGTTGCCGAACGGCCCGAAGACTATTGCCGACTTCTTTGACCTGCAGAAATTCCCCGGCAAGCGCGGACTACGAAAGGAACCCCGGGGCAATCTCGAATGGGCGCTGATCGCCGACGGAGTACCAACCAAGGACGTCTACAAGGTGCTCGACACGCCCGAGGGCGTCGACCGCGCCTTCAAGAAGCTCGACACGATCAAGAAGGACGTCGTCTGGTGGCAGGCTGGGGCCCAGCCGCCGCAGCTTCTCGCCGACGGCCAGGTCGTCATGACTTCGATTTTCAACGGCCGCATCTACGATGCCGTCAAGAACTCCGGGAAGCACTTCGAGATCATGTGGGATGCCCAGTATTTGGAAGTCTCTGTCTGGACGATTCCCAAGGGCAGCCCGCGGCTGGATGACGCTTACAAATTCTTCGCCTTCGCCGGCTCGCCAAAGGCACAGGCCGAACTGACGGACTACCTGCCCTACGGGCCCACTAACGAGGACGCGATCGCGCTTGTTAGGCCGGCGATGCTACCCCACTTTCCGAATGCGCCCGACCATATGGGCAATGCTCTGCTGAGGGATGCCGCCTTCTGGGTTGAGAAGGGCGATGATCTGCGCCAACGCTTTACCGCCTGGCTCGCGAAGTAGACCACAGAAGCA
>NZ_JAUMTJ010000174.1:0-1426 GCF_032654765.1 Bradyrhizobium sp. 33ap4 | reverse complement strand
CGCCCGAAATTACCTGGCCGTCGTTACTCTCGCAGCCATCGTCTTATGGATGCGATAAATGTCCACACCACCTAGAGTGGACGCTGATCGCGGATGGCGTGCCCGTGACTGACGTCTACAAAGTGCTTTGGAAAGCCACAGGGCGTCGACCGTGCCTTCAGGAAGCTCGACACGATCAAAAAGGACGTCGTCTGGTTTCAGAGCAACAGCCCAGGCAGCACAACTTCTAGTCGATGGTCGGGTCATTATGACGTCTGCCCCGAATGCCCGCATTTATGACGCCATCAAGAACGCTGGCAAACTTTTCGAGGTCATGTGGGATGCCCAGGCGCAGGAACCGAGTGTTTGGGTTATTCCCAAAGGCACTCCGCGGCTGGACGCTGCGTACAGGTTCCTCGCCTACGCTACGTCGGCGACAGCCGCAGCCTGGCCTCACACAGTACCTTCCGTGCGGGCCAACCAACAAAGACGCAATGGCGCTTGTCGATCCGGCCATGAAACCCCACCTGCCGACCGCACCCGAGCACACGACCAATGCCTTGGTGAGAGATCTCGGATTCTGGGCTGAAAAAAGGTGACGAGCTAAGGCAGCGCTTTAACGTATGGCTCGCGAAATAGCAATGCTGCATTAAAATGCGCAAGAAGCCGCTTCGATAACAAGAATGGACCAGCGAGTGACTGGATTCCGGCAGGCGCGAACACACTCAATGCAGATTTCTTTTGGGATTTGATCGGCATGTTCATTCAGGAAAGGCCGGCGGACGGTTGACGCCCAGTAGGCCTACCGAGATCCCGTGCGTGACCGCGTGCGGGAGACGGGCTGTTCTGAGCGTAGTCGACTGATGACCTCTATGGAATGCGAAGATGAATGCCATGAAGCTGTAGCACCATGCCTGCGCTGCACTCTCTAATTTGGCTTCAAGCTACTTGAGTATGAATCCCACATTGTGCGGTAGGCACCTCTATCTGTGCTCGATCCCCGCCGGTAAAGCAATGTTCCCCTTTGTCGATCGAGGCCAGAATATAAGGCACGCCGTACCTCTTGAATTGTTCGGCCATTTTCAGAGACTCTTCGACGGGACGGTCCGTATCCTGCGTGCCGTGAATCATTAAAGTCGGTGGATATTCGCGCGTGACATTCTTGACGGGCTCATAGGGCGCGGTGTCTTTGGCGATTGAGCCGAAGCTGAATCCACTTACTTCTCGAGGTCAAAGGCCAGTTTGGCGGTAGTACACGTAGATCTTCTCGCTGTCCCCGTTCCGAAAGGTATTATCCGAAATAGCGATTCCATCCGTTTGCTGCATCATTTCCTCCTTGCTGATTTTTTCCCGGTTGTAGTTGGGTAAGAACTAGTAGCTCGTCACAGTGATTTTGACTCTTTGGGTATGCCTGGATAGGCGCGCCCCAGTTTGGTGCGAGCTTTGT
>NZ_JAUMTJ010000173.1:0-1477 GCF_032654765.1 Bradyrhizobium sp. 33ap4 | reverse complement strand
AATCCCTGTCCCGGAATTACTGAAATCGCTGTCCGCGAATTACCGAAATTGCTGTCCGGAAATTGCCGAAACACGCAATTGCGTGCCGCGCTGGCTGATGGACGAACTGGTCGCCCGCCTGAAGACGCAGCTCGAGCTTCCTCCTCCGCGCGTGAAGATATGTCGGGGCCGGCTGTTTTCGCTGGTCGATTATGAGCCGGCCGTGGAGGAATGGGGGTTTGTCGACGCAGGCGGGGGCAATGAGCAGCGCGATGTCTGAAAAACCTGACAAGTTCACCTTCGCTGCCATTGGCGATCTCCACATGAAGGAGGACCGTACATTGTCTTTCCGGGAGCTCTTTGCCGAGGTCTCGACCAAGGCCCAGGTGCTTGTCCTTTGCGGCGATCTCACGGACCTCGGCAAGCCGTCCGAAGCGGAACTTCTGGCAGAGGATTTGCGTGCCTGCTCCATTCCCGTTGTCGGCGTGCTCGGAAATCACGACTACGAATCCGGCCAGACTGAAGACGTAAAGCGCGTTTTGAAGGGCGCCGGGATGCACCTGCTCAACGGGCAGTCGTATGAAATCAACGGCGTCGCCTTCGTCGGGGTGAAGGGCTTCATCGGCGGCTTCGGCCGTCGCATGCTTGCTTCGTTCGGCGAGGCCGTCGTCAAGGACTTGGTCGCCGAAGCCGTCAACGAAGCGACACGCCTGGAAAATGCGATGCGCGCTGTGGCGAGCAAGCAGGCTGTCGTCGTTCTTCACTATGCGCCGATTCCCGATACGGTCGAAGGCGAGCCACTGGAGATTCTTCCGTTCCTTGGCTCGTCACGTCTCGGCGAAACGATTGATCGATTCAAAGTGAGCGCGGTGGTGCACGGCCATGCTCATCAGGGGCGCTATGAAGGCCGAACACCCGGAGGCGCACGGGTCTACAACGTGGCCCGATCAATTGAAAAGCCCACCGGTCGACCCTACGCCTTGATTGAAGTCTGAGGGGCCGTGATCGATGGCAGCAAAACCAGTATCTCGATTGGTACGCTCACAGCTCAGGCGCACGGATTCCGTGGACAGTGGGCGACTACTTTGGTCACATCGAAGGGGTTCCTGAGGCCCCTACGGATAGGCAGAAAGGCACTTATGGCAGGAACGAGCGAACGAACTATATCGGAGTCGATAGGAAGGAACTATATCGGAGTCGATAGGAAGGAACTATATCGGGTGAACGGGATTGGGTTCTTCAGTTTGAATACGACTACGATAAACGACGGGTCTCGGGCGCAATTCAGGGGATGACCGTTGATACGTTTCTAGCGGGACTGCGTGCGTCGTAGGCGAGGGCTACCACCGGGGCGAGGACCTATCGCAATACTTCGTGCCGGAGCACTGTCGCAGAGGGCCACGCCGAAGAATAGACCGCACCTAGCAGGCTGTTGAAAAAAGGCGGTCGCCGCCGACCGAGGATCATGATTCATTGGCTCCGACGAGATTCGGAGATG
>NZ_JAUMTJ010000172.1:0-1490 GCF_032654765.1 Bradyrhizobium sp. 33ap4 | reverse complement strand
CAGGCTGTTGAAGAAGCCGGTAGCGAAGCGTTTCGTATCGTGATTCTCTAGGGCCGAGATTTCACCGGGGGGCACGATGCGAGGAAGTGACGAACGGTCCGGCTCGCTTTTCAGCTACGTGGACCTGGAGGCTCGGGTTCGCGTCGACCACCCGCTACGGGTAATCCGGGACTTGGCGAATGCGACGCTGCGCGACCTTTCTGGGGAGTTCGGCAAGCTCTATACAGACTTCGGTCGCCCCTCGATCGCACCGGAGAAGTTGCTTCGGGCGATGCTCCTGCAGGCGTTTTATGGGGTTCGCTCGGAACGGCATCTAATGGAACGGATGGAGTTCGATCTTCTGTTCCGCTGGTTCGTTGGGCTTGGGGTGGACGATACGGTTTGGGACCATTCGACCTTCTCGAAGAACCGTGACCGGCTGCTCGAAGGCGAGATTGCGGCCAAGTTCTTGAACGCGCTTTTGGCGCAGCCAAAGGTCAAGCGCCTGCTATCGAGCGATCACTTCTCGGTGGATGGTACGCTGATTGAAGCCTGGGCTTCGATCAAGAGCTTCCGGAAGAAGGATGGCAGCGACAAAGACGAGGACGGTCCGGGACGCAACGCCGAGCGCAGCTTTCACAAGGAGAAGCGATCCAACGAGACCCATGCGAGCACGACCGATCCTGAGGCGCGGCTCTACAAGAAGGGTGACGGCCAGCCAGCCAAGCTGAGCTATATGGGCCATGCTCTGATGGAGAACCGCAACGGTTTAGCGGTTTTGGGTGGGGTGAGCCAAGCGACGGGCACCGCCGAACGGGAGATTGCGCTTGCCATGATCGACAGGCGGAGGTGCGCGAAGCGGATCACTCTGGGGGCGGATAAGGCCTATGATGTCACGCAGTTCGTGCACGAGCTGAGAGATCGATCGGTTACCCCGCATATCGCGATCGATGGACATCTGAGTAAGACCGGCAAACGGCGCAAGACGGCGATCGACGCGCGTACCACGCGTCACAGCGGCTACGATGTCAGCCAACGCTGCCGCAAACGCATCGAAGAAGTCTTCGGCTGGATCAAGAGTTCCGCTGGCTTGGCCAAGGTCAAACTGCGAGGCCGTGACCGCGTGGATGCCGTCTTCGTCCTGGCGCTTGCAGCCTACAATCTGATCCGGCTTCCCAAGCTTCTGGCGGCACCGGCATGAGCATTCGGGGAAGATGGCAGGTCGTCGAGACGCCGGGCTACGACCTGGCCTTGGCGGGCGCCTACATCCTGTTCGATGTGACCGGCGGCGAATTCGCCTTCGATTGCCTCACCGGTTCCATTCATGGAGCCTGCCACGGCGATACCGTCGAGTTCGCCTGGCAAGGAAACGACGAAATGGAGCCAGCCGAGGGTGACGGTTGGGCCGAACTGCACGATGACGGCTCACTCGAAGGGGAGGTTTGCCTCCTCAACGGCGACAACATCCCATTCATCGCGCGCCGTTCAAAGACTTCTTCAACAGCCTGCTA
>NZ_JAUMTJ010000171.1:0-1507 GCF_032654765.1 Bradyrhizobium sp. 33ap4 | reverse complement strand
GGAATGTCGGGGCCAAGCGGTCTTAGGAAGACAAAGTCCCGTGTCAACTCCTTGGCTCACAGAACGACATGGCTACGAGCCGACTTGTGATATCAAAGGAAAGGAGAGATAATGCAGGTAGCAGAGGAAGGGGAGTAAAACCCCCAAGGGTTCAGGCCCCGTGAAGACACTGCTTGTTCAGTTTTCAGGGCATGACCCAGTGGTTTTCCCTTTGTGTACTTTATTCCTTCCTCTTTTTCTCTTGATGGGCTCTAAAAGTTTCATCCAGTGGAACTGCCGAGGACTCATAGCAAACGTAGAGGATATCCATAGTATCCTTGAGAACTCAACTCCACTGACGTTATGTCTTCAGGAAACGCACCTAAATGCCCAACCAGTTAGTTTTTTTAAGCAATACAATGTCTTCAGGAAGGACAGAGCCTGCACTGGCAGGCCCTCAGGAGGGGTTGCTGTTTTGTCCCATAGGTCCATCCCTTTTTCGCATGTGCCGCTTAACACGAACCTTGAGGCAGTTGCGATACGCCTATCACTCGACCGGTTGATAACAGTGTGTTCACTTTATATCCCGCCTTCAAGTGATGTATCACAAAGTGAACTACATGCTCTCGTCTCTCAGCTTCCAGCCCCATTTATTCTGCAGGGTGACTTTAATGCTCATAACCCCTTATGGGGAAGCGCAAAAAGAGACTCCCGAGGCAAACTAATTGAAGACACTCTCCTTCAGGCCACCTGCCTTATGAATAAAAAAGAGCCCACATATATACACGCCGGAAATCTTAGCTTCTCCTGTCTGGACTTGGCCTTCTGCTCACCATCAATATTTCAATGCCTGCAATGGGGCGTCACCAAGAACCCATACGGCAGTGACCATTTTCCTACGTATCTAAAATATCTAGTCCAAGTCAACGCTTTACCCGTCCGTGAGCCAAGGTGGAGACTCGATCGCGCCGACTGGGACAGATATAGGACGCAAGCAGTTTTCCCGCCTGATGTTCTGCAGGGAAGGTCGGTAGAAGAAGCGAATGAAGCTATAACCAACACAATTACACAGTCAGCGGCTGCAGCTATCCCACAGACGTCCGCCTCGTTACCACGAAGATGCAAGCCATGGTGGAATGACGAATGCAAGCAGGCCCGGACGGCACAACAGAGAGCGTGGGCTGTGTTTCGAAGACGCCCGACATCCGCGAACCTCCTTGAATTCAAACGGAAGCGGGCCTTGGCAAAAAGAACGTTCAAAAAAGCCAAACGAACATCGTGGCAGCAGTATGTAAGCACACTAAACACACGGACACCTGCAAAATTTGTGTGGGACCGTCTCAATAGGATTCGTGGAAACTACCATGCATTTAGTCTGCCCCTGATCATTGTTAATGGGACTCCCTGTGCAACACTGTATGAGCAGGCCAACATTCTTTGTGAACATTTTCAACACGTATCCAGCTCAAGCCACTATTCGCCTGCCTTTCTCCAGATTAAGGCTGTGGCAGAAAAGAAAAAGATCGTC
>NZ_JAUMTJ010000170.1:0-1526 GCF_032654765.1 Bradyrhizobium sp. 33ap4 | reverse complement strand
TCTTACTGTGTCATAAGTGGATCGGCGGGTCGCGCCCTTTGATGAGCCGGATGCAGCAAGGACACCTTTGCATGCGGCCGAGGAGCGCGACGCTCAAGCGGCGTCGCATTGTTGCGATCGAGTTGGGGATATGACGTTCGGTCCTGAGCGGCAGAACCTCTTGGTCGGTAATTTTCGGGAAGCGGAGATTTTTTGAACGGCCGGGAGGAATGAGATCCTGAGGGGGGAATCGTCTCCCGTTCGGAGATCAGGAATCCGTAGGCGGCGATACATAGCGTGGCGTGATGGTGGAAGCCGCGCCAACCCCGCCCTTCGAAGTGGTCAAGACCAGTCTCCTGCTTGAGTTCCTGGTAGTCGCGTTCGATGCGCCAGCGTAACTTGGCAAGATCAACGAGATGGGCAAAGCCGATGTCGGGCGGGAGGCTCGACAGCCAGTACTTTGTCGGCTCCTTCTCACCTTTCGGCCACTCGATGAGAAGCCATTCTTCCGGCCAAGGCTCGCTGCGATTGAAGTCGCGCCGCGCAATGCGAATGCGCACTCGTGCAAAGCGGGATTTGAGAGGCTCGTTGGTTCCCTCGCGCCAAGCGATCGTCCGCCAGGCCTTGGCCGGAAGGCTCAAGGCAAGCTCCTTGACCTTGATCGGTTGATGCTTCGCATCGCGACGAAGCTGCTTGGTCGGCCGTCCGCGGCCGGGCACGTAGGGCTTGGGTGGCAAAGGCCCCGTGCCGGGCGCCCACACTGTGGTGCTCGAGAGAATGCCGGCGGCATAGGAAAGCTCAAGCGCAGTGAGGGCGGCGCGCAACTCGCTGTGATTGCCGTAGCCGGCGTCAATCAGAACGACGCCACGCGGCAAGCCCGCGGCGCAGGCTGCGCGGATTTGGTCGAGTGCGATCTCGATCTTGGTTTGAAAGACGATCTGGTCGGGCACGCCGGCCTTCTTGCGGCGGGCAGCGTCGGAGGCCCAAACCTCCGGCAGATAGAGCCGATAGGCCACCGGCAAGCTGGCATCATGATTGGCAACCGACAGTGACACCGCGACCTGACAATTGTCCTGTTTGCCGAGTTGACCGCAATACTGGCGTGCCACCCCAACAGAATGCGTCCCTTTCTTGGGGAACGCCGTGTCGTCGATGATCCAGGCTTCGATCGGTCCGTTACGTTCGACCGCAGGCAACACTGTCTCCCGCACCTTGGCCAGGACCTTCTCGTCCGACCACCGTCCTTCACCGATGAAGTGCAGCAGCGATTGGTGTTGCGCCGCAGTCCGCTCCGGCGCCGTCACTGCTGCCATCGGCTCTACGCTCTTGCGTTCACAGGGCATCAACAACCCCGTGCAATAATCCCGAAATGGGCGCTCGCGATCGGCATGCCCGATCACGCTCACAAGGCTATCAACGTAAGCCGAAAATCGCGTCTCGCTGGTTCCTCTCCCTCGGCGATCCATCTCGGCCTCCTCGACCACGTTGAATCTCCCTTAATATGCGATTCTCAACCCTCCAGATCGCGGCTTTCTGACTCAGTAAGA
>NZ_JAUMTJ010000169.1:0-1572 GCF_032654765.1 Bradyrhizobium sp. 33ap4 | reverse complement strand
GCCTGAATTTCCCCGGACACCCCTGCGCGTGCGGGGAGAGGTCGGAACGCATCGTTAGATGCGTTCCGGGTGAGGGGGAGCCTCCGCACATCCAATTGTCACCGTGTTCGCGGGTGCAGCCCCTCACCCAGCCCTCTAAGAACGAGCTTCGCTCGTCTCGACCCCGTGAAGAACGGGGAGAAGGCTAACTGATTGGCACCCTCCGCCCAATAATGTTACGCCCGTCGCCAAACCGCTCGGGGAAGAGGCGATTCGTGGACGGCGTGGTGACGAAGGAAGAGGCGGGGATCGGGTTCCGCGCCCTGGTGCTTGCACTTCTGGCATTGGCCTCCGGCCACATGCTGTCGACGCTGCTGCGGACCATCCCGGCGATCAGCCTCGATCTGATGGCGTCGGATTTCGGCACCTCGCCGCAGGCGCTGGCGAGCCTCACCTCGATCTATCATTTCTCCTTTGCCGCCTCGCAAATCCCGGTCGGCGCCGCGATGGATCGTTTCGGCGTGCGGCCGGTGTCGCTGAGCCTGCTCGCCGGTACCGTTATCGGAACGCTGGTCTCGGCGCTGGCGACGGGGCCTGCGAGCTTTGTGCTCGGCCAGCTCATGCTCGGCGTCGCCACTTCGGGCATGCTGATGTGCCCGATGACGCTCGCGGCGAAACAGATGTCGGCGGCGAAGTTCGGCCTGTGGTCCGGCCTGATCCTCTCAATCGGCAATATCGGCATGCTGCTGTCGGCAAGCCCGCTGGCGTTCGTGGTCGATCAGTTCGGCTGGCGCGCCGGTTTCTGGGTTTCGGCCGGCTTCGGCATTGTCGTGCTGATCGCGGTGTTCGCGCTCGTGCCGCGGCAGCCGGCGGCGCATGCGGATGATTCCTCGCCGCTGCACCAGATGGCCGAGGTACTGCGGCTCGGCATGTCGCGCGGCCTGCGCGGCCTGATCGCGCTGTCGCTGGTGTCGCTCGGCGCGTCGCTGACCTTGCGCGGCTTGTGGGGCGGCCCGTGGCTGATGGACGAGAAAGGGCTGAGCCGGATCGAGGCCGGCAATGTGCTCGGCCTGTTCACGCTGGCGATGATCGTCGGCCCAGCCTGCATCGGCGCTTTCGATCGCAAGTTCGGGCACCGCCGTGCCATGGTGGCGGTGACGCACGCCATCGCCGCGCTGCTGCTCGTCTTGATGGCGGCCGGTGCGCCGCATTTCCCGGTCTCGAACCTCTTCGGGGTTGCCGTGATGCCGACGCAATATGACTTGGTGCTGTTGATCCTGATCGGGCTTGCGACGTCGGCGCAGCCGCTGATCTACGGCATGACGCGGCAGCTTGTCGCCGCACAGAACACCGGCAAGGCGCTGTCCTCGGTCAATCTCGCGTTCTTCCTTGGCGCAGCGCTGCTGCAATCGAGCACCGCCGGCGTTGCGGCGCTGTTCGGGCTGCCTGCGGTGCTGCTGTTCATCGCCGGCGCGCTGGTGATCGGGACCGTGCTGTTCCTGATCTACACCAGGCCCTAATCTTACTGTGTCATAAGTGGATCGGCGGGTCGCGCCCTTTGATGAGCCGGATGCAGCAAGGACACCTTTGCAT
>NZ_JAUMTJ010000168.1:0-1573 GCF_032654765.1 Bradyrhizobium sp. 33ap4 | reverse complement strand
ACGGGTGACAAGACATGTTGGTCATTCCCCCACGATAGAACGCCTGAGAGCGTTACGTCGTAGAGCGGAAAGGACTGCTCGTCGCACAGGACAGCTGTCGGACATCGCTGAATATCGCCGAATGAAAACTCAAGTAGCGAGAGAACTTAAGCGAGAAGACCGGAAACGCTGGCGGGAGTTTTGCCAGCGCCTATCGCCGTTCGATCCCGCCACGAAGATCTGAAGGACAATACGAGCACAGAGCGCCACCTCCACAGAGAAGCCCCCTCGCAGCTTTGGCTCTGATAAAAAGGGTGGACGAAAGAACGCTTGCCGACGATTTCTGCGTGGTGTTGACAGCACCGGCGGCAGCGTCGACGACGGTTGCACACAACACCTTCGTGCAAGCCCTTATACTTGAACTCAATCAAGACTGGCCTGATCTACCGGATATTATGAATTGTGAGTTCTCAATAGCGGAGCTAAGGTCAGCGCTAAAACCGGTGAACGCACGCTCAGCTCCTGGGCCGGATAAAATAACCTACGCTGCTCTCCGGAATCTTGACGGCAAGTCACAGCAAGCACTTCTTCAGGCTTACAACACCTCTTGGCAGCAGGGTCGTCTCCCTCATAGCTGGAAGGAGGCTATGGTTGTTCCCATTCTCAAACCGGGTAAACCTCCAACTGCATTATCGTCGTTTCGCCCGGTAAGTTTGACGAGCTGCATGGGAAAGCTGATGGAAAGGATGGTATTACATCGACTGGAATGGTGGATGGAAAAACAGGGGGTGTTCCCTCAGGAGATGGCTGGCTTCCGTCGCCACAGAAGCTCTCTAGATCCAGTGCTTGACCTCGTCTCTACAGTTCAGCAAGCGCGTGCTCATCGACGGATAGTGGTGGCAGTGTTCCTTGATATCAAGCGGGCATACGACACTGTTTCACACGTTTGTGTCTTGCACGCTTTACGGACTTTTGGGCTGTCAGGACGTATGTTCTCCTGGTTGAAGGACTTTCTTACGGACCGAAGTGTTTGTGTCCGTACGTCCAATGGATCCGGTTCACAACACGCTGTTCCCCAAGGAGTACCCCAAGGAAGCATTCTGAGCCCAATACTCTTCAACGTCGTGATGGCTGGCCTAACATCGATAATTCCCCGGAAGGTGGCATTCTCTATATATGCCGATGATGTCGCAATTTGGACAAAGGGGAAGTCGCGACCAGCCATTCAGCGTCGACTGCAACTAGCACTCAATAATATACACAAGTACTTCACCCAACTTGGTATGGACATATCGCCAGAAAAATGTGCTGAACTCCCGTTCACACGCAAAGCTATGGTGAGGTTTCCTCTGTACGTGGGACTGACGCAGCTCGAAGCTGTACGTTACCATCGTTTTCTGGGCGTGGTTATAGACTCAGAACTTCGCTGGACTCGACACGTTAAGTACCTTGAAGCCAAGGCCCAAAGGTGGATTTGTGCTATTCAGCATCTCGCAGGACCGAGGTGGGGCTGTGATCAGCACTGCCTTCTTGGTGTTCACAGAGCCCTGATACGTGCGACCGTGCTATACAGCCTCCCAGTTCTGCACAGAAT
>NZ_JAUMTJ010000167.1:0-1660 GCF_032654765.1 Bradyrhizobium sp. 33ap4 | reverse complement strand
GGTCTTGGTTGTGTGCAAACGGATAGGTCGGACGTGGCCGTGGTCGCCAATTATTGCAGGCGGCCGATGTTGTCGCGTCGGACCGTCCAATGACCGGCCAAAGTGGGTATCGCGACGCGGTATTGCGGTTTTGGACGCACTTTCCGGCCTTAGGCGGCGCGGATGGCTGCAATCAGGCTCGGTTTGCCGACGATGTTCATCACCCGTGTGAGGTTATAGGCGAGAACATGCAGCGCCATCTCAGCGGCGACATTCGGTAGGCGCTTCATCAGGAAGTGGGTCGCACCCATACGGGCCTTGATCGTGCCGAAGGGATGCTCGACTGTCTCACGTCGCGTCCGCATGGCGTCGGGATTGGAATCGAGCCGTCTCTGGACCTCCTCGACCACATGTTCATGCTCCCAGCGCGTGATCCGGCGCTCCTTGGACGGCGTACATTGGCTCTTGATCGCGCAGCCTTGGCATGCCGCCGTCGACCAGTAACGGCGCAGCGTCATTCCATGCTCGATGTTGGTGAAGTGATATGGCAGCAGCTGGCCGGATGGGCAACGGTAGACATCCTCATCAGGCAGGTAGGCGAAGTCCTGTTTGCCGAACCGGCCCTCAGCCTTGGCGTTCGACGTCATCGGCTTGGGCAAGGTGACTGCAACGCCAGCCTCTTCGCAGGCTAATATCTCCTCTCCGTCGAAGTAGCCACGATCGGCGACCGCATCGAGTCTGTCCACTTCGAGCACTTCTTTGGCTTGTTTCGACATCCGAGCAAGCTGTCCCCGGTCGTTGCCTACGTTTATGACCTCGTGCGTAACAATCAGATGGTGTTCAGTGTCCACCGCGACCTGGACATTGTAGCCGACGACACCCGATCCGCGTCCGCTGGTGGCCATCGAACGGGCATCTGGATCGGTGAGCGATATCTGTTGATCCGGCGTGTTGCGCATCTGCGCATCAAGCACTTCCAGGCGGCTCATCTCCTGCTTCAACCGAGCGATCTTTTCCTTGATCCTCGTCGTCTTGATGCTGATCGCTTCCGATGGCTCCTGCCGATCGGCGCTATCGAGTTGACGCAGATATCGGCCGACGCTTTCCTCAATCTGCGCCATCCGCCTCGCCATCTTGGCATGCGTGAAGTTGCGGTCGCGGTTGTTCACCGCCTTGAACTTGCTGCCGTCGATTGCGACGCTTGGGGTCTGCAACAGGCCCATTTGCCGGCATAGTGCAATGAACTTCGCACAAACCTTCTTGATCGCCGCTCCATTGTCCCTCCGGAAATCGGCGATCGTCTTATGATCGGGAGCCAGGCGGCCGATCAGCCACATCACCTCGATATTGCGGCACGCCTCACGTTCCAGGCGGCGACTGGATTGCACCCGATTGAGATATCCGTAGATGTAAAGCTTCAGAAGGACTGCCGGATGATAGGACGGCCGGCCCGTCTCCTTGGCGATCACACGCTCAAACCCCATTCCATGCAGGTCGAGCGCCTCGACAAACACATCGATCACATGGACCGCGTTGTCCTCGCTTACCCAATCCTCCAGACATTCCGGCAAGAGCGTCAGCTGGGATCTGTCCGCGCCTTCAACGAAGCGTCCCATCCGTATCCCCCATCAGGAAACGGAAGAATCCTAACCGACTCGTGGCTTTTCACACAGCCAGGGTC
>NZ_JAUMTJ010000166.1:0-1673 GCF_032654765.1 Bradyrhizobium sp. 33ap4 | reverse complement strand
GTTCTTCCCCAGCTTCCCTAATCACCAGACCTTGCTCCCTGCGACCTTTTCTTGTTTCCAAAAATAAAATCAGTGCTGAAAGGGCGCCGTTTTGACACGATTGACGACATAAAGAAGAACTCGGCAGAGGCCTTGAAGGACATTCGAAAAGAGGTCTACCAGGACTGCATGGGAAAGTGCAAACACCGCTGGAACAAGTGCGTGCGTTGACGGGAGTACTTTGAAGAAGTCAAAGACCAATAAGCTGTAATTTGAATACAAATTACAGCTCGGTTCGGTTATTTTTTTGAACAGACCTCGTAAATATTGCACGATTCACTTTGGCTAGTAATTTCTCGTGGCACGTAGATTCTATGGTAGCTAGGGCTGCGAAGAAGTTATATCCGCTAAGCAACGCGTTAAAATACGGGAATCACGATGGTGAGGTTCTGGCCTTTGTCAGGGCTGTATTAGTACACGCGAGTGTCATTTGCAGACCATACACGCTAAGTAATATAATCGAACGTCACGTTGAAACAAGAGAGGACATCACTCTATGATGTGCAGTTTTACATAGCGTTCCGCGCTTCCAGTATGGACGGACTTGTGTGATGTCCTGATACTGCGCGGTCAGATCGTGTAAGGCCCGCAACATAAATTTCAGATTCTCGGGACGTATGTTAGAGTCATCGCTTGTCTAGAACATTACATTGATACGTTAGGACCATTAGTTTGAACGTGTTGTAGCGAAACCGCTTCGTCTACTTCGTTTTCTCGCACGGTGAAAAGAACTGATGGGTGCACGCACAAAATATAAGGGCGGCTCCTGTAAGTCGTGGTTGTGTGTTCGATCCTCGAAGCAAGTATTACTTTGGATGACAGAAAGTGGTATCCTCACTCGTTTACATGGTTGGTTAGAAATGTAAATTGCTTTTCATCGAAGCTTAGAGGGTCAACGGCCAACTACTGCAGCGACATCTCTCTGGCAAAATGGTAAACAAAGATATCCTGTCGGAGTATTTGAAATATTATTCTTCAATACGGTGGAGCACTTGGTGTTAGCGACAAAGTAAACTTAGGTAAATATGACGTCTATAAAGACAGTATATAATGGTGTACGGGTATACAGGAGCTGATTCTATATGCGTATATACCCGAAATAGAGTGTAGATTGCGGGCCGGGAGCGGTGGCGTGCTCTTGTAATCCAGCTGCTAGGAGGCCGGGTCTAGAGGACATGGAGCGCCGTTGAGCCGAGACTCAACACGACTGGTGTTGTGCTGGTGTCCGCACTTAGCCGAGGGACTCCGCGAGAGCTCGACCTGTTGTCCTGCCGGGTGGAGACGGTGTGGTTTCCCGACTTAGTGCAGGAGCCTCTCAACACTGTCACAGCACTTGGACCTAGACCTTTTGTACGATTGTCTCGCAGGTTTTTTTTTTCATCCCGTTGCCGTTGTACACTCTTTTCGTGATGCTGAGGACAGATTTCACCGTCAGAGCGATAATTTGACAAGACGGGTGAACAACTCCAAGTAACCAGTTCTCGCTGCACTCACTCCCGGGAAAACGGGCGTGTATTGGGGAGGGGCGAGGAACTTTGCACGAAAATGAGGGCAAACGTAGCGATTGATTGATTGGTTTTTGCGCAAAGGCGACAATGGTCATTCTGTGCTAGGGAAAGAATGGGCCGACAAGT
>NZ_JAUMTJ010000165.1:0-1749 GCF_032654765.1 Bradyrhizobium sp. 33ap4 | reverse complement strand
TGACGAAGGAAAAGATGCGCCGACCTATCGCCTATTTAAACGCCTCCCTTGACAAAGCCCATACAAGGAAACCGCGCTTAAGGGAAACGTAGGCGGTGCCGCAGGCGCTATGGGGATTTGACTGCCGCGGGCGAATTGGCTGATTTGAATCGAGCCGATGCAACGAGGTGTTCGAGGGTGAATCGGATGGCGAATGCGCGGCGGGTGGTGTCGAGCTCGACAAATTGTCGAGCGCGTTGTGGCGGGCGGTGGATATCTGAGCGCGCTCTGCCGTGGCTGGCCGAGAGGCAGCGAGCACTACGAATAGATTTGCAGGACAGTGACGTGGTCATGAGGTGTCGATCCTGATGCGGTTCGTTGGAGCTGTCGGCCGATGCCGTGGCGTACAACCGCGCTCGAAGACCTCGATGATGATCATGCGACCGCCGCAGCATGGGCAAGCCGGCTTGTTGGCATCGACGGCAGCCGCGGTGGGATTGGCTTCAGGCTTTGCACCGGTGAGCAGCTCGCGGACGCGTGCGATGTTGTCGGCGCAAGCGCTTTGGCGAACAGGCCGTAATGGCGGATGCGGTGAAGGCCCTTGGGCAGCACGTGGATGAGGAAGCGGCGGATGAACTCGTCTGTGGCGAGCGTCATCTGCCTGTATCGATCGCGGCCCTCGATGCGGTAGTCCTTCCATTTGAAGGTGACGCGCTGCTGGTCGCAAGCGATCAAGCGGCTGTTGGCGATGGCAACCCGGTGGGTGTAGCGCGACAAATAGGCCAGCACCGCCTCCGGTCCACCGAACGGACGCTTTGCATAGACGACCCACTTGGTTTTGCGCAGCGGCGCCAGGAAGGCTGCGAAGCATGGGGTATCAGCGAGCTGGCTGTTGTCGCCAAAGAAGCTCAGGCGGCCGGCTTGATGGGCGGCGACGAGCTTCTGAAGGAACAATCGCCGGAACAGGCGGGAGAGCACGCGCACGGGGAGGAAGAATCCGGGCCGGCAGGACACCCAGCGCTGACCATCGGGCGAGATGCCGCCGCCCGGCACGATCATGTGCACGTGGGGGTGATGGGTCAGCGCCGAGCCCCAGGTGTGCAGCACGGAGGTGATGCCGATCCTGGCCCCCAGATGCTTCGGATCGGCGGCGATCGTCAGCATGGTCTCGGCCGAGACCTTGAACAGCAGGTCGTAGAGGACGGCCTTGTTCTGGCAGGCGATGTCGGCGATCGCTCCTGGGAGTGTGAACACCAGGTGGTAGTACGGCACGGGCAACAGCTCGGCCTCGCGATCGGCGAGCCACTCCTTTGCGGCGGCGCCTTGGCACTTCGGGCAATGCCGGTTGCGGCAGGAGTTGTAGGCGATCGTCGTGTAGGCGCAGTCCGCGCAGCGCGCGACATGGCCGCCGAGCGCCACCGTGCGGCAGCGCTCGATCGCCGACATCACCTTCAACTGGTCGAGGCTGACATGGCCGGCATGGGCTTTGCGCCATGCTACGCCATGGCTGCGGAAAATATCCGCAACGGGCGCGACACGAGCGCCGTCAGCCGGGCGGTCGGACCTCCTTGAGCTTCAGCGTGATATGCTCCAGCGGGCTCATGACCTCGCTGATCGTCTTGGTGGCGACGCGGGTATAGAGCGCGGTGGTGTCGAGCTTGGCGTGGCCGAGCAGCACCTGGATGACGCGGACGTCGATGTTCTGCTCAAGCAGGTGGGTGGCGAAGCTGTGCCGCAAGGTGTGCAGCGAGACGCGCTTGTTGATCTCCG
>NZ_JAUMTJ010000164.1:0-1859 GCF_032654765.1 Bradyrhizobium sp. 33ap4 | reverse complement strand
CAAGCGGTCTTAGGAAGACAACTATAACACTCAACTCCTTGGCTCACAGAACGACATGGCTACGATCCGACTTGCGGAGAGGCCGCCTTGGATGTCCGGAAACGTTCGAAACGAAAGCCGCTGACGAGCGAGGTAGTCGGTCGTCGCGGAGTTCGCGACCGCGCCGACGCGCACGGAACGCAGGTCGTTGAAGCCGTGAACGGCGCCCTCGAGCCCTCTGCGCGTAAGGGTGGAGGTGATACCGGCGGTGAACACCGCAATCGCGATCACGGAAGCGATCATCCATCCCATTGCCACGATCCTGCCGGGGAGTGTTGTCGGCGCATTCTGAGCGGCTCCGGCTTGCGTCATGGCGATGGTCGACCACCAGAAGCTGGAGCCGAGTCCCTTGGCGCCGCCACCGAAGTGCTCCGTTTTGCGCCGTTCCAGCATCCAGATCAGGAATCCGACCGCCATTGCGAAACCAAGCAGCACCGCGACGGCCTGGAAGAATCCGAAAGAGAGAAGCGCCCGCCCGATCGCGACCCAGGGGTTTTCGTTGACCGGTACCGCAACGCCGAGCCCGGTGTTGTAGAACGGCTGCGTAAAATCGACTTTGCGCGCACGCTCGGCAGTCACTGTAACCGCCGCGACGCCAACATCGAATCTGCCGTTTGCGACGCCGTCCAGCAAATCCGGCACGCTCTGGGTTTCGACCAGGCGAAAACGTAGGTGTGCCTGATCGGCGATCCTTTTCCAGAGCGCGATGCTCATACCGCTCCAACTCCCATCCGGCTGCTTGATGGCAAATGGAGGGGCCTGCTTGGTCGCCACGACTAATTCCCTGTCAGGGGCCGCGGCAGCTTGGGCGTGAAGGGCGCCGCAGCCGAACGCGGCCACCGCCAGCGCCAGGATGCATAACCAGACCGGTCGAATCGACGTCCGCTTGCGTTGCGAGATTGGATCTCCCCGCCTGGCGCGGTGGGCAGCCATCTCACACGACACCTCCCCCAAGTGGCGGTCGTGCAGAGCTGACGGGAAAGCCTCGAATGAACTCATTGCTCACCTCGATGCATACCGGGATTGCCGGCCGGAGCTTCGCTACTCTCTTGGCAGCATTCGTCACACGCCTGTCCGTCAAAACAAAGGCGAAGGAGTCTTCGGCCATGTCCGGAGGGCTAACTAACCTCAGGTTGAATTTCACAACGCAGACGCTCGATTGTCGACGTTGCGGGTGACGGCATCGCTTCTCTAGATTCAACAAAATCGCAAGCATCGGCATGAGCTGCGAGGCAGCGACAAATGACACCATAACGCTCAGGATACCAGAGTTTCGGCACCATCGAGGCGTTCGCGAAGACACCTGATGGCGTGCGCATGGTCTTTACGAAGAATGGAGCCCGGTTGGATGCTGAAGCCTCGCTTGCGGTTTTGGCAGTGGGTTGGGTCGCAGACACGAAGCGGCTGAACGTCGCGGTTGAGCCTACCCCACCTACAGAGGGATCTTGGCCCGGGCTGCGGTGATGGCGGCAGCACAGCTCGGCTTGAGCATAGGCTGGCAAGCGCACCGGTTCGAGAATGTATCGCCTGCGACCCGCCAGTCGGGAGAGGTCGGGGAGCGTCGGTGACCTTCACGGTCGCCCGTCGCAAGGGAGATTTCCGCAAATCTCGGCAAGTATCGAGACGTTCGAACGGCCCACGGACACGGGCAAGCCGTCCCGACCAGTAAGCCGATCCTGGTCAACCCACAGCACTGAAAACCACCCAATCCCTGCAGTCGGGCAGCCCCCCGCGACGGGCAGAACGGCTAGGTGGTGTGGACTCTAAGGATTCCCTTTTGAGAGCAAATCAGATTCAAGGCTTCTTTTTGGGAGGCGGCC
>NZ_JAUMTJ010000163.1:0-1920 GCF_032654765.1 Bradyrhizobium sp. 33ap4 | reverse complement strand
GCATAGTGTGCGCTGGGCAGCGCATGAGTCAGGAGGGTTCAAGTCCCTCCGGCGCTCGAATGAGGGGCGCCGTATCCAAAGGTGGGGGTAATGCCTCGCCGGCCAGCGGTGGAAGCCGGTGGAGGACAGGGTGTCCGGAGCGATCCGGAATCCGAAGGGTTTGAGGAGAAGTATCGGGCTGCAATCAATGGGGGCTACCCCGACGATGAACAGGTCGGCCAAAGATGGGGCAAGGTCGAGCCCGCACTATGGGGGCGAAGGCGTTACTCATTCACCCATCGAACCAAGGTGTTTGCTGACGGCACGATACGGAAGATTCATGCGTGACCCCAGGAGACCTGCATAGGTCCCGGCCCATCAAGCCGGGTAAGCAACCCTATAAGCGCAAGCGAAGTGGGAAAGCGAGGCTCATGCAGGAGTCGGAGAACGGAGTAGTACCTGAAGCGCGAGACGAACAACTCGCGTGACCGGAAACGGCGAACCGAGAGTGGTTCGGGGAAGGACGTTCGTGAACGGATCGAGCGAGGATGCATCGAGATGGATGAGAAAGGAGCGTGAAGATGGAAAGTTCCCTTTGTGAAAAACCCGAACGTCACGCTTCCAGGAGACTGTCCGATCATCTGGTGCTCGAAGGTCAGAAGCAGAAGGTCCACTCTCTGGTGGACAAAGTCTACTCACGCAAGAACTTGAAGCTTGCGTGGGAGCGCGTTCGCGCCAATCAGGGTGCAGGCGGCACAGATGGGGTGACGATCGGAGAATTTGAGGCCGAGCTGGATGCGAATCTGGAGCGGCTCCATCGCGAGCTCCGAGAGAGGACCTATCGGCCGCAAGCCGTGCGACGACTGGAGATCCCGAAAAGAGGGGCTCCCGGCAAGACAAGACCTCTCGGCATACCTTCGGTCTACGACCGGGTCTGCCAGCAGGCGCTGGTAAATCGCCTGGAGCCGATCTTTGAGAAGGTCTTTGATCCGAGCAGCTTTGGGTATCGCAAGGGTCGCAAGACCGCCGATGCCCTGGCCAAGATCTGGCGCGAAGTGGAGGCTGGAAACGAGTGGATCGTGGATGCGGACCTGAAAGACTACTTCGGGTCCGTGGATCACGAGAAACTCATGGCTCTCCTCGGAAAGCAAATCGCCGACAGCGGCGTGTTGAAGCTCATTCAACAGATGCTGAAGGCGGGCTACGAGGCAAAGGGTCAGCGGTTCGAGACTCCACGGGGGACCCCGCAAGGGGGCGTCATCTCGCCTTTGTTGAGCAATATCCTGCTGACTCCCTTTGACAAGGAGATGAGGCAAAAAGGGTACCGGCTCACACGCTGGGCGGACGACTGGGTTGTGACCTGTCGGACTCGAGCGGAGGCGGAACACGCCTTGGCGCGAGCAGGAAGGATTCTCGAAACGCTTGGTGTGACGCTCAACCGGGAGAAAACCCGGATCGTTCACATCGCACATGGCTTCGAGTTCCTGGGATTTAAAATCCAGCGTGGGAAAGCTCGATACAAGCTGACCCGCGACCGGATCAAATCCAAACTGAACCGGCAGAATCTCTATGCCATTCCCACACAGAAGTCGGTGGACCGATTCAAGGATCAGATCAGGGCCTTGACCATGAGGCGGATGCCTCTGCGTCTGGGCGAATTGATCGAGACGATCAACCCGATCATCCGAGGATGGGGAAACTACTACTGTCGCTCCCATGTCAGAAAGCGCTTCCATCAACTGGATGGTTGGATCGTCCGAAGGCTCTGGTCGCACCGCACCAAGCGGTGGCGGAACGCAGCCTGGAAGGAATATCCGACAAGACGGCTGCGCACGGAGTTCAAGCTGGTAGGGCTGGTCTCACTGATCCCTTCGCTTCAGGCCGCGAGAGCCCGTTCATGAAAGCTGGATGCGGGAAAACTGCACGTCCAGTTTGTGCGGC
>NZ_JAUMTJ010000162.1:0-1998 GCF_032654765.1 Bradyrhizobium sp. 33ap4 | reverse complement strand
CCAAGGCGGCCTCCCCAAAAGCAGCCTTGAATCTGATTTGCGCCTAAAAGGGAATCCTTAGAGTCCACACCACCTAGCGCTCTGCGGATCGAAGCACTCAAATGAAGTTTTTTCCGGCTTGCATCGTTAACTCACTTTCACGAAGCGTTCGCCGCCATTTCGATGCGCGGATGCGCCTGCGAAACGGCATATTTGCTCTGAACGAAGAGCCGTGGCCTGCCTGAATACTGCACAAACCGCTTCACCCTTCCGACGATGATCAGGTGGTCGCCGCCGCCATAGGTCGTCTCGGTGTCGCACTCAAGGAAGGCTACGACGCCGGACAGCACCGGGCATCCCTTGTTTCCCCTGGACCACTCCACGCCAGCGAACTTGTCGCTCGACTTGCTCGAAAACTGTTGCGATAGCGCGATCTGGTCTTCGCCCAGGACGTTGATGGTGAAGTGCGAGGCCCGCTCGAAGACCGCGAAGCTGCGGGATGTGCGCGAGATTGACCAGAGCACGAGCGGGCGGCGAGCGACACGGAAGCGATCGAACACGCTGTGACGCCGGCAAGCCGCCCCTCGTGCTGCGTGGCGACGACCGTCACGCCCGTGCCGAATTGGCCCAGGCAAGTCCTGAATGCCCTGGAATCGACATCCGGCTTTCCTTCGTTGAGCACAGAGGATTCCAACGGTACATCCTGCATTTCGCACCTCACTTCATTACAAGCAACATTTTCATTCCGCAGTATTGCAACGTGCGGAATTGCGGTAAAGCGATTTAAACTTGCCTTAGAATGAGTTTTATGAGACCTCCCGAGGAGATCGCCCGCGGCACGTATCCGGACCACGAACATGGCCGCGCTCACTGCGTTCGAAGCGGCAGCCCGTCATGAGAGCTTCACGCTCGCGGCCCGCGAGTTGTCGCTGACGGAGAGCGCGGTCTCGCGCCAGATCTCGCTCCTCGAGGGCAATCTCAATGTCGTGCTCTTCGACCGAGTCAAGCATCGCGTCCTGCTGACCCGGGCCGGCCGGGTGTACAGCGAGCAGGTGCGAGCCTCGCTTCACGCGCTGGAGCGCGACACGCGGTCGATCGCGGCGTTCGGAGTCGGGCACGGCAGCGGCAGTCTGGATCTCGCCATTGGACCGACGTTTGCAGCCGAATGGCTTATCCCGCGCCTGCCCGCATTCTACGCCATGCATCCGGATATTCGCGTCAACCTGAGAATGAGATTGGATACTTTCTCATTTCACGATGAGCATTTCGACGCGGCGATCCACTACGGCCGGCCGGACTGGCCTCACGCGATCTCGGACCTACTCTTCTCCGAGCAAATGGCGCCAATCGCCCGGCGCGACCTGATCGGTGACACCATTCGTAAACCATCGGATGTGCTCAAGTTCTCGCTGCTGCACGCCACAAGTATGCCGGGGCATGGAAACAGTGGTTCGAGGCCGCAGGGATATTCGACGTCGCTCCGTCGAACGGCGGGACGTTCGACGCGCACTTGATGCTGGTCTGCGCTGCCGAAACAGGGCTGGGCATCGCGCGCATGTTGCGGCGAGCGAGTCGATCTTGCACCGCGGTGTCGTGAGGGCCTACGACTTGTCGATTCCCATGGAGGATTGCCCATTATCTCGTCTATGCGAACCATCTACTCGGCACCTATCCCTTCGAGCCGTTCAGAGTGTGGCTTCTCCAGGAAGCGAGCTTTTTCGCAACCGCATTCAGCGGCAGTCACAGCGTAAAGCCGTGCGGCGGCGAACACGCGGGGATTTGCTCTCTGCTCATAGCAAACGTCGCGCGAGGCCACTTTCGATAGTCCCTTCACAGGCTGAGTGACTTCGGGTGTATCGCAATCCGTCACTACGAGTGACACCTGGGCTGGACGGAAAGCTACGCTTGGACTTTCGAGGTTTTGGGCGTCGGAGAGATTGGACGCGCCTTCCTGGCCAAGTTCGCGTGCTTCGTTCTCGCTGGAGATAAGTGCATCCGACGTTTTGCGTATTTTTTTCG
>NZ_JAUMTJ010000161.1:0-2066 GCF_032654765.1 Bradyrhizobium sp. 33ap4 | reverse complement strand
GATCGTAGCCATGTCGTTCTGTGAGCCAAGGAGTTGAGTGTTAGAGTTGTCTTCCTAAGACCGCTTGGCCTCCGACTAGACACCCGAGGATCGTTACCAGACCGCCGGCGGTGTCGAGCGCGATCTGCGGCGCTGCCTGGCGGAATGGGAAGCGCGCCGCTGCATCGATGACTTCCCGCTCGGCCTGCAGGACACGCCGAGCCAGCTGCTGATCCCCGAAAAGCTGTACGGACGAGACCGTGAGATCGCGACGTTGCTTTCCCGCTTCGATCGCATCATCAAGACCGGTGTGCCGGAGTTAGTGCTGGTCTCAGGATATTCCGGCATCGGCAAGTCCTCAGTCGTCGACGAACTACACAAGGCGCTCGTGCCGCAGCGCAGCCTGTTCGCGTCTGGCAAATTCGACCAGTACAAGCGCGATATCCCTTACGCGACACTGGTGCAGGCTTTTCAAAGTCTCGTCCGGTCTCTCCTCAGCAAGAGCGCGTCCGAGTTGGCAAGCTGGCGCCACGCGCTTCTAGAGGCGCTGGGATCAAACGGGCAGCTCATGATCGACCTCATACCCGAACTCAAGCTAGTCATCGGAGACCAGCCACCGGTTCCTGAGTTGCCGCCACAGCAGGCACAAAGCCGTTTTCAACTCGTATTTCGGCACTTCATTGGCGCATTTGCCCGCTCGAACCAGCCACTGGCGCTCTTCCTCGACGACCTGCAGTGGGTCGATGCGGCGACGCTTGATCTGCTGGAGGACCTGTTGCGGCCAGATTTGGAGCACCTCATGCTCATCGGTGCCTATCGCGACAACGAAGTCGCTGCGGCCCATCCGCTAACGAGAAAGCTCGATGCCATCAAGATCGCCGGCGGAAAGGTCGCAGAGATCAAGCTGTCGCCGCTCACCCAAGAGCACGTTGGGCAGTTGGTTGCGGACGCACTTCGCTGCGAGTTAGAGCGCGCAGAGCCGCTTGCGAAGCTGGTACAACTGAAGACCGGCGGAAATCCGTTTTTCGCCGTTCAGTTCCTGTCTTCGCTCGTCGAGGAAGGATTACTCAAATTCAATCATGATGGCGGGCGCTGGTCGTGGGATATCGACCGCATTGAAGCCAAGGGCTACACCGATAACGTCGCTGATCTTATGATCGGGAAGCTAACTCGCCTGCCGGCCGAGGCGCAGAATGCATTGCAGCAGTTGGCTTGTCTTGGAAACATTGCCGAGAGCACAGTACTTTCGATGGTACTCGGGATTTCGGAGGAGCAGCTCGATACGACCCTGTGGCCAGCCCGCGATCAGGAGTTGGTCGAGCGTGTGGCAGGCGCTTACCGGTTCTTCCACGATCGCGTTCAGGAGGCCGCCTATGGGCTGGTCGCGGAGCAGCTACGCGGCGCGGCGCACCTCCGAATAGGGAGACTGCTCGCGGCGCGGACACCTCCGGAGAAGCGGGACGAGGCGATCTTTGAAATCGTTACTCAGCTCAACCGAGGTCTTGGTTTGATCACATCGGTCGATGAACGCGAGCAGGCCGCGGAATTGAACTTGGCAGCAGGCCGGCGCGCCAAAGCATCGGCTGCATACGTTTCGGCGCTCAGTTACTTTATCACCGGTCGAGGCCTATTGGCAGAGGGATGCTGGGAGCGCCGGTGGGCGCTCATCTTCGCACTCGACCTCCATCGCGCCGAATGCGAGCTCTTGACTGGCGCGCTGTCGGACGCAGAAAGCCACTTGGCTGCATTATCTGCTCGCGTCACGGATATGGCTGATCGAGCGGATGTGGCGCGCCTCGGAATCGACCTTTACCTCACGCTCAATCAGCCCAGCCGCTCGGTCGCCGTCGGTCTCGAGTACTTAAGGTATCTCGGCATCAGCTGGTCGCCGCATCCGACGGATGAGGAGGCGCGCCAAGCGTATCAGCATGTCTGGTCGGAGCTCGGCCGGCGCGCGACCGAGGAGCTGATGGCCCTTCCCTTGATGATCGACCCGGCAGCGCTCGCCGAGCTAGGTGGTGTGGACTCTAAGGATTCCCTTTTGAGAGCAAATCAGATTCAAGGCTTCTTTTTGGGAGGCGGCCTTG
>NZ_JAUMTJ010000160.1:0-2087 GCF_032654765.1 Bradyrhizobium sp. 33ap4 | reverse complement strand
CCGCCTTCTGGGTTGAGAAGGGCGATGATCTGCGCCAACGCTTTACCGCCTGGCTCGCGAAGTAGACCACAGAAGCAACGGTGGCGAGAACTCTTCCTCGGCACCTCATGAACGAACCGAAAGAGAGAAGTCGATGACGCCGATGGCCGTCCAAATTGCCGGCAGTCCTGACGGCACGCCGCTGAGGATCAAGCTGCAGCGGGTCGAGCGCCGGCGCAAGATGAAGGCATTCGCCCTCGTCCTGCCGCTCCTGCTGTTCATAGTGATCGCCTTCATCCTGCCGATCGGCAGGATGCTGTTTAGCGCGGTCCATGATGAAACGCTGGTGGCGCTGATGCCTCGAACCACCGCAGCGCTAAGCACTTGGGACGGGTTGACCCTGCCGGACGAGAGCGCCTATGCCGCTCTCGCCGGAGACCTCAAGCAAGCTTGGTCGCAGAAGACTGTGGGCGCGATCGGTAAGCGGATGAACTATGAGCTGCCCGGCGTCAGCAGTCAGGTCACGTCGAGTGCCCGAAAGGCGAGCACGCTTTCTGCCGGTCCGTACAAGGAGGCGTTGATCGAGATCAATCCTCTGTGGGGGCGTCACGAGGTCTGGACCCTTCTGAAGCGCGGAAGCTCGGCCTATACGGGCTATTACCTCCTGCGTTCGGTCGATTACCAATATGGCCCCGACAGCCAAATCGTCGCCTCACCGCCGGAAAACGCCATCTTTCGCGACACTTTCTTGCGGACGCTGAGCATCAGCATTAGCGTCACCGTCGCTACCCTGCTGCTGGGATTCCCTGTGGCGTATCTCCTGGCGACATTGCCGCCTAGGTCCAGCAACTTGCTTATGATCATGGTCGTGCTGCCGTTCTGGACCTCCGTGCTGGTTCGCACCACCGCCTGGGTCGTGCTGCTGCAGGAGCACGGTGTCATTAACGAGGTGTTGATGAAGCTGCATATTCTTTCGCAGCCGGCCGAGCTAATCTTCAATCGGCTGGGCACGATCGTGGCCATGACCCATATTCAGCTGCCTTTCACGTTGCTACCGATCTACAGCGTGATGAAGACGATCTCACCGAACCTTGTCCGCGCCGCTCGCTCCCTGGGCGCCGGGCCCTTCTACGCCTTCTGGAAGGTTTACTTTCCCCAGACTTTGCCGGGGATCGCCGCCGGCTGCCTTCTAACCTTCATACTCTGCTTGGGCTATTATATCACCCCCGCGCTCGTCGGGGGCCCGACCGATCAAATGGTTAGCTATTTCGTCGCGCACTACACGAACGAGGACCTTAACTGGGGCATGGCGTCCGCCTTGGGTGCCATCCTTCTTACCGCGACGCTGCTGCTCTATTATGCCTTCAATAAGCTGGTCGGCGTCGACCGAATCAAGATGGGGTGAGAACGATGGCTGCTTCCCCTTATGCCTCTCCGATGGAGAAGAGCTGGTATTATCTGCACCGGCTAATCTGCGCGGCGGTGTTGGTCTTTCTGATCGCGCCGATTCTTGTGATCATCCCGCTCTCGTTCAATTCCGTGCCATTCTTCACCTATCCCATGCCAGGGCTATCGCTGCGCTGGTATGAGGAGTTCTTCCTGACCTACCGGTGGCAGGGCGCGCTGCACAACTCGATCTTCGTGGCGGTATCTGTCACGCTGCTGTCGACCGTTCTGGGCACCCTAGCCGCGCTCGGGCTCAGTCGCCCGAACTTCCCTTGGCGCGGTGCGGTGATGAGCGTGCTGATCTCGCCCATCGTCGTTCCGGTCGTAATCACAGCGGTGGCCGTGTATTTCTTCTATGCCGATGTCCGGCTGTTAAACACGTATGCTGGGCTGATCCTAGCGCACAACACGCTGGCCACGCCTTTTGTCGTCATTACCGTGAGCGCGACCCTTATGGGGTTCGATTACTCGCTGACCCGTGCAGCCGCCGGGCTCGGTGCGCCGCCTGTCGTCGTCTTTTTCAAGGTCACACTGCCGCTCATCCTTCCGGGCATGATCTCGGGTGCGCTCTTTGCTTTCATTACCTCCTTCGACGAGACGGTGGTCGCGCTTTTCGTAACTAGCGCGGAGCAGCGCACCTTGCCGAAGGTCCTGTTTTCCGG
>NZ_JAUMTJ010000159.1:0-2091 GCF_032654765.1 Bradyrhizobium sp. 33ap4 | reverse complement strand
AACCAACAGGCCGCTCGCGAGCGCGCTTCCAAATTGCGCCGTAGCGAGCGGGCGGCCGGCCCGTTACCCCATCTACGAGTTCAGGAACGGGTGCGCGAGCCAGCCGGCCGCATAAAGCGCCCAATCCCAAACACCGTGTGCGTGACGAGGCTCTGCAGCCGCGCCCCCCATGGATGGGGCGTGCGGCTCGCGGCGATGCCGGCGCCCATCGCGGGCTGCATCACCAGGAACGGCGCGGCCACGCTGCCGATCCCAACCATCAGAGCCGGAGCGATGGTGGGCTGCCGCGCCCAATCGAGGCCGAAGATCGCAAGCAGCACGCCGGCAAAGCCGATCCCGATCAGATAATGCGCGGTCCATCCGATGACGCGTTCGCCCGCGACCTGTGGTGACGCGGCGATGCGGTCGTGGCGCAGGCGAGCGGATACGAGATGGCCGAGCCAGCGACCGACCAGGGCATAGTCCAGCGACGGGATGCCAAGCAGGCGCTTTCGAACCATCCCCCAGATGTCCATCACGACGGTCGCACCGATCCCGGTCAGCACCGCGCTCGCCGCAAATTCCGCGGCTTCAACCATGCGCGGCCTCCGCCGGCGCTCGTGCCGCGACCATCCAGCAGGCGGCGGTGAAGCGAATCTCGGTCCCGTGGATGTAGCGATCGAACGCACCGCGCACGGTCTCGATCACTCGCGTGCGGCGCGGCTCCTCCATCGCCTGCAGCATCGTCCCGACCGGGCCGAGCCAGCTCACATAGTGGGCCAGCTGTGATGCCGGAAAGCCGAGGGCGACATCGACCGGTTCGATCGCGATCGCGTCCCAGCCGCTATCCTCCAGGATAGTTTCGACCCGCTTCCGGTCGGCAAAGCCGAACTGCCCCGGCGCATCGGGACGCCGCGGCGGAAGATCCGGCAGCAACGGCTTCGCTGCCTGTTCCGCCGTCGTCATGAACGGGTTCTCGGCGGCGCCGCGCCAGGCGATGAAGCGGAGCGCAGCATCCGGCCGGGCCGCGCGGCGCAGATTGGCGAAAGCCTGCACCGGATCGGCAAAGAACATCACGCCGAGGCGCGAGATGATCATGTCGAAGCTCGCGGGCGCGAACGGATACGTCTGCGCGTCGGCGCAGATGAAGCTGACCGGCCGCCCTTCCCGCTCCGCGCGGGCGCGCGCCGCCGCGATCATCGGCTCGGAAACGTCGATGCCGGTGCAATGCCCCTGCTGGCGGAGCAATTGGGCAACGGCGAACGTTGTGGCGCCCGTGCCGCAACCGATATCGAGCACCAGGCTTGCCGCGGCATCGGACACCGCCTGAACGAGCAGTTCTTCAAGCGGCCTGAACATCCCTTCCAGCACCTCGCGCGTCTCGACCCAGGCGCGGCCGGCGGCGCCGTTCCAGAGTTTGACCTGCTCGTCGTCGACTTGCGCTGCGACACCCATGATTCTCGTCCTTGTTGATGCTTGCCTTACGCAAGCGATAGGCTGGATACTGCCAGTTCAAGTGAACTTGAGGTCAAGAGCCATGCGGGACATCGATATCGCGGAGGTGGCGGAGCTATCGGGCGTGCGCGCCTCGACCTTGCGCTTCTACGAGGAGAAAGGTCTGATCGCCTCGCATGGCCGGCGCGGGTTGCGCCGCCTGTTCGATCCGGCGGTGCTGGACCGGCTGGCGCTGATCGCGCTCGGGCGCGCCTCCGGCTTCTCGCTCGACGAGATCGCAAGGATGTTCGCGCCCGATGGAAGACCGCGCATCGACCGGAAAATGCTTTCTGCCAAGGCCGACGAGCTCGACCGCACCATCCGCAGGCTCAACGCGATGCGCGACGGCCTGCGCCACGCCGCCGTCTGCCCGGCGCCGAGCCACATGGAATGCCCGACCTTCCGCCGCCTGCTGCGGGTCGCGGCGGCCGGCAAGATCGGCGAGAAGAAGGCGCGGAAGTCACGCCGCAAGTCGTAGAACGTAGCCCGGATGAGGGAAGCGATATCCGGGGACAGGTCTTTATTCCCCTTCCCCCTGAAAGCAGGGGTGTCCGGGGAATGATTCACTGTGTCGCGGTGCATGCTCGGCAGGACCGAGGCAAATCGGTCTTTTCTGGT
>NZ_JAUMTJ010000158.1:0-2123 GCF_032654765.1 Bradyrhizobium sp. 33ap4 | reverse complement strand
CGCCGGCCTGTTCATTTTGAAGCACATGCACAACCTGTCAGATGAGGTGCTGTGCGCTCGCTGGATCGAGAACCCCTCACATGGGTAAATTGTAGTCAAGGTGATTGTTTCCTCACAACGCCATGGGATTTTAGCGAAGCACCGCCGTGAGCGATTGCCCGGGCGAAGCTGGTCGGGTTGCGTAGCCGGGGCAATCGCGGATCCAGATATCTATGGCCCGATCATAGGTCATCCTCATCTTTCGATATCCAAGTTCTGAGCCCGTTGCATGACCTGGTTCATCATCTGCACCAAGTCAACCTCACATCCGGTCGCCGTCGAACGGCTGCACCAATATCCCGCTTGCGTCGCGGTGGAGCTCAAGCGAACGAAACCATTCTATTTTTCGGCTTTTGAAGCCAAAGGGTTCTTCGGTCCATTCACCTGGATCGACCGAAGCTGATCAGGCCTCGGTGGATGAGAATTCTATCTTTCAAGCCGCTTTGAGAATGGCTCCTTCGATGACCACACCGACGGTCACATATTTCCAGAGTGCGACGAGCAACTTCCGCGCCAGTGCGACGATCGCTGACTTTCGGCCTCGACCGCCGCTACGTTTAACGCGCTCCTCGAACCAAAGCGTCAGCGCCGATTTCGGCTGATGTCGCAGCCATAGCCAGGAAAGCTGAACCATCACTGTCCGCAATCGGGGATTCCCTGCTTTTGATACGCCCTGCTCGCGGTCGGTCGAACCGCTTTGCCAGGGAGAAGGTGCCAGACCTGCATAGGCTGCGACCTGACGCCTGTTGTCGAAGTGCCGGAACAGACCTTCTGACCAAAGGACCGCAGCAAACTCGGGACCAACACCGCGTATACCAAGAAGCATCGCCGCCGACGGATCAGAGGGAAGAAGTCCTTTCTTCTCCACTGCCAGCAAAGCGTCTCTTTCCGCATCGACGATCTTGATTTGGTCGAGCAATACCTCGAGGCGATCCAACTCACGACAGATCTGCGCCTTGAGGAATTTGGTCAATGGGCGGCCATCCCCCGTGCGAAGTTCCTCGAGGTGTTCACGCCGATTGCGCCTGAGGGGATCGTAGTCGCCAATTCCTTGCGCAAAGAGAAGGCCTTTGATGCGATTGGAATGTTCCGTACGCTCCGCCACCAATATTTTGCGCTCTCGGCAAACCCGGCGCCGATCTTCTTCCTCAGGGGTGGGCGCCCTCACCATGGAACAGACACGTGGCTCACCTCGCTTGTGAGCAAGAAGCGTCCGGACCAGGGTCTCCCCATCGATCTTGTCTGTCTTCGCCCGCCGATGCCGACGCGATGTTGCAATCGAAGCGGGGTCGACGACATGGCTCTCGATGCTGTTGCCTTCCAAAGCTCGATGGATCCAGAATCCGTCAAGTCCAGCCTCCTGGATCGCGACGATCGGGAAATCCCGGCCTATTTTCGCCTTGGCCTTCTCTCGCAGTTGTGCAAACCGCTCCAGAAGGCCGGCCATGTCGCCACCCCGCACCGAATGCTTCGACATCTTTTCCTTTCCGCCCGGCGAGAGAGAAGTTACCAGCCAAGTCGAGCGGCTCAGTTCCAACGAAACAAAAATTGCGCCAAGATCGGTTCGGATAGCGGCCGATACTTCGGTGTGGTCAGCGGCAACTGGCATGTCTGGCTCCAGGGTTACGGTTCGCAACGCAACTCTGCCAGAGTTCGCGCCGCTATCCACCCATGGGATCTATTACCAATACTTCTGCGGCGAGCTGAGCTTCCGCCACCGTCTGCCGTTCGATCGATCGTCGATGACGCGCTGGCGGCAGCGGCTCGGCGAGGAGCAGCTCGTTGCGCTAATCCAGGAAAGTCTGTCGGTGGCGCACAAGACAGGCGCCCTCGGCCCGAAGGACCTGGAGCGCGTGGTGGTCGATACCACGGTGCAGCCCAAGGCGGTTGCGCATCCGACCGACGCGCGGCTCCTGCATCGAGCAATCATCAAGCTGGTCGGGCTCGCCAAGCGCAACCGTGTGCCGCTACGCCAGAGCTATCTGCGCCTGGCCAAGCGCGCCGCCATCATGACCGGCCGCTATACCCACGCCCACCAGTTCAAACGCGCCCGGCGGCAGCTCAAGTTCCTGCGGACACGGCTT
>NZ_JAUMTJ010000157.1:0-2180 GCF_032654765.1 Bradyrhizobium sp. 33ap4 | reverse complement strand
GCCACGCTGTCCGCGATTTAGCGAAACTGCTGTCCGTCAGTTAGCGAAACCGCTGTCCCGTTTTTGCGAAATACGCACGCAATCGCGCTCACTCGGATAGGCCCAGCGGAAGTTGAGTAGATGTGCCAGAAGCACCTCCCAATGCAACTCCATGTAGGCAAGCAGACGCAGCCAGTCTATCTGATCGTGCTGCTTGAGAATGACATGCGCGATGTCCGCGCCGTCGTAACGGTGCCGCAACTGGACGAAGGCCTTGGACCAGATCAACTCCGTCGGGGCGATGACGCGCGTCGGCGTGCCGAACACTTTGACGCGCGGCGCGGATTCGAACCACTGGTCGTTCACGGGAGCCATGCCATGCCAGAACGCGAAGATCACGTCGAAGAAGTGCTCGTCTTGGAAGACTTTGCCGAGCCAGCGTTCATCCTCGATTGCGACACTGTATCCGAGGTTCTGAAAGTGGTCGAGAATACGGGGATAGTCAGTCGGCTTGCACACGATATCGAGATCTTTGGTCGCGCGCACCACGCCGGTATAGGCGCTCAGCGCATACGTGCCTGCCAACAGAAACGGAAGATCGAGCTTCGCGAGCTCGCGCAAGGCCTGGGCGTAGAACAGCTCAGCGCGGGCCGATGGCGCAGTCGGCTCGGCGGCCGCATCGACCGTCCCTGTTGATCCAGCGGTCGTTCTGATCTCCTTCGCCATGGATAATCAATCGAAGCTCGTCAGCTTCGGCCACTAGGGTGCCTGTTCAACAATTGACCAGACAATGCAAGGTTCCTTTCGCCTATCCGGCGCGCCACCGACTTGAGAAGATCGGCTGCGAAATGCTCCCGAAGGAGCCCGCAGGTCGGCGTCGACGACTTCCGAGCGACCACGGAACAGCAACGCCTGGCCCAATCTGAACATTAACAGTTCGGCGATAGCCGCGACCATCCGGGTTCCAGAACGTTAGTGCTCATCACCGCACTGTCCTTCCGTCATCGGTGATGAGAACGCCATGGCGCTCCCGCCCTTGCCGGAATCGGAAAAGGAGCGCCGTCATGAAAAGACGTGTTTTCAATCAAACACCGCCACCGAATGAGCACTTGGAAGAACAGGCCACACGTCTGCGTAAGGAAGCTCAGGATGTCCCGCCCGGGGTCGAGCGCAAGAAGCTAATCCGCCAGGCACGTAAGGCCGAAGCTGCTGCTCGCATGCAGGAATGGCTTTCCTCCTCCGGCCTACAGCCACCCAAATAGCGCCATGTCGCAACCCAAGACGGATCTCTCCAGAAGCACCGAGGAGGTAACAACATGAGGCTACACGTCCCCGACGAATTTTCCACCAAGTTGATCGACTGCAGTCCGATCATGGGCAACGCGATGCCACCCAGAGATCCGGAGGAAGAAGAGGACGAGGAGGAAGAAGAGGAAGAGAACCACGCCGATGAACTGCCGGTCGTGCGCGAGCCGGACGAAGAATGAGCGACGGAGCGAGAAAGCTCCGATTGCTCTTGCGAGGAGCAACATTGCCATCCATCTATCGTCAGCCCACGACAGCAGGGCCTCCGCGATATTCCTGGCCGAGATGTTGAGTCTTCCAGCCCCGAGGCACTGAGGACCATTTCAGCTCTGGGGCATCTCCGCCCTCCCCTCCGAATGAGGCAACTGAACGCCAGAGCTTCATGAAGTAGCGGAGACCGTGCTGATGATGGCGGAGCTCGGTGCCATCGCGGTGCGAAGGAAGCGAACGAATTCGCAGCCTATATTGCCCTTAGCTATTGCCCTTAGGGCGCGCGCTGCCGCGATCAAGATCGGCTAGCCGGATCGACCCCGGGTCGACAGTGGGTCGCGTTTTTGTGGCTCAAATGTCGACCCGGCATCGGCACAGAGACACACTGGGGGCTAGCAGGACGGGGGCACGATGCGTGGTCACCATCCAGCGAACGCGATCGTTAAAAATCGTAGTTTGCGTACAAAATCGTGGCCCGCAGTAGCGGGGGAGCGCAGCCGCCTTTCCCTCACCAGCCAAACCTGCGATATCTCATCCAATCGTTTTGAGGCAGTTCACCCGCTCAGCTCTTACACTCTTGGATATCCACGTCAAAGGTGACGAAGTATCGAGTCGTTCGTGAAGAACTGGCGCCGGCGCCCGGCTTAAGCGGTGTTTCGAGCCGGGACGGTCTCGAAGAAGGCTCG
>NZ_JAUMTJ010000156.1:0-2305 GCF_032654765.1 Bradyrhizobium sp. 33ap4 | reverse complement strand
CTGTCGCGCGCCATGGAAAACTGCCCCCTCGGCGCCATGAGGAATTGCCCCCTCCTTGGATTAGCCGAGGAGAGAGCGAATGAAGCAGGAACGAATCACTAGAGGCTCGTCGTGGAGTGATCCACGGGGGCAGGTGATGAAGACGCCGGATGACGTGGCGGAGATGTTGCGCCTGAGGGCGTGCGGATGGGGGCTGAAGCGCATTGCGCGCCAGCTGGGCTGCAGCCATCACACGGTGAAGGATTATATTGCGGCGGGCGGGGTGAAGCCGTTCAAGTCGCCCGAGCGGCTGAAGCGGCTCGACGGCCTTGAGGGTTGGCTGCGCGAGAGGTTCATTCGCCATCGCGGCAATGCGGACGTGGTGCGCCAGGACCTGTTGGCCGAGAAAGGCGTGACAGTCAGCCGGCGAACGCTGCAACGCGCGGTACAGCCCTATCGTCAGGCGCTGAAGGCGGAGGCGCTGGCGACGATGCGGTTCGAGACGCCCCCTGGCCGGCAGCTGCAGATCGACTTCGGAGAGCGCCTGGTCGAGATCGGCGGCGCGAAGATCAAGGCATTCGTGTTCGTGGCGACGCTCGGGCATTCGCGGCGGGTACATGTGCGTGCGTTCCGGGCCGAGAAGCAGGAGCACTGGTTCGCTGGGCTCGAGAGCACATTCACCACCTTCAGCGGTGTCCCGGAGGAAGTGCTGATGGACAACCCACGCGCACTTGTGGTGCGCCACGACGTCGGCAGCCGGTCGGTTCAGTTCAACGACAGGCTGATTGCCTTCTCGAAGCACTGGGGCTTCCGGCCTCGCGCCTGCGCACCATATCGGGCACGCACGAAAGGCAAGACCGAGAATGGCGTCGGCTACGTGAAGAAGAACGCGATCGCGGGTCATTGCTTCGCGAGTTGGGAGGCGTTTGAGGCACATCTCGCCAAATGGGAGCGCGAGATTGCAAACGTTCGTATCCACGGCACAACCGGCGAGGCGCCCATCGTCCGCTTCGCGCGAGACGAAGCACACCGGTTAAAACCGCTCGGCGGGCAGCCCTCCTTCGGATCATTGCGCGAACTGACCCGGATCGTCGGCAACGATTGCGCCATCGAGATCGACACGAACAGCTACTCGGTGCCGTGGCGCCTAATTGGTGAGCGCGTGGCGGTGACCGTCGCAGCTGGCGAGGTGCGGATCCGCCATGGCGTGCATCAGGTAGCGGTCCACGAGCAATCGAAGGGACGTCGGCTGCGTATTGTCGATCCCTCCCACCTTGACGGGGTCGTCGGGCGCAATGGTGCGGTCCGCCGATCAGAGATTGCGGCAACGCCGGCGCCTGGGTCGTCTCCATCACCCTCGTTGTTGCGTCCGCTTACTGAATATGAAGCCGTGATCGGAGGAAGCTTCTGATGACGCGCGCAAAGGCAACCGAAGTACCGACTGATCCCCTCGATGCTATGCTGGCGCGGTTACAGCTCTCCGGCATCCGCGATCAGCTCGATAGCCTGCTCGACGAGGCAGCGCGCGCGAACCTGTCGGCACGTGAGACGCTGATCCTGCTGTGCGAGCGCGAGATCGCACGCAAGGATCATCGCCGCATCGACATGGCGCTGAAGCTCGCGCACTTCCCAGCCGTGAAGGAGCTTGCTGGCTTCGACTTCGAGGCGCAGCCCTCGATCGATCCCAGGCAGATCCGCGACTTGGCCGCGTCACGTTGGATCGCCAACGGCGAAAACGTGCTGCTGCTCGGCCCGCCGGGCGTCGGTAAGACGCACTTGTCGATCGCGCTCGGGCGAGAGGCGATCCTGGCCGGTTACACGGTGCAGTTCACCACGGCGACGACACTGGTCGCTGGCCTCGCCAAGGCGCATGGCGAGCGGCGCCTGGACGAGAAACTGCTCGCGCTGGCGAAGCCAAAGCTGCTGATTGTCGACGAGCTCGGCTACCTGCCGCTGGAGCCCGATGCGGCGCATCTGTTCTTCCAGCTGGTCAGCCGCCGCTACGAAACCGGCGCCATGCTGATCACGTCGAACCGCAGCGTTGCCGAATGGGGCACCGTGTTCGCCGACCCGGTGGTCGCCACCGCGATCCTCGACCGGCTCTTGCATCACAGCCACGTGCTGACCATCCGCGGCGACAGCTACCGGCTCCGCGCCAAGCGCAAGAGCGGCCTCATCAAGCCGCCCGCCGCTGACGGCCCTCCGGTCGGCTCCGCCTCCCTCCGTCCCGTCAGCGGCGGAGCCAACCTTCAACCAACATCATGAACCCGAGGGTGGGGGCAGTTCTTCATGACGCAAAGGGGGCAGTTCCGGATGGCGTTTGACA
>NZ_JAUMTJ010000155.1:0-2311 GCF_032654765.1 Bradyrhizobium sp. 33ap4 | reverse complement strand
GAAACCCCGGCATACTGGGAACGCGGCCCCGAACCTTTCGGCGCTTCCCGCGCTGAATGGTTGCCGAGATGATCGCGCCTTGGCTTCGAGGAATTGTTCGATGCCCTAGACTCCACCTTTACGGGAGGGCTCCGATGCTTTGACGCCGCCGAGGGGTGAGTCGGCGCCTTGCGGAGTGCCGTTCATCTCGAGCATGCCGGAACGCGGGTGCGAGGCGACCCGGTTGCGTCTCTCGCCGTCGGTCGATTGGATATAGTTCGAAGTCCATAGGGCGTGTCGTTTGCGATCTTGATCGCTTGCTCTTCAGTGTCGAAGGGAATGATCGCCAGCACAAGACCGAAGAGCTCCTATGGCGCGATCGTCATCTTGTTGTTCACGCCGATGAATACGGCCGGACGCACAAAATAGCTCCGTTCGTGCCCTCCGGGCGTCCTATACCGCCTGCGACGAGCCGGGCATCTTATGCGGTTCCGACTTGAGGCCATTGTGTCCCGGCACGTAAACAGTTTTGCTGCTGTTCGAGTGCGGGGGCATGGTGGCGCGATTTGCTTAAAAAATGGAAGAGGTCGCAAGAGGACGGCACAGAAGGCTTTTGAGAAAGGATCGATTGAACGATGCGGGCGTCTTGATCAGATCGTAAAATGCTTGCCTGCGCTCACGATCGACCTTGAGACACTGGATCATGGCCTGGAAATATTCAAGAAATTTCTGGTGGAAGCACTAAGCAAGCTAAGGTCGTACGACCTGACTGCGCTTTGAAGACTAAGTGGAAAGGAGCGCCTGGCGTGCGAGGCAATTAGAGCTTATCGAGCGATCCTCGCCCAACACCTTGAACCGGCTACAGAAGTACAATTCCTGTACCATCATCATGGAGCGAATTGCCGATGCTTTCGTCGGCGCCGTAAGGAGCCACCACGGCCGGGCCTTTATTGTGACGAGGTGAAGTCGCGACTTTACGGGCGTCGAACATGACCTCTTGACGGAGGCCGCATCATGCTGGTTCTTTGTCGCGCGTCGTCGGCATCCCACACGCGCTAATCAATCCCCGCGCCCCTCGATTGCGCTTTGCCGCCGTTGAATGTTGGCTCGTGCAAGCGCCGCCTTCCTTAAAATCGAACTCCCGTTCTGCTCACCAGAGTAGGTAGGCTTCGATCTATTATTAATGCTGTACCGTCAGTAAGTAACTCGCCGAACAAGCTAAGGCGCAGCTCATTACGATAGGAGCAAGGCTCCAATGACAATGCTAGTTAACGCAAGTCTAGCGCTTCCTTCGAGTACATGACGACGCCGCTGCCAGGAAAAGTGTCAAGCTTTCGGTAGGCTTCCGGGAGGCTTCGATTTTCACAAGTAGTCTCGATTGCTGGCTCCCTTCAAAGAGTCCGACATATCCAACTTGTCGGCCAGGCCGCTCGCCAATCAAATCCGGCGATGGATTCGCGGCGCTGTTCGGCGAGAAGGAGTTGCTGATGATGGGAAACCACGGCGTTGGCATCGCTGCCAGTTCAATTGCAACGGCTTACGACCTGCTCTACTACACCCAGGGAGCGGCGTAGGTGCAGTTCTATGCAATGTGGACCGGTCGGCCGCTCAAAATCTTACCCTTACCGGAGAGCGCAACTGAGGCCGCCTGGGCCGGCTACGCACGGGCGAGACCTACGGTAGGCGCAAGCCATACCAGCTGCACTTCGACACGCTCAAGCGGAACATGGATAAGCGGAGCCTGATTATAAAATCTGAGCCGTCGCGCGGCGCCGGTAGGTCCTGGAAAAGAGGTTCCACCCTCATGCGGGCAGATGGACGCGGAGCACATAGAATAGATTCGTTCCCTACGCAGACGCGAGCGGACCGGCGCCGCTGGCCATTGGCAGACATCACTATCGAGCGGCCCTGCGGCGCGCCAGACCTACATGGCGTTTGCGTGTCACTCGCATGGTGTGCGGCCTTTGCATTCGCCGCGGTCTGGATTGAGGAGCGGCACCTGTGGCTGGCCGGCCCATCCGTTGCTGCTTAAAAATCCTATCTTCGCCATGAGATCTGCAGGAACTCCTCCACCCCCCGAGCGCCGGCACATCTCCGCTGATCGCCTCGGGAGCGGCAGTTCCTGGCACATAGGCTTGTTAATTCTCTCCGGCTTCGTGAGCCGCCTGTGGCGGACCTCGAATCTTAGTTCAGGATGCGGGGTCAAGCCGATTTAAGCTTGAGGAGCCCGATAATAGTCCTGTGAACGGCAAAATGCATCTGTCGGCCCTAAGGTCGCAGAACGAGAACGCAGATGGGAGAAGGAATGCGCCATCTGGTCAACCGCAGACGC
>NZ_JAUMTJ010000154.1:0-2418 GCF_032654765.1 Bradyrhizobium sp. 33ap4 | reverse complement strand
CGATCTGACAACTTTACCGGCTTCATCCATCTCGCTGCCGCAATGATCTGGATGCAATGAATGTCGATCGGTCCTAGAGCGCCCGGGGAGACGCTGAGGCCGACATTCCAAGTGGATCGTCCAAGTGCTTTCGGCAGGGGCAGCACTTGGACCTTACGGTAACCGGAAATCCGCGTCGGCCGTTCCTGTCTAAAAAGAAATGGCCCCAGCGACGGACAGAGCTGCGCGCCTTGTTTATTTGTAAACTTCCACGTTAGACGTTATGCCGGTATTCCCTGTTCGGACCGCCTCAAGGCGAGAGCCCGGTTTGACCGGCCTACATCCTCCAGACGATATGCATATCATTTGCCCGGTCGCCTGACTTTCTTTCGGCTTGCCTTTGCGGTCTGGGCACAGGCGCTTCCGGCCAACGTCGTTGATAAGAAGAATTCAACCAATCCGGCAGCCAATACAGATCGGATAATAACTCTCCTGAATTCTTCCGGGCTCAAAATTCCAATCGATCGGGAATGCCCGCGAAGGTTCCACCGTACATGCGCGGTTCCATGCGGCAGCAAGGATTGCCGGCCCCGCAATCACACAGACGAGTTCCCACCCCTATCGCCGGCTGCTTTGGCACCCTGCGGGCCGGGCCAGGCTCGACGACTGGCGCCGCAACCAAGCCCATCTGCCGGGCCGGGCCGAGGCCATCCGCCGGCCGGTCGAGATCGGGCTGAAGGCGAAGGTGTAGCCCACTTGCGGCCGCGCCCCCGTTGAGATTGTATCTGACCCGCAAAACAACCAGATTCGCCGTCCAATTTCCTGGAACCAGACCACAATATTTTCGTTGACATGACCAATAGTAAATCTGCTATAAAGTCGTCTGAGCGCAAGGAGGATGTGCCTCTCGAGTTCGTCGGCTCATCGCTTGAGGATCTTTCCGCTTTTCCCCTTCCGTGCAAGAAGGAGATCGGTTTTGCGCTCCGTGCCGCCCAGAAGGGCGGAAAAGGAGAGAATGTAAAGCCGCTGAAAGGTTTTGGCGGAGCTAGCGTCCTTCAAATCAAGTCTAGTTTTGACGGAGATACGTTCCGGGCTGTCTACACGGTTCAGCTGAAAGGCGCCATATACGTACTCCACGCCTTTCAGAAGAAATCCACTAAAGGGAAAACGACATCCCAGAACGACAAGGACTTGATACGCACCCGGTTGAACGCGGCAATTGAGTTACACGCGGAGAAGGAAAATGAGCAAAGCAAGAAGCACAAAAGGCAGCGGTAATGTTTTCGCCGATATTGGCGTGCCGGATGCAGAGATGCATCTTGCTAAGGCCGACCTTGTCCTCGGCATCGCCGCGATCATTCGATCAAAAGGGCTCACACAATCACAAGCCGCGAAGACGATCGGGATTGCGCAGCCCGATGTCTCTCGACTTATGCGTGGGAACTTCGACGGCTTCTCCTATGAGCGTCTATTTAATCTACTCAACGCGCTGGGAGAGAACGTGCGTATCGTGGTTTCAGACGCCAAGCCTAAGACCAAGGCAAAACTTGAATTCGAATTTTCGTAACGTACAAAAAGCGGTCGCCATCGAGCGGCGCTTAGCATCATCGCGCCCTCCGTTACGCCCTCTCGAGAACGCGGAAGGACTCGGCGGCGCCACCATCCAGCCGGGCCGGCCGGTCGGTTTCCAACCAGCTCACCGGTCTGCCCATTGTCCTCAGCGCCTTGAAGGCAGCGCGGAGCACTGGATCGCGGAAGAGCGAAGAAGCCGGCTTTGTATTAGATTGCTTGGGCCATGCTCACTCCTTGGCTTGGGCTAGAGCCGAGCGGGTGTTCCAGCACTTGCTCGGCTTGTCTCTTTATGACGTGCCATCAAGAATAAATGACGGAAATCGAGGCGGGGGCGCCTTCCCGTACAAAACGAGCCCGTTACCGCGAATGATTCATATGCCCCGCGAGATGTTGATGATTGGCGGCGCCATCAGGGGGATCTGCCTGGCGACCTGAGGCTATCCGCCGGCTGGTCGAGATCGGGCTTGCGGTTGACCAAATAACCTCTTGAACTCGCCCGCAGGTTGCTGAAGACTGTCGCTCTTTGAGAAAAGTTGTTTTTCAGGGCGATCAATATGAAAATGTTCTTGGTTCTTGCTGCGGCGCTGTCCGTGGCGTTGGTAGCCTCATCGCCATGTTTAGCGAGAGCCGGCGGCGGCGGTCATTCCTATGGTGGTGGCGCAAGATCCGCCGCAACGTTTCGTGCCACTCCTGTCATGCGCTCCGCACCTGGCTATCGGGCGCCGCCGGCGGCTCGGCTTTATGTACCCAGGCAGCAATACGGTCACCCGAGATACGTCCCGGCGATCTACACTAGTGGCTCGTCACAGTGATTTTGACGGTTTGATACCGAGCCAGCTTAGGATCGGCAAGTTCTCTGGCGGCACG
>NZ_JAUMTJ010000153.1:0-2466 GCF_032654765.1 Bradyrhizobium sp. 33ap4 | reverse complement strand
TTTTTTCAGCGCGTGATTTATATGTTACCAAGAAGTAACAACCGACGACTTTTACGGAACCCGGTGACAATTTCCACATGGACACCAGGAGAAAAAACGCCTTCAAGTCCCTCTCTTGAAGACTGTCTCTAGGAACCTGGCCCTGCATATGCAACCTGAAGTATGGAGAAATTATTGCAATTCTAGCAAGCTTGCCAGTAAAAAGGCAGTAAAACAAGTGGTGTCCCTGCACCCGTGAAACTGTTATGCTGACACCCAGGCCAGCCTACTACTAGCTACCGCGTTGTTGTTGGTCCGCTTCTTTCTTCCGTAACCTTAAACCTGCCTCAAAGCTCCACAGGGCTGGCCGGGGGAACCAGGTGGGACATATGTAATGGCACACATTAACCTCCCTGCCTGAAGAGGGCGTGACTTCGGGACTTTCCCCCAATAAATCCCGAACGACCTCGGTTGGGATCGAACCCACATGCCTTCGAATTCTGAGCACGAGCGCTAGAGACAGTCACGCTAGCCACTGCGCCACCGAGGCCGACGAAGACAAAGCATTTGAGAAATGTAGACATCATTGCGATCGCCGCATTTTTGAAGGAAGACGGTGCAATTTTTTTACGCAGCACGAGACAGAGGCTATTGTCAACAAAGTGGAAAAGGAAGATGTTGTACTCCCACTGTGATTGGCAAACGCTTAGTCGTGTTTGGCGACATAGTTGCCTGCAGCGTTTTCTTCGTCACTGGACATCTTTGAAGAAGAAGAAGCCGGATATGCGTTTGGCTACCATTTCCCCTTCCCTTTTTTTCTCTTCAGCAAAAATATTCCCTCCACACCTTTGAGTTTGGATCACATCCATAGAGGAGGAGATACTGATGTTGCCGTCCGAACAACGTTGAAGACGGCCGCGTCCAGACCATCAAAGAAAAGTAATTTCCGATCTCCTTTATTTACATTTAGTCCCCACAAGCGTACTCTAGCTATTTTTTTCCTCTACACGTGCACTCTATTACCCTAGGCGCTCAGGTACGACCGAAAGCTTAGGCGGTGTTGCGGTTATCATGATACCATTTTTCAAAAGGTACGACTTCACCCAAAAAAGTGGTGTCCACGTATCCGGCCCTGCCTAGTAATAGCTTCTGTACGGTCATCTTTCATCTTTTTTCCTCAGCAACCTTAATGTTCCGCGGGACCTGCTTGGAGATGGGTCCGAGATAAGGCGCTCCTCGCGACGCACATTAATCTCTGCACCAAAAGAAGGCGTCCGTCGAAGACTTTCCCCAGGCCTCTGTGTCGGTTCTCGACTGAGGTCAAATAACAGGCCTTTGACTTAGAGGCACGCGCGCAGGAACCAGCGACGCTACTTACTGTGCCACACAGCATCAAAGTGAAACATTATCTTGGAAACGTGGACATGATGGCTGCCGCAGCCCATCAGACAAGATATCGTCACTTTATTACCGTAGGGGAGAGAGAAAGTATTATCAGGAACATGGAAAAGGCTGGTGTTGAGTTGTCAAATTTGCTTCAAACAGGATATGCCTAGCGGCCTTTGACAGTGCTTTTGCCCGTACCGCTTTTATACCCCTTTGTATTTGTTGTGTTTCAGTTATTACTCACAGGAATGAACCGGATATATTTGTACCGTAAGGGCCGCGGTGGAGATGTCAACCAGCATGTTGATGAGCAATGATTTCTAGTCCCTGTTCTGTAGACTGAATCTCTGGTAATACATATAAACAACGTTTCCTATGCAACTGGAACGCCGTGACAACGCGCATTTTACTCTGGTCCACGTAGGTGGAAAGACACTCTTCGTCTTTTCTTTCTTATCATCATCATCATCGTTATTCACATGAGAGCTAAAAGTAAGTTACCTGTTGCGCTCATCATAAAAGGACTTTTGAAGAGGTTACCTGAGCATCTCATGAACCGCCTTAATGGCACCCAAGCCGGACTGCTAACAGCTAGTTGGCAGCCGTATTCAGTCTCCTTTCTTTTATAGCCTTAATACCTCTTTAATTTTTCGGAGAATTGGCAGGGGTTACTAGCGGTACCGGACTGGTCCTCTCTCACGGCGCACTAAGTTCCCTACAGAAAGACATATAGGATAGACTCGTATACGTTTCCCCAACAAATTCCACTCGGTCGCCGATCGGGAGAGAACCTTCAGGCTGGGTGTCCAAGTACGCATGCAACAGGCGACGCGTGGCAGAGGTGAAACAAGCAACGCTCACAAAATGTGTGTTTCATCGCTGACGCTGCCCCTGGATGGAAGATGGCGCCTCCTTATTATGGAAGAGGATAAAGACACTATTCTAAAGGAGGTAATTAGGCTATTCAAAAGGTAAGGCTGTACCCTGTTTCACAGAGTTCTGGCCAGTGTCGCTTTTGTTTTCTTTTTTTCAGCGCGTGATTTATATGTTACCAAGAAGTAACAACCGACGACTTTTACGGAACCCGGTGACAATTTCCAC
>NZ_JAUMTJ010000152.1:0-2533 GCF_032654765.1 Bradyrhizobium sp. 33ap4 | reverse complement strand
GGGAATCTTGAGGGTTCTGTGAGGTCGCAGGGCTAAGCCGGGCCGCGGGTCGCAGGGGTGAGCGCGACCTCATAGAAGCCGGATTGAACGAAGCCGCGGTTGTTTGGGCACTATGGGGATAGTGGCGATGGCGTGCCGGCGAGGCAATTTTGACGACAGCTGGGTAACTGCTGCGAAGAGTTATTTTGGCAAGGACGACCTCGCGGATCGGGTGCTGGGCGCGAGAAGGACTTCAGTTTGATGGGTCGGCCAGTTCTGCAGTCGGGATTGCGGCAGTCGATCGGCATAGCTGTCCGGGTGGCGACAGCTTGCGCAGCATGCTCGGCGGCGGTGACGATCATAACAGGCAGCGATGAGATCATGACGTATCACAGTGGAACGGCTGATGGGTGGAGGAGCGCGGCACGGCTGCGATCCGCCGCATGGTGCCGCCGCAATCGGGGCAGATGCGGAAGTCACAGCCGTTGCTCTGTCGATCGCTTTTGGTGTGACCGGTCGCCAGCTCGGGATCAGCCGCCGCCTGATGGGCATCGAGCAGCCGGCGGCAGCGGGCGACGTTGTCGCCGCGTCCGCCATTGGCGAGAAAGCCGTAGTAGCGAATGCGATGGAAGCCGTCCGGCAGGGCATGCAGCAGGAAACGGCGGATGAACTCGTCGGCATCGAGCGTCATCACCTTGGTCTTGCTGTCCTGGCGATAGTCCTTCCAGGCGAAGCGGACCTTGCCGTCGGAGAGCGAGACCAGCCGGCTGTTGGCGATGGCGACGCGGTGGGTGTAGCGGCCGAGATAGGCCAGCACCTGCTCGGGGCCACCGAACGGCGGCTTGGCATAGACGACCCATTCCATGCGCCTGAGTTGGTCGAGCCCGGTGGCGAAGGCCGTGGGCCCGGCAAGACCGGCGAGGTTGCCGAAGAAGCGCAGCTCGCCGGCGTCGAAGGCATCCTGCAGGTTCTGCAGGAATAGTTTGCGGAACAGGCGCGAGAGCACGCGCACCGGCAGGAAGAAGCCGGGGCGGCAAGCGATCCAGCGCGTACCGTCGAGCGAGGGGCCGCCGCCTGGCACCACGCAATGAATGTGCGGATGGTGCTGCAAGGTCTGACCCCAGGTATGGAGCACCGCGGTGACGCCGATTTGCGCGCCCAGATGCCTGGGATCGGCGGCGATGGTGGTGAGCGTCTCAGCGGCGGCGCGGAACAGGATCGCATAGACGGCGGCCTTGTTCTGGAAGGCGATCTCGCCCGCCAGCGTCGGCAGCGTGAAGACGACGTGGAAGTACGGCGCCGGCAACAGTTCGGCCTGTCGATGCGCGAGCCATTCGGCGCGCGCCAGCCCCTGGCACTTCGGGCAATGGCGGTTGCGGCAGGAGTTGTAGGCGATGCGCATGTTGCCGCAATCATCGCACTGCTCGAGGTGACCGCCGAGCGCCGCCGTCCGGCACGCCGTGATGGCGCCCATGACGCGCCGCTCGACGCGGCCGAGATGCCCGGCACGGGCCTGCCGAAACGCTTCGCCGTGGCGGCGGAAGACGTCCGCCACCTCCAGAACCGGAGCCATGGTGCCCGCTCAGCCGGGCGGCGCGACCTCCAGGCGGAGCCGGTCAAGCGGACTTGGCGTGTTGCTGATGGTCTTGGTGGCGACCTGGGTGTAGCGCGCCGTGCTGGCCAGGCTGGCGTGGCCGAGCAGCACCTGGATGATGCGCACGTCGGCCCCGTTCTCCAGCAGATGCGTCGCGAAGCTGTGCCGCAGCGTGTGGACCGTCACCTGTTTGCTCAGGCTGGCCGCCAACCGGGCCGAACGGCAGGCGGCATGCAATACGGTGGGATCGAGCGGCCGGTCCTCGTCACGGCCGGGGAACAGCCAGCGCTGTGGTCGAGCCAACCGCCAATAGCTGCGCAGAATCCGCAACAGCTGTGGGGAGAGCATGACGTAACGGTCCTTGCCGCCCTTGCCTTGCTCGACCCGGATTACCATCCGCTGGCTGTCGATGTCGGCAATCTTCAACAGAACCACCTCCGACACGCGCAGTCCGGCGGCATAGACCGTCGTCAGCGCGGTGCGGCTCTTGAGGCTTGGGATTGCTTCGAGGAAGCGCACGACCTCGTCGGCGCTCAGCACCACCGGCAGTTTGCTCGGCTGGCGCGCATAGCTGATGCGCTCCGGAATGGCGTCATGGCCGAGCGTCACACCGTAGAAAAACCGCAGCGCACAGACGATCTGATTGAGCGCCGGCCAGGATATCCCGATCGCCACCAAGTGGACCTGGAAGGCGCGGATATCCTCCAGCTCGAGACAATCGGGGGACCGACCGAAATACCGGCTCAACTTCGATACCGCGGCAAGGTAGGATCGTTGCGTCGCCGGCGACAGATTGCGGACCGTCATGTCCTCGATCATGCGGCGGCGAAGAGGACTGATCTCAGCCATTGGAAAACTCCTGTCTGAAGGGTTGGGCTTCGAAAACCCGCAATCCTCTCAGACAGGAGCCCGATCTTGCGATCCCTCCTCAATTGCCGCGTAAGCGGCTTCGTTCAATCC
>NZ_JAUMTJ010000151.1:0-2647 GCF_032654765.1 Bradyrhizobium sp. 33ap4 | reverse complement strand
CCAAGCGGTCTTAGGAAGACAACTATAACACTCAACTCCTTGGCTCACAGAACGACATGGCTACGATCCGACTTGCCATGGGCACCATTCTGGTGCCGGCGATGATCGAGCGCGGCTATCCGCGTCATTTTGCGCTTGGCGTGGTCGGCGCTTCCGGCACGATCGGCATCGTGATTCCTCCCAGCCTGTCGCTGATTCTTTACGGACTGATCGCGGAGCAATCGGTACCGCGCCTGTTCCTGGCCGGCATCATGCCCGGGCTGCTGCAGGCAGCGATGTTCTTCGGCTGGGTGTTCTACTACTCGCACAAATACGAGCTGCCGCGCGAACCGTCCGTGCCTCGCGCCGAACTGGTGCGGATGAGTCTCAATGCCCTGCCCGCGCTGTGCGTACCTTTCATCGTGATGGTCGGAATCTACGGCGGCCTGATGACCGTCACCGAAGCAGCCGCGGTCTCGGCCACGGTGGCTCTTCTCGTCAGCCTGTTCTTCTATCGCGGCTTTAAGGTCAGCCAGACGCTCGAGGTGATCGCCGAGGCAATCAAGAGCGCCGCGACGATCATGATCATCGTCGCGACCGCTTTGGCATTCGGCCACTGGATGACGGACTCGGGCATCCCGGCCTCGCTGGTGAAGTTCACGCTCGACAACCAGCTTCATCCCTGGCAATTCCTGCTCGCGATCAACGTGCTGCTGCTCGTGCTCGGATGCTTTCTCGAGGTCGCCGCCACGCTGCTGGTGGTAATGCCGATCCTTGCGCCTGCGCTGAAACCGCTCGGAATCGATCCCGTCCATTTCGCGATCGTCTTTACCCACAACATGGAGATCGCGCTGGTTCATCCCCCGGTCGGACTGAACCTCTACGTGCTGGCCACGATTTCGACGGCGCCGGTCACCGAAGTGGTGCGCGGCGTTCTGCCGTTCCTCGGCCTGCTGCTGCTGTGCCTTGCAATCATCACCTATGTCCCACAGCTTTCGCTCTGGCTGCCCAATCTGGTCTATGGCGCGGGCTAGCAGCGCGGATCGTCTCGACGGAGAACTCGAGCATGTCATCGAAATCAATCCATTGGGCCGGCGAATTCTCCACGCTCGCGCTCCGCTACGGCAACAGGCCGGCTGTCGTCGACGCCGCCGGCACGACGTCCTATGCGGAGTTGTTCGCCAAAGCCGCCGGCGTTGCGGATGCCCTGATGCAGGCCGGGATCGGCCCGGCAGATGCCGTGGCTACATTGTTCCGCAACAGCGCCGACGCCGTTGCGGCCACTTTCGGCGTCATGCTGGCGGGCGCCGTCGAAGTCCCGATCAACCCTGCGCTGAGCAGCGACGAACGCGCTTACTGCCTCGCGGTCTCCAACGTTCGTCTGTTGATCACCGGCGCGGCCCTCGCGACCGAAAAGGCCGCCGGCGGTCCGATCATCATCGAGGTCGAAAGCATCGAACGGACCGCGTTGGATCCGGCCGCCTTTTCGCAGGTCGACGGCGACGCGCCGGCGCGTATCGTCTTCACCTCTGGTACCACCGGACGTCCGAAAGGCGCGGTTCACAGCCAGATCGGCCGCTGGACGGCCAACATATTGCTGCGGGCGAACCTGCCGTTCCGCCCGGGTGCCGGCAGCAACGTCCTGCTGATGACGCCATTCTCGCACGGCTCCTCGTTGATGACGCATGCCTATCTGTCGTCGGGTGCGGCCGTGACACTGCTCGACGGCGTCGACCCGCCGCGCGTACTTGATATCCTTGCACGCGGCGCATGCGATGCGATGTTTGCGCCGCCGACCGTGCTGGCAAAGATCGTGGCTGCCGCGGGCACGCGCCAGTTCTCGTCGCTGCGCACGATCTTCTGCGGCACGGCCGTGCTGAAGCCCACGCTCTACGCGCGCGTCAAGGAGATGTTCGGCCCCGTGGTGCGGGTGACCTATGGCAAGAGCGAGGTATTCAATCCGATCACAGTGCTTGAAGCCGAGGAGACCGAGTCCTGGTATGCATCCGGAGGCGAGGACGCCTGCGTCGGCTGGCCCGCTCCCGGTGTTGAAATCGTCATCCGCGGCGAGGACGGCCGGCCGGCCGCCATGGGCGATGGCGGCGAAGTCCTGATGCGCGCGCAACATCTGATGGCCGGATACCGCACCGCCGAGGGTTTCGTCCGATTGGCACCGAATGAATTCCACGAAACCGGCGATCTCGGCTATCTCGATGCACGCGGCCGGCTGCACCTCACCGGCCGTAGCGCCGACGTCATCAAGTCGGGCGGCTACAAAGTAGCGCCGGAAGAGGTCGAACGGTTGCTTGCGCCGGGGCTGCAGCCATCGGAAGTCGCGGTGGTCGGCATTCCCTCGGACTATTGGGGCGAGGTCATTCTGGCAGCGGTGGAAAATCCCGCACCAGGCTGGGAGGAGCGCATCAATCGCGTGGTGCCGAACATGACCGACTACAAGCGTCCGCGCCTGCTGCTTGCCCTCGACGAATTGCCGCGCAACGGAATCGGCAAGATCCTCCGCGGCGCCATTCGCACCGACGTGCTGTCCCGGTTCCGCATCACCGAAGGGCCGCGGCCGCGACTCGAAAAGCGCTCCTAGTAGCTCGTCACAGTGATTTTGACTCTTTGGGTATGCCTGGATAGGCGCGCCCCAGTTTGGTGCGAGCTTTGT
>NZ_JAUMTJ010000150.1:0-2715 GCF_032654765.1 Bradyrhizobium sp. 33ap4 | reverse complement strand
GCGGATGATCCGGCCAAGCCGTGTCCGCAGGAACTTGAGCTGCCGCCGGGCGCGTTTGAACTGGTGGGCGTGGGTATAGCGGCCGGTCATGAGGCGTGCCGGTTCGCGGATTCTGTTAGCGCCGGCGCGCGACCCAGATCCCGATCAGGAAGGCGACGATGAGCGACTGCAAGGGCGCCTTCACGGCAACCTCACGCAGCCGCTCGGCCCAGCGCAGCGCGACATCCTGCGAAGGCTGCTGGAGCAGTCGCCGGGGCGCCTCGGAAGTCCGACCGCTTCCGTCCTCCTGTTCCATTAGCCCCGAGGCTTCCGTCATCGCCGAGGCTTCTTTCATATCCATACGGCTCTCCTATCACAGGGTCAGGCCGACTTCCGCGGCGGCTTGGCGGTGGGCTTCTTCGCTGTCTTTGCCGTTCTGGCAAAACGCAAGGTAAGATCGCCAGTTCCAATTGCGGGCCGGAACGATTGCGACCATGCCCGTTTGAATCGTCTCATTGTTTGCGGAGTTGCGTTGTGGCGTTTCAGCGTAGGAAGCCCGAGGCGATCGGGACCAAGGCGCTCTTTCCCGGCTTCATCGCGCCGGCCCTGGCATCGCCGATCGATAAAGTGCCGAGCGGCACACGCTGGATTCACGAGATCAAGTTCGACGGCTACCGGGTGCAGACTCACATCGCCCATGAAGAGGTGAAGATGTACACCCGGCGCGGCAACGACTGGACCAGACGCTTCAAGAAGGTTGCTGACGACGCCTGGCACATTTCCACATCGTCACCCATCATCGACGGCGAGATCGTTGTTCCCTCGGCAGACGGCACGACCGACTTCTCCGTGCTGCAGAACGAGCTGCGAGGGAAGTCAACCAGGATCGTGATGGTGGCCTTCGATCTTTTGTACCTCAACGGCCGCGATCTCCGAAAGCTGCCGCTGAAGGAGCGCAAAGCGCTGCTGAAGAAGCTCGTCGCTGGCACCGAGGTCCAGTTCAGCGGCAGACAGCTTCGAGGTGGGCGGCCCCAAGATGTTCGCGCATGCCTGTAGGCTCGGATATGAGGGCGTGGTATCGAAGGTGGCCGATAGCGTGTATCCGACCGGCGCCCGCAGCCGCGACTGGGTCAAGAAGATCTGCGCCCAGCGCGAGACGCTGACCATCGCCGGCTTTGCACTGGATGGCAACGATTGGGACGGCATCTATGTCTGTCGGCGCCACGGTGACGAGTTGATTTACGCCAGCAAGGTCGACCACGGTTTTGATAAGGCCTCGGCCACGGACCTACGCGAGCGCCTGACGCCGCTGATCCGCAAGACGCAGCCCTACACCAAGCGCATTGCGCACAAGGCGATCTGGGTTGAGCCGAAAGTGCTGGCCGAAATCGAGTATCGCGCCAAGTCCGCCGAGGGCAAGGCGCGACATCCGTTCTTTCGTGGTGTCCGGGACGATCTATGAACGAGCCGGCGTGCATCCTTTGCGATGATACTGGCTGGGTTTGCGAAAACCACCCCGACCAGCCCTGGACTGGCAATCACGCATGCAGGTGCGGTGGCGCTGGCGCGCCCTGTCCGAAGTGCAACAGGCCGAAACCAGACGATGAATTTCCTCGGCTGCCACGAGGTTTTCGAAACATGTTCAGCAGGCGCGATCGCCGCCGATAGCTCACCCTACGCCGCCGGGCGACGAAGAATTTGGATCTCAAGTGTTCCGCTTATCAGCTGAGAAAGGCCGAAAGGCCGGCTCTGTCGAGGCCTGAACCGAGACATCCTTCGCCCGAGACGCTAGCTCGGCCTCGAATCTGTCGATCTCGGCCTGGTTGCGTTCGATGAACGCCGCGAGCTCATCGCGGGACATTTCGGCAAACGCCTTATGCTGAGGCTCCAAATCCTTCCGGGTCGGTGTGATGTGCCCTGCGCGGTCAAGGACCTTCATCGACAGACCCGCTCGTACCCGCGCGCTCACCTTTTCATCCTGCAAAAGTGACTTTGCGACGCGATAAGCCAGCGGTGCGCCCACCGCTGCAAGGTCCAGTTGGATTGACTCGGAGACCGCGGCCGCGACCGCCGGTAGACGCAGCGTCCGGTAGACCGATTTCGGGTGATAGCCGGCCAGGTTGGCTGCTTCCTCCGGCGATTTACCCTGTACACGATATAGCGCACGAGCTCGCGTTGCTGCTCGGGCGCCCGAGGGACAGACCGGCGTCGATCATGGACTATCTGCCCTTGCTCTCGTAGCTTTTGACGGGTTCGAGCCATTCAAAACGCCGCTCCGACTTCAACATGTTCTTGAGCTTGCCCTCGTATTCGACCCGATAAGCTTTCTTCAAGTGGTAGTCTTGGAAATACTGCGCGCTGCATGCCCAGGTCTCGTAGAGTACCAGGGTATCGGAATCTTCCACCGAACGGTGAAGATAAGTGTTTACGAAGTCCGGTTCATTCGACATTTCGTCGAGCACCTTTACGAGGCTCGAATAGAGTGCTTCGCGTGCTTCGGCCTTGACGGGCAAATGAACGATGAATGAAATAGTCTGAGACATGGATAAGCTCCCAGAGTTGGACCAAATGTGCTCAATCAGCCGTTTCGGCGGCGTTCAGCTCGGAGCAGCCGTGGCGGACTTAAGCAGCTGATAATCTTCGATGACATCCCTGGCTCCTAGCAGGCTGTTGAAAAAGGCGCTCGCCGCCGACCGAGGATCATGATTCATTGGCTCCGACGAGATTCGGAGATGG
>NZ_JAUMTJ010000149.1:0-2797 GCF_032654765.1 Bradyrhizobium sp. 33ap4 | reverse complement strand
AAACGAACATCGTGGCAGCAGTATGTGAGCACACTAAACACACGGACACCTGCGAAATTTGTGTGAGACCGGTTGAATAAGATTCGTGGAAATTACCATTCATTCAGTCTGCCCCTTATCCACGTTAATGGGACTCCTTGTCAAACCTTATACGAACAGGCCAACATTCTCGGAGAACATTTTCAGCACGTATTCAGCTCAAGCCACTACTCGCTTGCCTTTCTCCAGATTATGGCTGTGGCAGAAAGGAAAAAGATCGTCGTCACAGGTCACAACAATGCGCCATACAACCTCCCGTTCACAATTTACGAATTTGAGCGTGCGCTCTGTGTATCTAAACCAACATCTCCTGGACCGGACAATATACATTAGACAATGCTCAGCCAGTTTTGCCCAAGTTCCAGAGACAAACTTTTGAGATTTTTCAACAAGGTCTGGGCTGAGGGAACCCTCCCTCGCTCGTGGAAGCAAGCTACAGTTGTGCCGATTCTTAAGCCCGGCAAAGAACCGAACGCCCCGACTAGTTACCGGCCCATTGCCCTTACCAGCTGCGTGGGAAAGGTATTTGAGCGCATGGTGAACCACCGGTTGGTATATTTTTTGACCCAAAGCGGGATACTGGACGAAAACCAGTGTGGCTTCCGCCAAGGGTACTCCACGCTTGACCACCTCGCTCGACTTGAGACCGTGATTAGGGAGTCGTTTGTGAGGCGGCAGCATTGTGTTTCAATATTTTTCGACCTTGAAAAGGCATATGATACCACTTGGAGGTATGGCATTCTTCAAGACCTGTATTCCTACGGAATAAGGGGACGGATGCTGAAGCTTATACAAAATTTTCTGCGGGACCGCTTCTTCAGAGTACGAGTGGGCACGACGTATTCCCGCCTCTTTCAACAGGAAAATGGTGTACCACAGGGTTCGGTGCTGAGCGTGACTCTCTTTATAGTGAAAATGAACTCCATTGCAAAGGCCATACCGCGCACTATATTCTACTCTCTGTACGTGGATGATGTACAAATCTCGTACAGTTCGTCAAGTCTGCCGGTAGCTGAGAGACAGCTTCAGATAGCTACGAACAAGATTTCAGCATGGGCCACGCAAAATGGATTTAAGTTCTCTCCACAGAAAACCGCCTGTGTCGTTTTCTCGAGACGGCGAGGGCTATACCCTGACCCTGAAATACAGCTAGATGGACACCTGATAGACGTTAGACCTGAACAGAAATTCCTCGGTGTCATATTTGACAGAAAGCTAACTTTCTCTCCTGATGTCAAGTATATAAGGAAGAAAGACCTGAAAGCGCTCAATATTTTGAAAGTCCTTTCACACAAGTCATGGGGTGCGGACAGGGAAACGATGCTTAAAGTATACAAGAGTGTCGTCCGCAGTAAATTGGAGTATGGATGTGTGGTATATGGCTCGGCCTGCCTGTCTACTTTAAAAGTGTTGGATACCGTTCACCATGCTGGACTGCGCCTTGCTTTGGGTGCGTTCCGCACGTCTCCGGTCGAGAGCCTTTACGTTGAATCTGGTGAACCCTCGCTGGAGAGACGGCGTCAGTATCTTACTGCACTGCACGTCATTAGAAATAAGGCCTTTCCTGAAACTCCCAGCCATAGATGCGTGCAAGTGATCCGACACGAGCAGCTTTTCGCAAACAAGCCTTCCGTGATTCCACCTCTAAACATCAGGTCACAAAAGATACTACAGTACTATCACATTGCCCGGCACAGAAACCTCGTCATGCAGGTGGGAGCTGACCCTGCTCCTTGGGAGCTTGTAAAGCCAGTCTGTGATTTTTCATTGAGACAATGGGATAAACGGAGCACCCCACACCTAGTTTTACAGCAGGAGTTTGAAGCTCTTCGCGAAAGTTTTGGCCAGCATCAGGCCTTTTATACTGATGGCACTAAGTCCAGCAGTGGTGTTGGATGTGCAGTCATCACAAACACCCGTTCGATAAAAGTCAGGCTCCCGGACTCAGCCTCCGTGTTCACAGCGGAGCTTTACGCTATCAAGCACGCTGTTCACTATATAAATATCAAACGTATCACATCACCTGTCATATACACAGATTCTATGAGTTCACTACATGCAATATCTTCCAACACAACAAGGAACCCACTCGTTAGGCAGATCCGCAACATCATCACCAGTGTGCACAGAAATGGTTCGGATCTAAAGTTTGTCTGGGTCCCAAGCCATGTCGGTATAACGGGTAACGAATCCGCTGACAGGGCCGCAGCTGATTCGTTATCAAACCGTGAAGGCCCATACGAGATACCATATCAAGACCTAACACCGTTGGTGAGACGAGCGTTCTTGCGGAAATGGCAATCATTTTGGGACACACAGACTAAAAATAAGCTACACCTTGTCAAACCACAGATAGGGCGGTCGCCATCCACTACGCATGTGGATCGCCTCCGCGAAGTCACACTGGCACGACTTAGGATTGGTCATACCTACATGACCCATGGCTTTCTGTTGCGTAGTGAGAACCCTCCCGATTGCCCCAGATGCGGCTGTCAGCTGTCAGTCGTCCACATACTGTTAGAGTGCCCAGCTTTTCAGAGCCGACGTGAACAGTGTTTCAGATACCTGTGTGAACATAGAATCCCACTCCATCCCTCCCTCATCTTGGGGGACGAATCATTGATTGATTTTAAGCGTGTTATGAAGTTCATCTCGACTGTTGGTATTTTAAGCATGATATAGATTTTACGTTATCACTACATGATTTTATGCTTGTCATCTAGTTCCTTTTAACTATCACCCCTGGTTTTATTATCAC
>NZ_JAUMTJ010000148.1:0-2843 GCF_032654765.1 Bradyrhizobium sp. 33ap4 | reverse complement strand
AGCGCATGATCATCCGCGTTGAGCGGGGTAAGGGCGGCAAGGACCGTAATGTCATGCTGTCCCCACACCTGCTCGACAACCATCGCGTTTGAGCTCGGTGCCGGCATCATGCTGCTCGTCGGCCTGCTTATCCGGCCGATCGCGCTGCTGCTGGCCGGGTTCTCACTGGTCACCGCGTTCATATTCCACGACCAATTCGCCGATCAGATTCAGATGATCATGTTTCTAAAGAACGTGGCCATGGCGGGTGGATTCTTATTGCTCGCCACGCATGGGGCACGTGGGTTCAGCGTTGACGCGCTGCTCGTTAGTCGCGTTGAGGTGCGGGCATGAGCGCGAAGATGCGGACGGCTGTGATCCGCTCAGCCGGCGGTCCCGAGGTTTTGAAGGTCGAGATGCTACCGATCCCGAAGCCGCGCGCCGGCGAGGTGCTGATCCGTATTAAAGCGTTCGGACTCAACCGCTCGGAGCTGTTCACCCGGCAGGGGCACTCGCCGAATGCCGCCTTCCCCCGCGTGTTGGGGATCGAGGCGGCGGGGGTCATCGAAGCGGCACCCGGCGGCGAATTCGCGCCGGGCACCGTAGTTGCGACCGCGATGGGTGGCATGGGCCGGCAGTTCGACGGTGGGTATGCCGAATTCACGCTGGTGCCAGCGACGCAGGTGCAGGCGGTCCAGTCCGAGCTGCCCTGGGAGGAATTGGGCGCCATCCCCGAGATGCTGCAAACCGCGTGGGGCTCACTCTTCAAGTCGCTCCGGCTAAACAGGGGCGAGCGGCTACTGATCCGGGGCGGCACTACCTCGGTGGGGCTGGCGGCGGCAGCAATCGCCAGGAAGCACGGCGCGTTCGTCGCCGCAACAACGCGGCGGCCCGATCGCGAGGTGCTGCTCCGCTCAAATGGCGTTGACCAAGTTTTCATAGACACCGGCGCCATCGCCGAGCAGGTACACGAGGTTTGCATCGGCGGCTTCGACAAGGTGCTCGAGTTGGTCGGCGCGACGACGCTCATGGACTCGCTCCTCTGTGCCCGGTCGGGCGGCACCGTATGCATGACGGGAATGGTCGGCAACGCATGGTCATTTGAGAGGTTCAGCCCGATGGATGCTATCCCGACGGCGGTGAGCCTGACGACCTATGCGGGCGGCGCCGAGGACTTTATGCGGATGCCGCTCGACGACCTGGCAGGCCAAATCGCGGCAGGCGAGCTGCGCATTCAGATTGGGCGGACATTTAGACTGGAAGAGATCTCCGAGGCTCATCGCTGCATGGAAACCAATGCCGCGGGCGGGAAGATTGTCATCCTGCCGTGAACATAGCAGATCTGTTTGCAACAGAGCCTGGTTTTTCTGGACCAGTTTCTTGGGGCTATCAGGCATGACATCGCAATTTCTAGCGGCTTCCGACTGAGCCGATTCAGCGGGAGAATGGGCGGGTCATGGCCCCGAAACATCACCCGGCTCCCCTCTCCGGCGGCGACCGCAAGGCGTTGAAGAAGGAGCTGGCGCGCGCCCGTGCAATGACATCGATACTGGCCGAGCGGTCATCCGAGAAGCGCGCCGCCGGCGAGGCCTTGATTCGCGAGGCGGACGATCTCGCCTGCCAAAGCTGGAACGAGATGATGTGGGCGGATGGCGGACCGATCGATCCGTCGCCCTCGATCGACCAGGCGATCAACGGCGGTTACCCCTGGCTGGAGATCCGATGCTCGCGCTGCAAGACGCCGCGCGCGGTCGACCTGGCCGCGCTGCCCCATGTCGCGACGACCTGCGTGCATGACCTCGCCGGCCGGCTGCGCTGCGTGAAGTGCGGAAGGGCCGGCAAGCGGCCCGCCGCCGAGCTGCTGCAGCTCGCGCGCCGCCGGCCGAGCCAGATGGACGACGCGCCATGACCGCCCTCACCCGCCTGATCGCGAGCGCCAGGAATGCTGGCACATCTTCTCTGGTGACATCCACGTCGGCATGATCGCCGAGCGCTCGGGGATTCCAGCGTCAGCCGATCGATGGGGTTGGACTCTCGGCTTCACGCCACCGCCGCACTGCGCCAATCGCGCCCAAGGCACTGCCGCTGATTTCGAGACCGCGCGCGCTGCCTTTGAAGCCGCTTGGCTGACCTTCCAGCCGGAGTGCACCGAGGACGATTTCCGCGCGTACCGCCGGCAACAGGCGTTCACGAACTGGAAATACACAATGTGGCAGCGCGGCTGCCGGCTGCCGACGCAAAACGAGAGCGGACAATCCACATGCTTCTGCGGCGCGTCGCTGGACGACACCAGCTTTGCCGAGCATGTCTACGCCACACATATGACGGCCGGGGAAACCGCGCAGTGAAGAAAATGACCGAAGATCGTCCCTGTGCCGATCCAGAGAAGGCCGCACGCCGGCTGATGGAGCACGCGCGGGCCTTCGAGCCGGTCCAAGATGGCCGCATCTACATCGAGAAGCTGAATGGACCGCTCCTGCATGGGGACAAGGCGACACCGGCTGAGTACACGGCGGGACTGAAGTTTGCGATCGAGCGCGGCTGGCTCGAGCCGGTCCACGAGAGCGGCACCTTCACCAGGATGACGCAGGCCGGAAAGGACCTGTTCGCTAGAAAAAGCCCCAGCTCTTGTCGGGGAAGATTCCGGAGCTGGGGCATTGGGGGCATCTTGAGATCGCCGCCTGCTAGTGGCGGTCTGTACATCCGAGACCGGGACAGCAGGCAGCACTCTGAACCCTCTCCCGCTCGGCGAGTTCCGGCATTCACAAATGTAAATCTCGCAGGGATCATCCGACCCGATCACGGCCACGGAATCTGGTCTTCTCTTGCCCGGCGACCGTCTTGATCCAGCCGAATGCCTCCTC
>NZ_JAUMTJ010000147.1:0-3034 GCF_032654765.1 Bradyrhizobium sp. 33ap4 | reverse complement strand
GGCCTACGCCGCCTCTCTCACCGCAACGGACGCTCGGCTGCGCAACCCCGACCAGCTCCGCCGATCGCCCGTTGCTTCCACCGCGCCGCAAGGCGTACAACCCCCCGAGACTCTAACTGCCGCTGGATGAAAATTCAGGGGCAGGTCATAGGGCCTCTCCGCATGGTATGGCCGGCCCGGTCCAGTAGTTGCTGCACTGGTTCTGACTGCAATAGCGCGCGGTAACGGTCCCGCCATGCTTGTATACGGCGCACACCTCATCACCTTGGCAACGGCGATGAAGGCTCCAGTCCGGAGCGTCTGCGATCATAGCTCCGCCGGCCGGCCCCCATCCGGGTGTCCGGCTTGCTTCGCCTTCAGTAGCGGGCACATCGACTCCGGCCTTGCACACCATCTTAAATCCCTCCCTTGTCTGAAAGAACGCCCCTTAACCGTTCGGCTCCGAACGATGAATTGATTTCTGGCGATGGAATTAATTTGTGTCCTGCCGTCAGCACGCCAGGTCCGAAAGTGATCAAGAGGTCGTCGGTTCGCGTGCGTGTAGCACTCAGGAAATTTCCGCCCGTGTTCGCCGTAACGTTCACGAACTTCCAGCTCGGGGTCGCGCTGGCTCCTGCCTGAACTTGGAACGTTACATGATGAGTGATGGTATCGAAGGGGCCGCCGGTGACAGTTTCGCCGAGCGTATCGTTTCCGTCCCATGGCTGCAGAGCGGCAGCGAGCGTCTGATGAATGCCCAAGTCACCTGCGATCGGCTCCCTCTCCCGTATTGTACACGGCACCTCCGTTCCTCGTTCGTCCGTTGGGGTCGGATCGGTCACGAGCTCTTGGAAGGGAACAAAATAAGTGACGCTCATCACGCGGGTACCGTCCGCCATAAATTGCGCGCCGACGCTGCCGGCGAATGTCTGGGCGGCATTGATGAATGCGATACCAGGGTTGGCCTGTCCCTTGTCATCCGCTGTTATCGTCAGGCCTACCTTTGCTACCCACGTCTTCAGGAGGATGCGCTTGGATTTCGCCTCCCTAGGCCACTCGCGTTTTACTGCCTTACTCAATTCGCAGCGGACATGGGATGCGATGGCTTGAACGAACTGTTCGAACTCGATCTTGGACGGATGCGCTAAATCCATGATCGGAAGCGTCGTTCCGCACCCGCCTAAAGTGGCGGCGGCTCCCGCCGAGAGCAACCGAACCCACAACCGCATGACCCCTCCGCTCAAATACCCTGCGCCAGACTACGTAAGTAGCGTGGCGGTGACAACACTCGCCAGCGTTGTCCATGGGTGAAAGTCCATTGGTGCGGAAGGCCTGCTTCAAGGGACGTGGTGCCCGTAATTCTACGGATAAGGCTGCAATTTACTTGGCGCTCTTGGCCAGTAGGATTTGGCGCCAGGCAATGATGCGCTCCTAGGCGAGTGCTATTTCGAGAGAACATTCTCGTGCTCTTTGTGATCTCTTACGCGTAGGAGCGGGCGTCGGATGGGATACGGGGTAAAGGAGCTGATCTATGCCGAGCCATTTGCAAATGCCTTAGTGGACGATCCGACCTTTCGTTCTTGGGCGCTAAGCAGAACCATGTTTTCCGCATTTTCTGATGCCCGGCTCATGCATCAGGAAATGCAGAACAAGCGCAGCGCACGATATTGGTGGCGATCACATTTCACCGAAGCGTGTCGTTGCGAAGGATGCAGTGGTCAGGAAACGGATCTGCTGGCGATCTTCGAGGCCACTACGGGCTTCCGTTTCGCTGTCCATATCGAAGTCAAGCATCCCGGCGACAACTTCAAGCATGGCGGCAGGCAAGCCGCATCATACAACGTGCGAGCTCAATGCTGGGCAGCCAAAGCACCACAAAAGGTAGTGCGCCACGACATGGCCGCATCAGCACTTCTGTGCAGTGAGATAAAATTGGCCGAGTATGCGAAGCACGTGGCGCATTTCGGAACGGTTTTTACGTTTGAGGAAATAAAGCGCAAATTTCCAGATGCCGTTCCGAGGCCTTAAAAGTTAAGGTCATTGGCTCATTCCGGTTCTCGTCGTTTTGTAGGAGGTATTATCGGCAACGCTTCGGGGCACGGTTGTAATGACGACGAACCTACGAATGCGTTAACTGCCGTCGGACCAACAGGATTGACCTTTTAAGGGATGAAAGGCTGAGCTGATATTACACTCGCGCGGTTACCGTTGACGCGGAACACTTTGAGAAAGCTCGTTAGAAAAGCGCCATCAGTAAATTCCCTTCTCAAAGTCCTGTTTTCTGATGATATGAAATCTGCTTTTGCTGTCATACGTCCCGGCTACGTATGAGCCGTCAGGTTTAGTTATAACGTGTAGACGATTTCCGCGCTTATCGCGTCCGCTCGTCATGAACTCCACATCGCCATTCGGCAAATCAGTGCATTGATTGGGGTTGCCGCGAAGAATGCAGCTGACCTCAAATCGCTCGCGGTACTTTCGATCCACCTTGGCTGTGGCTTTGGGCCGCGTCTTGTGCTGCTCGCATACCGCGACAAAAACATCGGCGTCGGCTTTGGCATCCTTCAAGATCTGTTCGTTTCGCTCTTTGGCGATACTTTCACAGTATTCCATGTCTAGTACAAATGGCCGGCTAACCGAGGCTACTCCGCCGGCTGCGGTGTAGAAGACTAGAAACACTCTCAACATTGTCGCCACTCCATTTTGGGTTGCTCCTGCAAATATTGCGAGTAACCGCATCTGAGTCGAGCGAAGGAGCGCACATTAGGGCATGGGGCGGTACCAGTCACACGTGCGATTGCTATCCGCGCACAAGGAGACGCCAGGACGAGTTCGCAAAATCAAACGCACCGACGCCCGCTAAAATTCTTCAGGGTTCGAGCTTACGATACTCGCTTCGTGGTCCCTGACTAGCTTCTGAAACGCCTCAAACGCGCCATAGCAACGCATGCATTGCTCCTGCAGCAGTGAAGCTACGTTGTCAAACGCCATCCGGAACTGCCCCCTTTGCGTCATGAAGAACTGCCCCCACCCTCGGGTTCATGATGTTGGTTGA
>NZ_JAUMTJ010000146.1:0-3038 GCF_032654765.1 Bradyrhizobium sp. 33ap4 | reverse complement strand
TCGATTGTCGCCGCCGCGCACGCACCATCTCCGAATCTCGTCGGAGCCAATGAATCATGATCCTCGGTCGGCGGCGAGCGCCTTTTTCAACAGCCTGCTAGACCTCTACGTGCCTGCTGTCGGATCTCCTAAAGTAAAGAACCGCATGATCGGCTACACGTTCAGCCTCTCGGGCGGAAACTAACATCATGGCCGATCGCGTTGAACTGCCTAAAGACAAGCAGTTGGCTTCGATGGTCCTTGAAGCTGACAAAAACAAGCAGGAAATGGGCTTTCTCGGGAAATTCTTCGGGGCCAAGGAACATGCTGCTACTTACTTTGCTGGCATCACCATACTCGTGACGCTCATCGCGGCAGCCACGCTCGCGTACAGTGACCAGGTCCTCCGAGGTGATGCCATGAAGGCCTTCGTGGGCCTCGCGGCAACAGCCTTAGGGTATCTCTTTGGCTCAGGCACTCGCCCCAGAATTTGAGGTAAAAACCGTCACCGCGTCACGACGGAGATCGCCCCTTCTTGGCGGAGCGCGCCGTGAGGTGCGTCGTGTGCCCCGACATGCCGAAGTCCTGGGCTGACGGTGTCGATGTCGAAGGTCTGGTCGAAATACCCGGTGCCCTTGAGCGAGAGAGCCATGCCGGCGGCGACTGCGGCGTCGCCGACCACGGTTGCCCTCACCTTGAACTCATGCACGCCTTCTCGTTGGCCTGCGCTTTGGCATGCGCAGCAACCTGATATTGAATGATCTCGGCGTATTGGAGAACCCTCTTCTGCCTTGGGTGTCAGGACTTGATGTCGACCCTGAAGCCTTGGCCGCCTGCACGTTGTGGTCGACGTTGAGGTGCAGGCAATCTGACTTGACCGGCATCGAGTTTTGATCGACATAGATCGAGTAGGTGCCGGCGGTCGAGGCGAGAGTGGCCTAGTAAAACACTCCCTGCGCGTCGCCCCACCAACGCGCCATCACGCTCGGCGAGCTTGTGGATGACATAGGCGAAGCTGACGTTGTCGGAAAGCTTGACGAAGTCCTGCTCGAGCATCTTGCCCGCCATGTTCTGCATGCCGTCGAACTTGCCGACCATGCCGACGCGGCCGATCAGGTCCTTGATCACGTCGGTCGTGGTCGTATTGGCCCACTTCTCACTAGATTTGTTCTCGTGCAGCTTGGCCGACGGGTCGTGAGCCGTGAACGCAATCCTAGGTCCGATGTAGTCGAACGTGACATTCATCGTGACAGAGTACTGGTCGCGCCGCGCGTCATGACCTCGACGGGGATCTCGTCATCGCCACAGATCTGGGCGAATGTGTCGTAGGCGCCCTCCAAGCTCATCAGAACCTTGCATTGAAAGGTCGACGTTTTGCGCGTGATGTTCTGCTGGACCTGGCCTCGCTCAATAGGCGAGCACATCGGTCTCGGCCTCGTCCAGGAAAGCGGCAGGCTTGCGCAGCTTGGGGCGGAGCTGATCGGCGACGCGGCGCCACTGGGCCAGGCGGCGTGGGCATCGTCCTGGGCAAAGGCGGTGGCGATGAAGGCGGAGACGACGCGCCGTACATGAACCGGTCAATCGCTTTGGCGAGTGACATTAACTCGGGAGCCATTCCAACGGAAACTACGGACGATGTGTCCGCCCTGAACGCCCTCAGTCGACCTGGTGGCCACGGGAGCGGTGATACTGGTCAAGTCGCCATTCCGCTATTGGAATGGAAACAGATCGGAACTGCGGATGTGGCAGACGAACTCGAATATTCGGCGCACCGGTTAGTGGACATCGAACAGCCTGGCGGCGGTTTCCTGGTCGAGATCACGCCTCTCGGGGGCGGTCAAACCGTCAGGACGATGACCTATCAGAGCACGCTGGAAGCGATTTCTGCAGCGAAGAGGTGCATCGACAAACATCCTGAACGCAGGCGATAGACCGTTCTGGGGCACACGACCGCCGCTTTGGACCGTCAATCACACTTGCCGATGCGGCGGCGCTGGCGCGCCCTATCCAAAATGCAGGAGGCCGAAACCGGACGATGAACTTACGGCGCGGCGCATCCGTAAATCCACGGGGGGCCGGCCTTAACCTTAAGCAGAGCAGCGACGACCGCGCAGACGTGGCATCGTGTAGTGTCAGAGATATTCATTTTCATTCGTCAAAAGCCATTTTCAAAAGTTCAGTGATTTGAATCAATGATCGTTGAATTCGGTATCGTGAGCACGATCATGGGGTCTGTGCTCGCCCTGTACGCAAGTCAGCATCGTTCGATCGTCTTGGAGACGTGCGCGGGCGCGTTACTGATTGCCGGGCTTACTTGCGTTGGCGCGGGCCTCGCGCGTGTCTAACCCGATCGTTGCACTCGACCCGGAGCTGCGGTTGAATACTTATTCCCATCCATTTGAGATTGCAAACAACGTGCCGAATTCATTCATCTATTTTCAAAAGGAGATAATGATGCTTCGATATCTCGCTTTGATTTTTTTCGCCCTCATCTGCGCAGCCAATGCTCAAACCAACCGCACCGAGTTAAAGCGCGCCGATTTGACCGGCACAAATATGGAGATTGTAGTCAGCGTCGTCGACGTACAGCCCGGAAACAATCTCATTCGTCACACGCACCATGGTGAGGAAGCCGTTTATGTTCTGGAGGGTGCAACCTTGGCACTACCTGACGGCAAAGAGGTGCCGTTTCCTACGGGAGCAGCGACGATCAACATTCGCGACGTTCCCCACGGTGGATTCAAGGTGGCTGGCGACAAAACCCTGAAAATGTTGACGGTGCATATCGTCGATAAAGGAAAACCCATGATGGAGCCCGTGAAATAGACGCACTGAAGAAAAGAGACGGCCCCAGCGAGCGGGCACATGCTGGGGCCAGTGTGTAGCTGGGCGTCGCAGTGCCGGTAGCGGTGCGGCACCGAACAGGGCGACCAATGCGAGTGCTTGCGCTTCGTTCCTAAAAGAAACGTCCCAGCGCCCGGGCTAGCGTGTCTACACGGTTTTGGGGCGCGACAGATTGACTCGGTGCAGCAAGAAGTGGCGTCTCTGCAGCATGTTGT
>NZ_JAUMTJ010000145.1:0-3149 GCF_032654765.1 Bradyrhizobium sp. 33ap4 | reverse complement strand
CTCGATGCTGCCGCCATGCGGGCGATCGACATCGGCGCGCGCACCTACGGCTCGGTCAAATCGATCCTTGCCAACAACCTCGATCGGCGTCCTTCACCCAAGCGCCCCGCGGACAACGCGCCGGTCCTTCATCCCAACATCCGCGGGCCGCGCTACTACAACTAGGAGATCACGCCTTGCTCACGCATCCGACCCTCGATCAACTCCACGCGCTCGGCCTTCATGGCATGGCCAAGGCCTTTGCCGACATCGAAGCCGGCGGCGATGCCGCAAGCCTCGGCCATGCCGAATGGCTCGCGCTGCTGCTCGAACGCGAAGCCTCGCTGCGACGCGACAAGCGGCTATCGAAGCGGCTGCAATACGCCAAGCTGCGCCAGCAGGCTTGCGTCGAGGACATCGACTATCGCACCCCGCGCGGCCTCGACCGCAGCCTCCTGACGATGCTGGTCGAAGGCCAATGGATCGACGACCACGCCAACCTGCTGATCTGCGGGCCCACCGGGCTGGTGGCATGATGCACATCTCGCTATGTCATTGATAATCGAAGCTTCGTTGCCGCGGATCTTGTGATACTGCGCGACCATTGGTCACCGCATGACGGACTTCCTGCCGATTCAGGTCAATCTCCCGGATCACATACGGTGCGCCTACGCAACTCTGTTTGGCCGGCAGGATACCATCCTTGATTAGTCGTACCACCGTCATCTTGCTGAGACCCAAACGGCTTGCAGCCTCGTGCAGGATCAGCTCTCCACGCTCGGCGCGTTCGCCATCTCGGTAGACAGGGATGTTGTGGTCGTTGCGGAAGACGCAAACGCGTTGCTGGGTCCACGTGTTGCCTTTGGCCGTGCGTGTGCCAAGCCGATTAAGAACGGACGCAATGCTCCCGTCCGGCAGCAAACGAGCCAGATCACAGATCAGCTGTTCAGTTGAAGCATCGGTCTTCCACCGATGCTGTCCGGCCCGGTTCTTCACAACTTCGAGCGCGGTGTGGTCGCCCCCCTTCCAGTGCAATTTTAGGTGCAATATTCGTGGCTCGACGGTGACGATGATCTCTTCGAGAACCGCTCTCAATATCCGCTTTCGTGTCGCGGCCGAGGCTGCCGGATGGCTCCACAGGCGCTCCACGTCTGTCCCTAGTCCAAGAATCTCTGCGCGTTCTGCGTCGGTTAGAGTGGGCGGCTGTTTGTCGCGGGCAATGCGAAGATCATCTTCGAGGCGCGCCACTTCCGCAAGCCGTTCATTCCACCGCCGCTCGAGATCTCCAGCGACCAGGCGGTTTTCTGGATCAACCGCATCATATTGTCGGTGTGCGCGAGCCGCTTCATAGCGTGCCTGCTCGAGCGCAAGCTCTATGTGCTGCAGCCGCTCTCGGCCGGCGCGCTCGCGGTCCGCGATTGCTTGCAGAGCAGCGTCAAGGCCGAGAGGCGCAATCACCGATAATACCTCGGCCGACACAGCTGCATCGATTCGCACATTGCCAAACGCAATGCACTTCGTTCGTCTTCCGTGATTAACGCTGGCATCGTTGCAAAGGTAGCGCGCAACACCTCGCAGCCCATTATGCTGCACTTTGAGCTTGCGACCGCAACGTCCACAACGCAACAGGCCGACCAGCAATCCACCGCCATTGCGCACCGATCCCGGCACCATCGCGCCCTTCATGTTAGCGTTCCCGTTGATGGTCCGTTGATTGTTCTCGTAATCCTGCCAGGAGATGTAGCCGTCGTGATGACCACGAATCAGAACTTCCCAGTCTTTCTGCGTTCGCCGTACATTACGGGTGACCAGCTTGCGGCCGGCTTCGATTCGAACCTGCGAGCCGGTCCGACCAAATACGTAGGCGCCAGCATAGATCGGATTGGTCAGCAGCCGGTGAATCGTATTGTAGCGTGGCAGCCGCCACTCCACCATTCGGCCGCGTGGACCATACACGACAATCGGCATCTTGATGCCGTTGTCGCATAACCAAATCGCGACCTGGCGCACGCTGCCAAACTCGGCAAACTTACGGAACGCCAAATGGAGCGCCTCGCGCACCCGCCTGTCCGGATCCAGCTCAAGCCTGTCGTCGCTGCTGCGCACGTAGCCGACGGCCACACTCGTGTGAAGATCGCCACGTACTGCCTTGAGGCGCAGTGCTTCTTGTGAGCGCTGGCGCAAGATCGTTAGTTCCAGTTCGCTGAACGTCCCCTTCATACCTAGCAGCAGTCGGTCATTGGTGAGCTTTGGATCGTAAACGCCGTCCTCATCAATGATCAGGCTGTTCACCAGCGTGCAGAACTCCAGAAGTGTGTGCCAGTCGCGGCCATTACGGGCCAGGCGGGAAGCCTCGACGGCCAGCACAGCGCCGGCGCTTCCGGTGCAGATCGCGGTCAGCAAGCGCTCAAAGCCGGGACGCGCTGTGCCGCCCCCCGAGCGACCAAGGTCATCATCGATGACGATGACGTTTTCCCAGCCAAGCAGCTGTGCGCGAGTTGCGAGCGCGTACTGACGCCGACGGCTCTCAGGATTATTGACGAGTTGGTCCGGGGTCGATTGCCGCACATAGACATAGGCGCTGCGTGATAAATGATCAGACGTTATCTTATTCATTGTCCGCCTCCGTCACCTTTGCGCAGGCGGTGCTGCATTCGTCGAGAAGAAGTTTGAGCAGACTTGTGACTTCCAAACGAATCAGCGGATCGAGCCGCTGGTGCTGGACTGTGCCTGCCGTGACCGCCGCCAGATCGAGCTGTCGCCATTGCTGTTCCATCATCACCTCCAACCGTCCGACTCGTTCCAGATGATGGTGACGACGATACGCGCTGTGCATCAACGAGGCCGCGAAGTGCGCGCAACGAATCCAGGGGAAGCCGAGGGACTTCGACCGTCGGCAGTGCCGCGGCGGAATTCTCTGTCATCCATGCCGGCAGCAAGGTGCGAGAGCCGTCGGGCTGTTCGATCACGAAGTGATGGCGAGCCCCGTGAATGACGCGCCTCAAAGCAATGACGCGCTCACCAGCGCGTGGATGATGTCGATATTGAATGACAACTTCGAACGGATGTTCTTGGGTACTATGTCGCGTGCTCGACCGGGACTGGCAAAACCTGGTTGGCATGTGCCTTCGGACGCCAGGCGGCCAGGCTCGATCATTCCGTCCTTTATT
>NZ_JAUMTJ010000144.1:0-3453 GCF_032654765.1 Bradyrhizobium sp. 33ap4 | reverse complement strand
CCGCCCGGAATTACCGGGCCGTCGTCACTCTCGCTGCCATCGTCCTATGGCTGCGATAAGTGTCCACACCACCTAGATGTCCTGAACCGGCTCTCTTCGTCGGCACAATACACCGACCTCAACCTCTACACGCTTGTCGTCTGCCAAATGCTGCGTCTTACCTTGGATCGTGGCAACAGCGACGCGTCTGCCGTCGCCTATGGCCGGCTTGGAATGATCGCCGGGCTGCGGTTCGGCGAATACGAGGGCGCGTACCGCGTCGGGCAACTCGCTTGTGAGCTCGTCGAGCAGCGTGGACTATGGCGTTTCCAGGCGGGTGTGTACCTGAATTGCGGAAATATGGTCATGCCTTGGACAAGGCATATCAGAACATGCTGCGAACTCATTGGCCGCGCATTTGATGCGGCGCAGAAAACCGGCGACCTCGTGTATGCGGGGATCTGCTCCGGGCTGAGGGTCCTGAATCTTCTTGCAGTCGGTGATGCGCTTGCCGACATCGAACGTGAAGCTGAGAGGGTACACTTAAGCCACATACAGCTTGGCACAAACCTCGAAATCATCGGTGTGGCACACGCTATCGTGCGAATGCTACGCGGCGCAACGGCAAGGTTCGGCTCCTTGGATGACGGGCAGTTTGATGAGCAGCGAATCGAACGCGATTTCGCGAATACTTCGGACGTGACGGCCGGCCAATGCTTGTATTGGATCTGCAAGTTGCAGGCCCGCTTTTTGGCTGGTGACTATTCGACGGCGGTTGATGCTGCATCGATGGCGCAGCCGCTTCTGGGCATGTCCCTCACGATCATGGAGGCGGCCGACTATCACTTTTACGGTGCCTTGTCGTACGCGGCGTTTTGCGATTCGATGCCCGCCAGCCAGCGGACGCCGACTCTGGAGGCCTTGGCCCCTCATCACCGTCAGCTCGCCAGCTGGGCCGCGGCCTGTCCTGAAAACTTCGAAGACCGCGCAGCTTTGGTTAGTGCGGAGATTGCCCGGATTGAGGGCCGCGCGTTCGATGCCATGAAACTTTACGAACAAGCCATCCGTTCGGCACAGGCAAACGGCTTTGTCCACAATGAGGCGCTCGCCAAAGAGCTGGCGGCGCGCTTTTACGCCGCGTGCGGCTTCGAGCAAATCGCGCAACTATATCTGCGGAACGCCCGCGACGGCTACCTGCGCTGGGGCGCGGACGGCAAGGTGCGCCAACTGGATGCGATGTATCCGCACCTCAGGATGAAAGAGCCCGCACCTGCTTCGACAAGCACCATCGCAGCGTCTGTCGAGCAACTCGACCTCGCAACGGTGATCAAGGTGTCGCAGGCCATCTCGGCCGAGATCGTGCTGGAGAAGCTGCTCGAAATGCTTATGCGCACGGCGCTCGAACAGGCTGGCGCCGAACGAGGCTTGTTGATTCTTTCACGCGGAGCTGAGCAACGGATCGCCGCCGAAGCCACGACCGAGGGCGATTCGGTAACCGTGCATCTGCGCGACGAGGAGGTGGCTGCGACAGTGCTGCCGGAGGCGGTGCTCCACTATGTCCTGCGCACCCGGGCAAGCGTTATTCTCGACGACGCGTTATCTCGCAATCCATTTTCTGCCGATCCCTATATCGTTGAGAATCATCTCCGTTCTGTTCTCTGTTTGCCGTTAATCAACCAGGGAAAGCTTACAGGCATTCTGTACCTGGAGAACAATCTAACACCCAGAGCCTTTGCGCCCGATCGCGTCGCTTTGTTGACGGTGCTTGCGTCGCAGGCGGCGATCTCGCTCGAAAATTCGCGGCTTTATCGCGACGTCGCAGATCGCGAAGGGAAGATTCGGCGTTTGGTCGATGCCAACATCATTGGGATCATCATTGCCGACCACGATGGTCGAATTCTTGAAGCCAATGACGCGTTTCTACGTATCGTGGGATATGACCGTGAGGACTTGGTTTCGGGCCGCGTGCGCTGGACCGAGCTGTCTCCGCCGGAATGGCACGAGCGCGACATGTTGACTCGGGCGGAACTGAACTCAACCGGGATAGTTCAGCCCTTCGAGAAGGAGTATATTCGGAAAGACGGCAGCCGCGTTCCTGTGCTTATTGGCGCCGCTCTGTTCAGAGAAGGAGGCGACGAGGGCCTGGCATTCGTGCTCGATTTGACAGAGCGCAAGCGCGCGGAGGACCGCCTCCGCGTGCAGCACACCGTCGCGCAGGTCTTGGCGGAAGCGGCCACGATCGAGGAGGTCACTCCGAGAATACTGCGGGCCATGGGCGAGTGTCTGGGATGGGACGTAGGCGCGCTCTGGCGTGTGGACCGGGAGGCCGAGGCGCTGCGCTGTGTCGAGCTTTGGCATAAAGCGTCGATAGAAATCCCCGAATTTGAAAGAGCCGATTGGCAGTTCACCTTCAATCCAGGGGTGGGACTACCGGGCCGGGTGTGGTCCACCCTTAAGCCCGCATACATTCCGGATGTCGTTCCTGATAAAAACTTGCCGCGCGGAGCCATCGCCGAACGCGAAGGACTACACGCGGCCATCGGCTTTCCTATCCTACTCGGCAGCGAACTGTTGGGCGTGATCGAGTTTTTTAGCCGCGAGATCAAGCAACCCGATCAAGAGCTGCTCGACATGGTGGCCACCATCGGCAGCCAGATCGGTCAGTTCATTGAACGCAAGCGGGCCGAGGAAGCTCTGATGCGAAGTAAGGATTATTTGGCCGAAGCACAGAAGCTGACGCATACAGGCAGTTGGGCTTGGGATCCCCGCACGGAACAGGTGCTGTATTGTTCCGAGGAAATGTTCCACATTTACGGCTTGGATCCACGGTCGAGCCTACCTTCTCGAGAAAATTTTCGACAGCAGATCCACCCCGAGGATCGCGAGTGGGTAAAGGAGAGATTTGAGGAGTCGCTTCGCACAAAAATTGACAGCTACGCCGAGTATAGGGTTCTTCTGCTAGACGGAACAGTTAGGCACATCAGTGCCTCGGGTCATCCGGTTCTCAACAAAGACGGCGAGCTCATCCAGTTTGTCGGTACCGCTGTGGATGTGACAAAGCGCAAGCAAGCTGAGGAATCATTGCGGGAAAGTCAGGCGAATCTCGCTCATATGAACCGCGTGAGCACGATGGGAGAGTTTGCTGCCTCGCTGTCCCATGAAATCTTACATCCGATAGCGACCGCTCGCAACAACGCCCGTGCGGGAATGCGCTTTTTGGAAATGAATCCGCCGAATCTGGGTGAAGCCATGGAAGCGTTCGGTTGTGTTGTGAGGGACGCGGACCGAGCCAGGGACATCGTCGGACGGATGCGCGATCACATGAAGAAAGCGCCACCGCGAAAGGAATATTTTGATCTCAACGCGGCGCTGAGCGAAGTGCTCATATTGGCGCAAAGTGAAGTCGGATCGTAGCCATGTCGTTCTGTGAGCCAAGGAGTTGAGTGTTATAGTTGTATTCCTAAGACCGCTTGG
>NZ_JAUMTJ010000143.1:0-3497 GCF_032654765.1 Bradyrhizobium sp. 33ap4 | reverse complement strand
TTCCTGCAAAATCGAATACTACATCAAGACCAATTCTGCTTATTTCTCAAGTCAATCCGCATTCTTCACGGACGACTCGATATTTTGGCAGCTCGCCCCTGCGACTTGACCTCGCCACGATCTAATTCGGCATCAGCACGACATCGATGCGGCGGCTGTTTCGTGTGCTGATGACGATGGCGCCGTTGCGGGTGGCGAATCTCGCACCGAGAAGCCGCGGCAGCTTTTCCGTCAGCGATGAAGGCAGCGGAATCATTCCGCCCGTGATGGGATCGCCGACATTGATCGGCGCGACAGCTGTGCCGGCGGAAGGCGCTGCCTTGATGTACTCCCTTATCAACTGAATCTCTTCACGCGAGAGGTTGAGCGCGGCCTGTTCGCCTGCGCCGTCAGGCAGCTTCTTTTCCGCCTCGACCTTGTCTTGCGCATCTTGCTGCTGGGCAGCCTCGCGTCTTGCGACTTCGGCCTGTTCGAATCTGGCGAGGCGTTCCCTCAGCGGCGCGATCTCCCGCCGCAACGCGGCAATGTCCGACTTCAGCGAAGAGAGCTGACCAAGCGCAATCGCGGCGGCAACGCAAGCGACGACCGAGATCAGGCTGAGGCACGCCACCGCCAGCCCCGTCAATCCGCCTCGACGATCGGCACGACGATCCCCGACATCCTCCGCGGGTCGCCGTCGCCGCGCGGCGGCGAATTTCGGCTTGATCGTGCCGAGCAAGCTGACCAGACCGGACAGCCGCGCAGCCACCACCCGGTTCGCCTCTTGAAAGGCGCCGAGTGCAGGCGCAGGGACGACCGGAGAGTGCGCCGAGGGGATGCCGGGAGCGGTAGCCGAACGGCCCGCGCCGGATGGCTGGCGGTCGTCGTGGTCCTCGCGCGTCATGCCGGGGAGCTCGAGATCAACGTCGTCGGGACGGTCGATCGCAGTATCCGCAACGTAATGGCGCGTGTCGGCCGCAGCGGCGTCCAATCGTTCCGTTTCCTGTCGATCGGGTCCGTGTTCGATGCGGGCGGCTTCAAGCGAGCGCCACAGCGAGAGCCCCGAATCGGTGATCTGCAGGCCCGCGTCGTTGATCGATGCCCATCCCGATTGGAAGACGTCGGCGTCGCCAAGCTCGGACGGCCGCTTCGACTGTGTGGCTTCATCGCCGGCCGCGATCATGCGCTTGACCTCGCGGCTGACCTCGTCGATCGCGATCCGCTGCCCGGGCCTTGCGGCCAGCACACTCAGGATCGCCAGATTGAACCTCATGCGGCGCCTCGCGATGCTCCTCAACCGGCCGTGCCGCCGTTCCGCTCCCGTGCAGGCGACGTGCGAGCCTCAGCGGGGTCGAAGCGGATCAATCATGCCGGCGCGGACGTCGGTCAGTCAGGGAGTCAAGCAAGTGTACCGGCTCGCCAAGGGGCAAACAATCCGGCACCAGACCTACGACAGATGGATAAGTCGGCCCGCAAACGCGACGCGTCGGGATCGCGTTCGTTGCGCGCCTCAGAGAAACTCGCGAAGCCTGGAGAGCTCGATCACATGCTCGGGCGACAGCACGTCGGGGACGAGGGGAGGCTGCGGCTTGGTCCGGATCTCGTAAAGATGTCGCGTCTTCTCGGGCTTGCCCATGAAATCCCGAATGCATTGGTCGAGCGTTCCATTGACGACCATATAGGGCGCGCGATCCTCTCGCCTCGAGTTGTTGAGAGAAGGCCATTTGTAAAGGTGGGCCGCAGCTTGGAAGTCCACCTGATGAGATTGGTCGGTCATCTCAAAATATCTACCCGAAAAAGCCTGCGCGGCAAAGCCAGCCGCTGATGAGTGAGCCGGTGCGGCAATACGCGCAAAGCTGCGTGCGGTCGTGGATCGCAGAGGCCGCCGTCATGCTCTCGAACGATCCACGGATGTGCCTCGCGTCGATGCCTCGCAGCAACTCCCGCTTCGATCTCCCGCGGACCGAGATCGGGGGCGATCGGGCGAAGCCGGCTGAAGGGAGCGCCGACAGGCCCCTCGCGCGGCAAGCACGCGGCGTGGCAACGCGTGTTGACGACCCGGCGTCGTTCGCGGCGCCAGCGGCCGCGATGACATGCTGGATTGACTCGATTTCAGATTGTTCCTATTTTGTTCTGTTGCTAGTTTTCACGTCCGGAGACGGGCGGCTTCGGTCGGGTCAGGGATGAGCGGGTCGAGATGGCAGCCGCAGCCACCATCCTTCATGCGGACCTGGATGCATTTTACGCATCGGTCGAGCAGCTGCTCGAGCCGTCGCTGCGCGGCAAGCCGATCGCCGTCGGGGGCGGGGTTGTGCTGGCGGCGTCCTATGAGGCCAAGGCCTTCGGAGTGCATGGCGGCATGTCGGGGCGGGAAGCGCGCCAACTGTGCCCGCAACTGGTTTTCGTCGGCGGCCATTTCAGCGATTACCAGCGGTTGGGTGACGCGGCCATCAAGGTGATCGGCGACTTCACGCCGCTGGTCGAGCGAATTTCGATCGACGAGGCGTTTGCGGACGTTGCCGGCTGCACTCACCTGTTCGGAACGCCTGCCGAAATAGCCGCGTCGATCCGGTGGCGCGTACGCAGCGAACTCGGCCTTCCGATCTCGGTCGGCGTCGCCCGCACCAAGCATCTGGCGAAGATCGCCTCGCAGGTCGCAAAGCCCGACGGACTTGTCGTCGTTGATCCCGACGCCGAGCTGAGCTTCCTTCACGAATTGCCGGTTGAGTTGATGTGGGGAGTAGGGCCAGTCACCAGGATGCGGTTGGATGCGATCGGCGTCGCGACGATCGGTCAACTCGCCAAATTGTCGGAACGGTCGCTGACGCACTTGCTCGGTCCGGCAGCGGGCGAGAAACTCGCCGCGCTGGCCTGGAATCGCGATCCGCGACAGCTCAAGCCACACCGGCGCGCGCGATCGGCGGGGGCACAATCGGCGCTTGGCCGAAAGCCTGCGATCGAGCAAGTCATCCGGCCCACGCTGCTTCATCTCGCCGACCGCGTCGCCACGCGGCTTCGGGCGAAATCACGGCCTGGACGAACCGTGACGGTGCGCGTCCGTTTCGCCGACCTGAAGTCGGTGACGCGCTCGATGACGATCGATGCGCCGGTGTGCACGACCATCGTCCTGGCCCGGCTCGCCGAGAATCTCGTGAGCGCTGCTCTTGCCGACCATCCCGGCGAGAAGATCATCTCGCTGCTGGCGATCTCGGTTTCGCATCTCGAGGAGCATTGGGATCTTGCACTGGAGCTTCCACTCGGACTGGAGGACGAAGCGCTTCGGCCTGGAAGTCCGACAGGGATGGCCCGCTGGGCGGCGGACCGTGCGATCGACAAGATCCGCGATCGCTTTGGCTGGGGGGCGATCGGATATGGTTCGGCGGCGCTGGAGGCGGTTCATTCGGTGCCCGACGCGTTTCGCAAGCTTGCCGAGAGAGAGCTCTAGGTGGTGTGGACACTAGCGCATCCATAGAACAATGGCAGCGAGAGTGACGACGGCCCGGTAATTCCGGGCCGTT
>NZ_JAUMTJ010000142.1:0-3562 GCF_032654765.1 Bradyrhizobium sp. 33ap4 | reverse complement strand
CGCCCGGAATTACCGGGCCGTCGTCACTCTCGCTGCCATCGTCCTATGGCTGCGATAAGTGTCCACACCACCTAGAGGGGATCACAGCGCTGTCGCTGGGCCCCAAGCGGCTACTTGGACTTCATGGAGCCGCCCGTGCTCGTCCCAGTGCTGGAGAGCCATCACCCGAGACGAGCGGACGGCGAATGGGTCTCCAGAATTCCGTCGCGGCGAGGGCCGTAGTCCTACGGTATCGCTTTCGGTGGTCGTAAAACCGACCCTGTGGCTCGATCGTCCAGGATTTCTGATCGCTTCTCGGTACCGCCACGATGTGATTTGATACATGCTGATGTCGCGCGGAGGATGATGGTGCAAGAGGAGCCGATCCATAGGCGACTGACGACCATCATGGCGGCTGACGTGGTCGGCTACTCGGGTCTGGTTGCGGCAGACGAGGTTGCGGCCTTGGTCCAACTCGGCCAATTGCGACGCGAGGTTATCGAGCCCTCGATACGTACGCACGAAGGTCGCCTATTCAAGACGATGGGCGATGGCTTCCTCGCCGAGTTCGCCAGTCCTGTTAGAGCTTTGGAGTGTGCCATCGCTATCCAGGCTGGAACGACCGAGATGCGCCTGCGAATTGGCATTCATCTCGGAGATGTCGTAGCCGATCAAGACGACCTACTCGGAGACGGCGTCAATGTAGCTGCTCGGTTAGAGGGCGTAGCCGAGCCGGGTGGCATTACCATCTCCCGGCCCCTCTATGATCAGGTTCGGGATCGAGTGAAGGTCACGTTCCTAGACAAGGGGGAAGTCAGCCTGAAAAACCTGCCAAGGCCGATGCAGGTGCTGTCGGTTAGTACGACAACAATGCCAAGCACTCCGGCCCACCCGCCGCTTCCCGCCAAACCATCGATTGCAGTCTTGCCATTCCAGAACATGAGTGGCGATCCTGAACAGGAGTATTTCGCGGACGGCATGGTCGAGGACATCATCACCGCGCTATCGCGAGTAAAGTGGTTTTTTGTAATAGCCCGCAATTCCTCATTTACCTACAAGGGCAGAGCTGTCGATATCAAGCAGATTGGGCGCGAGCTTGGTGTCCGATATGTCCTTGAAGGAAGCGTCCGTAAGGCGGGAAATCGGGTCCGTATTACGGGTCAGCTCATCGAGGCGGAAACCGGACATCACATCTGGGCGGAGCGTTTCGAGCGCGAGTACAAAGACGTCTTCGAACTCCAAGACGAGATGACCTCCGCTGTCGCTGCGGCTATCGAGCCGACCATCAACTTGAGGGAGATAGAAAGGTCAAAAAAGAGACCAACTTCAGACCTGAGCGCTTACGACTACTTCCTGCGGGCGCAGCCCTTTATCCGACAATTCGATCCACAGTCCTATTTACAGGCGGAAGAATTGCTCCGACGGGCCGTTAGCCTCGACGCCCAATATTCCAGTGCTCTTGCGCTCTTGGCCGATTGTATTGGCCGACAGTGCATCATGGGTGCGCAGCCATATAAGGAACGAGTGCTTGAGGCTGAGCGGATCGCTCATCAGGCGGTCCAAGCGGATCCCGAAGATGCTACTGCGCTAGCGATAGCTTCTTGGGTTTACACGATCCTGGTAGGAAAGCATGATTCATCTCGAGAATACGCCGAACGTGCTTTACGCCTTCAGCCAAATTCAGCTTTTGTCTGCGTCAATAGTGGGTTTGGCTATCTCTATCGCGGCGAGCTAGACGCCGCCCGCCATAATTTCGAAAGAGCTTTGCGCATCAACCCGCTTGATCCGCGCAATTATTTCTTGATCCAAGGCCTAGGTATCGTTCTGTTCTTTGAGAGAAAGTTCTCGGAAGCTTTGTCGCTATTCGATCGCTCTATCGAGCTTGCACCGTCTGCGAGAGTGACATGGCGTTATAAGGCAGCAACTCTTGCCCATCTCGGCAGAAGTGAGGACGCTTTGAAGGCGGTTGCGGTCCTCCGATCACTCACGCCAATGCAGACGCTTAAAGAAGTAACCGAAAGAACCATGATTTCTCAAGCGTGGATGCGAGAACTCTATTTCGGTGGACTGGAGAAGGCGGGATACGAATAGTAAGCGCCGCTTCTCTCCTTGGTTTGGACGCATATTTGTAGCCAGATGGCGGCCTTCAGGTTCGGAAGCCTCGCGTCGCCCATCGGACCGCCCAAATCGAACCGATGCCGGACTTCCGACCTACCCAAAAGAGGTTCTCACATAGCCTAGGCCCTAAGCTGACGGTCTGCATAACCACCGGGAACGTCGGCTCTTCGAGGGTAACCGGAAGTCCCTCAACTCGGCCGCCATGGACGGCTTTTGGACCCAAAGCGGACCTCGGCTGTTCGCGGCAAATCCTTGGAAAACTCACGGCCTCTTTCGGGTCGCTAACAGCTGACGGATATGGTCCAGCACGCCAGCACGGGCCGATAATTCAGCTTCTTTGCCGCGTGTAGCCCTTCCTCGCAAAGGTCACCCGCGAGCGCGAGGACCTTTCCGACCGTGGCGCCCAGCATCGTCTTGCTGATTCCGCTCGATGTCGCCCACGATTCCGGAATGATCTCGCCCACCGTTCCGATTTGATGTCGCCCGCCATTCCGAGATGATCTCGCCCACCATTCCGGGATGATGTCGCCCGGGGTATCGCAAGGGCGAACCCGGGGTGACGAGGCCTCTTCTGGCTCCGATACGGTCCCGCCTTTCGGCTTTGCGAAGGGGGACCTGGATGCCGACGGAGAGGTTTGCGATGCGCCATGTGCGCGATGTGATCAGATTGAAGTCGGCCGGGATGCCGACCCGCGAGATTGCGCGGCGGGTGGGGACAGCCCCTTCGACGGTGCGGTTGACGATCCACCGGTTCGAGGCGGCGGGGCTGACCTGGCCATTGCCCGACGACATCACCGACGCTGCGCTGGAAGCCCGGCTGTTCGCCAGTGCGGGAGCCGGTCCCGGCACCCGGCGGGGCCATCGCCGGCAGGCCGAGCCTGACTGGGCGGCGGTACACCGCGAACTCCGGCGCAAGCATGTGACGCTGTCGATCCTGTGGGACGAGTACATCGCAGGCGAACCCGGCGGGTATCGTTATTCGCGGTTCTGCGAGCTCTACCGCGCCTGGGAAGGCCGCCTGTCGGTGACGATGCGCCAGTCGCATATGGCCGGCGACAAGCTGTTCGTCGACTATGCCGGCGACGGCGTGCCGGTGGTAATCGACCGGTTCACCGGCGAGCGACGCGCCGCGCAGATCTTCGTCGCGGTGCTCGGCGCATCGAGCTTCACCTACGCGCAGGCGACCTGGACGCAGGGGCTCGCCGACTGGATCAGCGGCCACGTCGGCGCCTTCGAGGCGATCGGCGGCGTGCCGGCGCTGCTGGTGCCGGACAATACCAAGGTCGCAGTGATCAAGGCCTGCCTCTACGACCCGCAGATCAACCGCAGCTATGCCGACATGGCGGCGCATTACGGCACCGCCATTCTGCCGGCCAGGCCGCGACGGCCACGGGACAAGGCGAAGGTCGAACAGGCGGTCCTCATGGTCGAGCGCTGGCTGCTCGGGCGGCTGCGCCACCGCACC
>NZ_JAUMTJ010000141.1:0-3782 GCF_032654765.1 Bradyrhizobium sp. 33ap4 | reverse complement strand
ATCAACTGCGCAGCATTCAGCTGCACCCGATGATGCCCGATCCGCGGCCAGCAGAACCTCGCCTTCTCAAGCCGTTTGTACCTCAACTGAGAATGCAGACTCTTCGGATGCAGCGCGGCAGTTTGTGCGGGTGATGCATCCATTCCACCCATTGTTTGGGCGGCAGCTTCTCTGCGTCGGCAAACGATACAACCGGTATGGCGAACGCCTCTTGCTGCAGGGCGACGGCGCGACCGTATGGTCGGTTCCTCCGCAATGGACGGACCTTGTGAGCCCGGACGCAGAGATCGTCATGGGTCATGGACGGGCACTTTTGCGTACTTTCGACCTGATGGAGCTGGCCAGCCTGGTGAAGCGCCTTTCCGACGGGGCAGCGTTGCGATCGCGCGCAAACCGTAAGGATGATTATGCCGCAGATGTAAGGTGATTAATGCCGCATCAGCCCTCTTTTGTCCGCATCGCTTCATCAAATACGAGTTATAAATGCGCTATAGGCTACTTTCGCGACCTTGACAGCGATGCATTTAGCGGCGTAAATATATTTACGTTAACGCCTTCTTGTACGCTCGGAGCCGACGGTGCCGGCGAAGCACGACAGCAAGCGCTCAAAGATCGACGCCCTCCTCGAGGAGGGCACGCTCAATCCGACGCCCGAGAAGGTGCGCGATCCAAAGTTTCAGGGAAGCGAGTTCTTCGATCCGCACGACGCCGTGCAGGTCAAGTACGAGATGCTGCGCCGTGTCTCGATCGACAACGCTTCGGTGACGGAGGCTTCCGACGAGTATGGCGTCTCCAGGCCGACCTACTACCAAGCGAAGGCGAGCTTCGATGCCGCCGGGATTGCGGGACTGGTCCCAAAGAAGCCGGGCCCCCGCGGCCCCCACAAGGTCCAGGGCGAGGTCCTCGCCTTCCTGCAGGCGCGGCTGGTCCCGGGCGAGCCGGTTCGCGCTCGGGAGCTGGCGAGCTTGATCCGCGCCGAGCTCGGCATCGAGGTTCATCCCAGGACGATCGAGCGAGCATTAAAAAAAACTGCCGGATGAACACCCCACGACACCGGCGTGTTCGATCCTCTCGACCGCCATTGCGGCCCAGTATGAGGTGCTGCGTATGGCAGCTCTCGGCGAAGCGCTGCCGCCTACGGCCCGCAGTGGCCTCATGCTTTTTCTGCGCCGGGGCATGTGGGGGTGGGCGCAGACGCTGGCCGCCGCAGCCCCCGTTCAACAGTCAGTTGCCTCGTATACTCCACCAGTGCCGCGTAACGAGCACACAGCTGTCGTTTACGTGCTCGCGACAATGGCGATGAGCACACCCGAGCGGAGAACGCCATGAAGGAGTCCCTCAAAGTCCAGCCTCACCACCTCGAACGGGGTGCCTACCTCTACATTCGCCAGTCCTCGATGCGACAAGTCATCGAGAACGTCGAGAGCGCGAAGCGGCAATATGCACTTCGTGGACGCGCAATTGCCCTTGGCTGGCGCGACGAGCAAATAATCGTCATCGACAGCGATCAGGGCGAGTCCGGTGCATCGGCTGTCTGGCGCGAGGGCTTTCAGCGCCTGGTCAGCGACGTCGGCATGGGGCACGCCGGCATCGTGATGGGCCTGGAGGTCTCCCGCCTGGCGCGGAACAATGCTGACTGGCAGCGTTTGCTGGAGATCTGCGCACTAGCCGACACCCTGATCCTCGATGAGGATGGCGTCTACGATCCGTCAAGCTTCAATGACCGCCTCCTGCTCGGGCTCAAGGGCACAATGAGTGAGGCCGAGTTGCATGTGATCAAAGCAAGGCTGCGCGGCGGAATCCTCAACAAGGTCAGGCGCGGCGAGTACCGCTGCGTCTTGCCAACCGGGCTGATCTATGACCACTCCGGCAACGTGACGTTCGATCCCGACACTCAGATCAGGGAGACAATCGTCCATTTCTTCGACACGTTCTCTCGCGTGGGCTCCGCATGCCAGACCGTCAAGGCCTTTCGCAAGGAGGGCCTTCTGTTTCCCTCGCGTCTGCGCAACAGCGAGACCACGGTGTTTCGGACACTGACCGCGTCAACGGCGATACGCGTCTTGAACAATCCGCGGTATGCCGGCGCCTACGCCTATGGACGCCGGCGCTATCGACGAACCATCGACGGTAAGAAGACTCTGCAGCGGCGTGACCACGATGACTGGCTGGCTTGTATCCCGGATGCCCATCCCGGCTACATCACGTGGGAGCAGTTCCAGGAGAATCTCAAAATTCTCAAGACCAACGGTCGAGGATATGAAGTGGCGCGCGCATCGCCTCCTCGGGAGGGGACGGCACTGCTGCAAGGACGGGCGGTCTGCGGGCAATGCGGTAAACATTTTCGCATCCGCTACACTGCCCGGCGCGGACGGCTGGATGCCTGGTACGTCTGTGATCGCGCTCACGGTTATCGTGGCGAGCCAAACTGCCAGTCAATCGCCGGGCCTCAGATCGATAAAGCCATCGGCATGCTGATTGCCGAACAGATGACGCCGGCCGCCGTCGAGTTGACGCTCGACATCCGCAAGGAGATCGAAGCCAGGTATGAGGAAGCAGACCGGCTGCGCTGTCGGGCGACCGAACGGGCCAAAATCGAAGCGGATCTCGCTCAGCGCCGCTTCATGTTGGTCGACCCCAATAATCGTCTCGTCGCCGACACGCTCGAAGGCGAATGGAATGACAAGCTCCGCGTGCTGGCCAAAGCCCGCGACGATCGCGAGCGCGCGCGAGAGCAGGATCAGCTCTTCCTCGATGAAGCTGTTCGCGAGCGGCTGACCGCGATGACCGTCGACTTCAAAAAGCTTTGGGCAGATCCAGACACGCCGGATCGTGAACGCAAACGGCTGCTCGCCCACATCATCGAAGATGTCACCCTCATCAAGGTGCCGGCGGAACGAACCACCAAAATTCATGTTCGCTTCAAGGGCGGCAAAATCCAAACGCTCACCACCATGAGCCCAAAATCTTCCGCGCAGCAGGTCAAGACGCAACCCGGTATCGTCGAGTTGGTCGACAAGCTCCTCGACAAACACATCTGTTCAGAGATTGCCGAACTTCTCAACCAGCAAGGATATCGCCCGGGTGGATCAGCGCGCCCTGGCCGCCACGAGACCCGCTTCACGGCCTTGCGGGTCGCATATCTCGTCCATCGCTATGGCTTGCGCTCGCGCTATGACCGACTGCGAGATCGCGGAATGCTGACAAAACGGGAAGCCGCGGCGCGCCTTAACATCCACGAAACGACCCTCGCAAGGTGGGCTGAACATGGACTCGTTACCAGGCATGCCTACAATGCACACTATTGCCTATACGAGATTCCCACATCGAACCTGCCCCGCAAGCAATGCAGCCGATGGAATCGTCTTGTCGATCGAGCCGCCGCCCTCACGACGTCACTGGTGCTAAAACCCTCAACTGAAGCTGAAGGAGGTGTAGTATGAATGCACGTAGTTTAAATAGAGGCACACGCCGGAGCCATCCCACCATACGATCTTTATTCGGTCGGCTCTTTTGGCGCGGAACACATAAAGCGCACCGTCGAACGGATCTGAGCCGGCATCGCGCACCAGCGCAACAAGGCCATCGATACCCTTGCGGAAGTCGACTGGATGGCTCGCCAGGAACACCTTCACGCCGGAGGGGATCATGCCGAACGGACCGCCCGGATCACCCGCTGCAACTGCGCCTCGTCGACGTCCACGCCGGCGCGCACGATCACCTCGCCAATGGCAATCTCGATCACCGCGCCTGCCACAGGCGCCACCACACCCTCGCAACTC
>NZ_JAUMTJ010000140.1:0-4063 GCF_032654765.1 Bradyrhizobium sp. 33ap4 | reverse complement strand
GAAGCCGGCAACGCCACAGATTCCACGCTGGCGCTGGTGCCGGCCGATCGACGCGCGACGCTGATCGCCAGGCGCAACGCCGGCGCGGGCAACGTCTACACCTTCGACGTCCATCTGCAGGGCGACAACGAGACGGTGTTTTTCGACGTCTAGCCCGGCCGCTAGCCGCCGCGCCGCAGCTCTTCGGTGGCGCGCCGGAGCACCTCGTGAAGCCATTCGTGCGAAGGCTCGTCCTCGACGCGTTCGTGCCAGAGCAGCCGAACCTCCACGGGCGTCGTGGTGTAAGGCAGTTCATAGGTCGTGATCGCATGTGCCTGCTCGAGTGCACGCGCCAGCGGCCGCGGGACGATCGCAGCCAACTCGGAATCGATCAGCAGTGCGGGCAGGGCAAGGAAGTGCGGCAGCGAGACCGCGATCCGCGGCGGCCGGTCGCTGTCGGACAGCGCCCGTTCGAGCGCGGGGCGATCGTACATCTCCGAACGCCTGGCGAGTCCGCGCTCGGAGATGAAGCCGCCAATCGCGCCTTCCTGCTCACCGCCAAAGGACACCACGACCAACGGCAAGGTCGCGAGCTTTGCCTTGTCGAGCCGGCCAAGCTTGCGCCTTTTGCCGACGATCAGCACATCATTATATTCGAACAGCAGCGCCGTGCGGAAACGGCTCGGCGGCGACGAGAACACGCCGATCGCGACGTCGATGCGGCCGAGGTCGATCTGCTCGGCAAGATCGATCCGCGTCACCGGCTTGATGGTGAGGTCGATCGCAGGAGCTTCCCGGCCCAGGATCTTCAGGAGCGGCGGCGCCAGCACCATCGTCGTGAAGTCGTTGGCGGCCAGCGTGAACGGCTTGGTGGAGGCTGCTGGAGCGAAGGTCGGCAGCTCGACCGCGGCCTCCAGCGATCGCAGCGCCTGGCGAACCTGCGGCGCCATCGTCAACGCGCGCGCGGTCGGCTGCATGCCGGTGGCCGTGCGCACGAACAGGTCGTCATCCAGCATCTCGCGCAGCCGCGCCAGAGAGTGGCTGACAGCGGACTGGCTCAGCGCGACCTTCTGGCTGGCCCGCAGCACGCTGCGCTCCTCCATGACGGCGTCGAATACCTTGAGCAGATTCAGATCCAGGGTCTTGAAGGAAACGGACACGTTGAGAGTCCCCGTCTACGGCAGATCGCTCGCCTCGGCAAAATTCCGCGATCGACGGCAGTTAAGGCCAGGCATCTGGCGGATGCAACCGAGCGGATTCTCCACGAGCGTATAGCCGTGTCGTCACCACCTGCCATCTGAAGCCGGTTCAGGATCACTCTGCAAGACTTTCACTTCCGCAACGCGGCGTTCTGGCCAAGATTGCCGGCGCCGGGTTGGGAGGAGAAAAGCGATGAAGGCCTGGGTGATGTTGGCCCGAAGTGGCGCGCGTAAATCAATCGGACTGGCGTTGATGCTGGTGGCGACGGCGACGTCGGCGATTGCACAGAACGGGCCGGTCAGGCTCGGCGTGCTGACCGACATGTCGTCGCTGTACGCTGACAATGGCGGCCAGGGCTCGGTGGTCGCGGCGCAAATGGCGGTGGACGATTTCAAGGGCAAGGTGCTCGGCCGCCCGATCGAGATCGTTGCCGGCGATCATCAGAACAAGGCGGATATCGGCTCGGCGATTGCCCGGCGCTGGCTGGAGAACGACAACGTCGAAGCCATCCTCGACGTCCCGAATTCCGCGGTCGCACTGGCGGTGCAGGGCATCACGCGCGACAAGAAGAAGCTGTTTCTCGCCACCGGCGCGGCAACGTCCCGGCTGACCGGCGACGAGTGCTCGCCGACCGGCATCCACTGGACTTACGATACCTACGCGCTGTCGCAGGGGGCTACGAAGGCGATTTCGCGCCTCGGCGCCAAGTCCTGGTTCTTTCTTTCGGCCGACTATTCGCTCGGTGCGCAGCTCGAGGCCGACAGCCGCAAGGTGATCGACACGACCGGCGGCAAGGTGGTCGGCGCCGTGAAACACCCGATCAACACGCCCGATTTCTCGTCCTTCCTGCTGCAGGCGCAGGCCTCCAGGGCCGACGTGATCGCGCTCGCCGACGCCGGCGGCGACTTCATCAACGCCGTGAAGCAGGCCGGCGAGTTCGGGGTGACGCGCGGGCAGAAGCTTGCCGGCCTGATCGTCTTCATCGCCGACATTCACAGCCTTGGGCTGCAGAGTGCGCAAGGCCTGATGCTGAGCTCGGCGTTCTACTGGGACCTCAACGACGAGACGCGGGCATGGTCGAAGCGCTTCATCGAGAAGACGAAGAAAGTGCCCACCATGATCCACGCCGGCACCTATGGTGCTGTCATGCACTACCTCAAGGCGGTCGAAGCCGCCGGCACGCTTGATGGGCCGACGGTCGCGGCCAAGATGCGCGAATTGCCGGTCAACGATTTCATGACCCGCAACGGCAGGATCCGTCCCGACGGCCGGCTGGTCCGCGACATGTATCTGTTCCGCGTCAAGTCGCCGGCAGAGTCGAAATACCAGTTCGACTACTACCAGCTGCTGGCCACCATCCCGGGTGAAGAGGCCTTCAGACCGATGGAGGACGGCGGATGCTCGCTCGTGAAGAAGTCGTGATCGACCGGGATGTGGCGTGCGGAGCCGCACGCAATCCAATCGACGAGGTGATCGCCGGCCGGCTGTCGTGCCGCGAGTTCTCCGGCAGTCCGGTCTCCCGATCGACCATCGAGCAGATCCTGCGCGTGGCGCGGTTCGCGCCGAGCGGCGCGAACATCCAGCCCTGGCACGTCTACGTGCTCGCCGGCGTCGCCAAGACCGAGGTGTCGGCTGCGCTGCTGGATGCGTATGAGAACGAGCCGAACGAGCACGTCTCCGAATATCAATACTACGCCAGCGCTTTCCCCGAGCCGTATCTCGGCCGTCGTCAGGAGTTCGGGCGATTGTTCTATGACACGCTCGGGATCGCGCAAAGCGACGCTGAGGCGAGGAGCCGGCAGACCGCAAAGAACTTCATGTTCTTCGGCGCGCCGGTTGGGTTGATCGTCACCATCGATCGGCGTCTCGCGATGGGAAGCTGGCTCGATCTCGGCATGTTCATCCAGAACGTGATGCTGGCGGCGGTCGGACGCGGGCTGCAATCCTGTCCGCAGGAGACCTTCGCCAGATTCCATCGGATCTTGCGTCCGCTGCTGTCGATCCCCGCCGAGCAGATGGTGGCCTGCGGGATCTCGATGGGCCACCCCAGGGAGCGGTCACGCACGCGGCTGATGCCGCGCGCGGAACTGGAGGCATTCGCCTCCTTCAAGGGTTTCGAGGATTAGACAGGAGAAAGTCATGGGAAGCCGGGAACAGCTTATCGAACGCAGCATTCCGTTTCTGCGCGAGGTCAAGGACATGACGCCGAGCGCGGCGATGGAGCGATGGCTCAACGAGACCTATGGAGAGGACAGCGCGCTGTACCAGGATCTGGCCCGCCTGATCAAAATGGGAGTCGAGGAGGGCTGGGCGGCGAACCAGGAGGTGGAAGGTCCGAACTATCGGCGCAGCCGCATCCTCGAGCCGGTCCCCGAGACGTTCCAGTTCAGCATCACCGCGGTCTACATGAACAGCACCGATCCGCGCCGCATCAAGGACGAGGACGATCACGACGTGCTGCGCGGGCAATATCATGGTCACCCCTATGGCGAGCTCAACCTCGTCGTTCCCCTCGACAAGGGCGCGCAGTTGAAGGGGCTGCAGGGCTGGCAGGGACCGGGCTGGACCGCGCCGGATCCCGGCAGCCTGCACTATCCGGAGGTCAGGGGCGGCGCGGTCATCGCGCTATTTTATCTGCCGGCCGGGCGCATCTCCTACGATTTCAAGGCGCCGGCCTGACGTTGGGCGCCGGCGGCAATCCGGTCCGGAGAATACGCATGACATTGATCTATCCGGTCGCTTCGAACAGCGTCCATCCGGCGCGCCTGTCGCCGGCGTACCGCAGCGCGATCAAGCGCGTACCCTCAAAGCCGCTGATCCCGATGCGGCACACGCTCTCGGAGCTGACCGGGCCGGTCTATGGTCATGAGACCGTGCGCGCGCA
>NZ_JAUMTJ010000139.1:0-4163 GCF_032654765.1 Bradyrhizobium sp. 33ap4 | reverse complement strand
AGGCCAAGCGGTCTTAGGAAGACAAAGTCTCGTGTCAACTCCTTGGCTCACAGAACGACATGGCTACGATCCGACTTTTAGATTGTGGAGTGGGGAAATTGGCAACGGCTTTCGTCTTGTCTGGATCAGGAAGTACTCCTTTCGGAGTAATTACGTGACCAAGGAATTTTAGCTCCTGGTATCCAAAGTGGCACTTGGCCGGTTTCAACGTCAAGTGAGCCTTCTTAAGGGTGTCGAGAATAACTCTTAGTCTTCTCAGGTGTTCATCAAAATCTGGAGCGAAGACCACGACGTCATCGAGGTAAACAAGACACGTTTGCCACTTGAGACCAGCGAGAACAGTGTCCATGACACGCTGGAAAGTCGCGGGTGCCGTACACAGTCCGAACGGCATGACTTTAAATTCGTACAGCCCGTCCGGTGTAACAAATGCCGTTTTCTCGCGATCCCTTTCGTCGACCTCGATCTGCCAGTATCCACTCTTCAAATCCATGGAGGAGAAGTACGTAGAGTGCCGTAATCTGTCGAGAGTGTCGTCTATACGTGGCAGAGGATAAACGTCTTTCTTTGTGACGTTGTTCAGTTTTCGGTAGTCCACGCAGAACCGCAAGGTGCCGTCTTTTTTTTAACTAGGACGACAGGCGACGACCATGGGCTGCAGGACGGCTGGATGACGTCATCATCAAGCATCTCCTGCACTTGACGTTGGATGGTCTCCCGCTCTTTTTGGGACACTCGGTACGGCATCTGCTTGATCGGACGGACAGTGTCGTCGACTATTATGCGGTGTTTGGCAGTATGCGTTTGCTGCACTCGCTCCGACGTGGAAAAGCAGCCCTCGTACTCGTGCAGAAGTCCTAGTAGGCGCCGTCGATAATCGCTTTGGAGTTCAGGGTTGACATCAAACTGTGGTCCTTGCGTACGGCACTGGAGCTTGGCATCTTCGGCGAGTAGGGACAAGGTCTGATCCGGCATGATGTCGGCAAATGTCCCTATCTTCGAGCCGTTCCTGAGGCGCTGCGGTTCACACCTGAAGTTGGTGACCAGAATTTCGGCGTTTCCACGCTGGAAATCTACCAAACCCCTGGCAACACCGATGCCCCGTTGGAGGAACAGATCCATGCTTCCTTCCACAAGGACCGGCGGGAGGCAAGGGCGACTGATATGGACCGCAACAGAAGCTGTCGACCACGGCGGTATGTCGACACAGGAATCAGAGATGAAAACCGGCTCGTTGACTTGGGCACTGGTGTCATTCATCATTTCGTTAGCTTCCTGATTGTCGCAGTCTTCGCAGGGGATGCGAAAAGAAATAACACCCGCATCGAGGTCAATGACGGCGCCGTTTTCTCGGAGGAAGTCCATCCCCAGTATGACATCGCGTGCACTGTTTTCAAGAACAATGAAGCTAACGACGTACTGGACGCCCCTAACGGAGACGGAAGCAGTGCATTTCCCGTACGGCGTTAACAAGTGGTTCCCAGCGGTCCGAATCTGCGGTCCATCCCACGGTGTTGTCACCTTACGCAAGTCGGCGGCGAGTTTTGCGCTAATGATACAGTCGTCGGCGCCAGTATCCACGAGAGCTATGATTTCTCGTCCGTCGATAACAATTCGCAGGTTATTCGTAAGGTCTCCTCTGGCAGGCTGTTCGGCGTCCGGTGTCATAGCTGGAGGCTTTTGCTGTACCTGTTCGTGAGCAGCTTCACCTCCTGGAGCTGCCCTGCCTAGTTTTCCCGCGGGCGGCGAGGAGACGGCGACCTACTCTGACGGCGAGACATCGAGTTCGGAGGGTACGGCGACGATGACCTTGGTCGAGGCGGTATTGGTTCTGCGGACGTGTTGTCCCGGCGCATGTACTCGGCAATGGCAGGCGGCAGGTCGCCAGGTCGGGGTCGGGGTGCATTCGGAGAAAACCCAGGGAGCCCGATGCGTCGATAGGGGCAACCACGATAAATGTGGTTGGCCTCGCCACAGTGGTAACAGAGTGGCCTTCTGTCTGGAGTGCGCCAGACGTCTGTTTTCCTCGGCGCCGGGCGGTCGGCAGAATTACGGTCGTAGCGGGCAGGTATTTCTGGGGAGCGGTAGTCAGTATTACGGTCATAGCGGGCAGGCATTTCTGAGGAGCGGTAGTCTTGCCAACCTGAGGGTGAGGCCACCGATGCCTGTCTCAGTGCAGACGCGTAGGACGGCGAAGGCGGATGGCAGCCTACACCAGCATTGGCTGGGGACGCCAACACTGCTGCCTGTACCTCCTCCCTAATCATCGTGGCTAGTGCAGGGGGCGGCGGATGAACGTTTGATGGCAGAAGCATCCTCTCAATCTCTTCTCTGACGATTTGCCGTATAATGCTCCTTAGAGACTGGTCGTCACAGGGAGACGTTTGGAGGCAAGCGGAGTGGGGACGATTTCTACTGCACATGGCTTTCTCTATCTTCAGGGCTTCGCTGAGGAATGCATCGGCGGTCTCCGGAATGTCCCTGGCAAGAGAGCGGAAAATGTCCTCTTTAACTCCGTGGAGCAGGTGTTTTACCCTCTTATGCTCAGGCATAGCGGGGTCGACCCGTCGTACAAGGCGGAGGATGTCTTCCGTGTACGATGTGACGGTCTCGTTGGGGAGCTGTATCCTGGTTCGGAGCAGTTCTTCAGCACGCTCTTGTCGGTAGTGGGCCGCGAAAGCCTTCTTGATTCCTGTCTTAAAGGCGTCCCATGATGACAGTTCGGGCTCATGGTTCTCGAACCACGTCCGAGCGGGTCCCTCAATGAAGAAGTACGCGTTGGCCAGCTGTAACTCGTCGCTCCAGAAGTTGGCTCTGCACACCCGTTCGTACTGCGCTATCCAGTCGTCCACGTCGTCACTGCCGTCACCGTTAAAGACCCGGGCGTTGCGGGCGATGACTGGGTAGGCGAGTTGCTGAAAGCCGGTCTGCGTGGCAGTTCGAGTCATGTCCGGTGGTACGGTTGACGTTAGCCCTTCGGGTGGAAGACCACAGAGTCGCCGGCTGTACCGCAGGGCTTCCGTGATACTGGAAATGCGATGGGGGTAGTGCCCCGCACCTCCACCAGAAAATTTCACGGATAAAAAGCTTGAGCAGTGGCTTTAATCGGGATGGAGCAAAGCCGTGTGGCTGCGGGTCGAGATCGGATGATGGAATGAATGTGTCCGTGCCGATTCAAAAGCACGCGCGCTGCCACCAGCCACGGCTACAGATGATGATGGTGATCGTGCTGGCACCCCAGACGCCACATTACTCCCTCCTTTGAGAGCGATGCATCGCCTCGATGCATGGTTCGTCGTGGCGGAGTGCTAACGGCGGTAGTACGGCTTCATGCGGACAACGTGGACTATTTCCGGGGCGCATGTGCGACGCGATGGAGTGGAGGCCTCTGGCACGACTTCGTAATCCAGGTCCCCGACGGGACGGAGGACTTTATACGGGCCGAAGTATCTCTTCAGAAGCTTTTCGCTGAGGCCGCGGCGTCGTATTGGAGACCACACCCAAACGAGGTCCCCAGGTGCGAAGCGGACCTCACGTCTGCGCAGGTTGTAACGGTGGGCGTCGCGGCTTTGCTGTTGCTGTATGCGTACCCTGGCCAGCTGTCTGGCTTCTTCGGCTCGTTCGGAGATTCTGATGGCGTCCAGGTCGATTTCGGGGTCGGGCTGGTGCGGTAACATTGCGTCGAGCATTGTTGTCGGCTCCCTCCCGTAAACGAGGTGGAATGGTGTATAGCCAGTTGTCTCTTGGATGGCGGTATTATAGGCGAAGGTTACGTACGGAAGTATCTCGTCCCACGTTTTATGTTCGATATCGACGTACATCGCCAGCATATCGCCGATTGTTTTGTTGAGTCGCTCCGTTAAGCCGTTTGTCTGCGGATGGTAGGCCGTGGTACGCCGGTGCTGTGTATGGCTGAGACGTAAAATTTCCTGCATGAGGTTGGCGGTGAATGCGGCGCCTCGATCAGTAATAACAGCTTCAGGAGCACCGTGGCGAAGGACGATTTGTTCTATGAAGAATTTTGCTACCTCCTTCGCCGTGGCGTGTGGTACTGCTTTGGTTTCGGCATATCGTGTGGAATAGTCTGTGCAGACAGCAAGTCGGATCGTAGACATGTCGTTCTGTGAGCCAAGGGGTTGAGTGTTATAGTTGTGTTTCTAAGT
>NZ_JAUMTJ010000138.1:0-4433 GCF_032654765.1 Bradyrhizobium sp. 33ap4 | reverse complement strand
CAAGCGGTCTTAGGAAGACAACTATAACACTCAACTCCTTGGCTCACAGAACGACATGGCTACGATCCGACTTAGCTTCGGCAACTACTTGATCACGAGCCGGCAGAGGAGATTCAGCAAAGGCGACATGATCACCTGGCCCCGTCAGCTTCCGCGCAAGCCGGATTGGATTCAGAGCAGCTCCCTCAGGGGGAACTTCGGCGAGTACTGGATTATCTGGATGATCAAGCCATGCCGTCGGCAGTCTCCGTTGCTTTAGAGGAGTTGCAGCGAATAGAAAAACAGTTTCCCGACGAGCCAAGAGTCAATCATCCTGCTTTGTCGTTTCCGACTGATCCGGAAGACCTCACTTTAGATCGCGAACTGTTCTCTCCAGAGGAGCTCCTGCGACCGCTTTCCGACGAGCCAGCAGAGGAGCTTCAGGAAAGCCGAGATGATCAACCCGCGCCGTCGGCTTTCATGCAGGCGCAAGCCGCATCCCACTCAGAGCAGCTTCCTCAGGCGGCGCTTCGGCGAGTGCTGGATCATCTGGAGGATGAAGCTATGCCGCTGCCAGCCTCCGTCGCTTCGAATGAGCTTCAGCGTCTGGAAAAACAGTTGCGTGACGAGTTTCACGGACTTGGAGACAATCATCCTGCTCTGTCATTTTCTGTCGATCAGGAAGACCTAACTTTTGATCTCGAGCGGTTCTCTCCGGGGGAGCTTCGGCGACTACTTGATGAAGAGCCCGCAGAGGAGCTTTAGGAAAGGCGAAATGTCATCCACGCATGTAGCGAATGATCGGCGAGACATTACCGGACACGATCCCCTCGACCACTTGTCATTCGGCCTGCAATATTGGCTCTGACTCACTTTTGATGCAGTTTGGGGGATGTCTGGCGCTTTGATTGGGGGAGAATCAGCGCCATGCAGCAGGCACTCCCGCGCTCCAATCTGGTGCCGAGTGGGTTTGTTGTAGAGAGTGCGTACTTCGAAGGCGATAAGGCCGTTATTGCGGTCCGGGCGTCGGGCAGCTTTGGTCTGTGTCCATCGTGCGGAACGGTTTCCCGGCGTGTCCATAGCCGATATCGGCGACGTGTGACCGATCTGCCGCTCTCGGGGCGGATCGTCCAGCTCCTGGTAATTGCCCGCCGCTTCCGCTGCGACGCCGTCCTGTGCGGGCGTCAGATCTTCACGGAGCGCTTCGCCGCAGGGGTACTGGCTCCGTCGGCGCGGCGCACGGCGAGGATGGAGTCGATCGTTCATCACCTCGGCTTGGCGCTTGGTGGTCGACCGGCGGCAGGCTTCGCAAAAAGGCTGATGCTGCCGGTGAGCAAGGATACGTTGCTGCGCGTCGTCCGGCGCCGTAGCCGTCCGCCGGCTGATCCGCTTAGAGTTATCGGCATTGATGATTGGGCTTGGCGCCGCAATCACCGATACGCCAGCATCATCTGCAATAACGCCGCCGGGTCGTCACCTTGCTGCCGGATCGGGAGCCTGCGACCGCCCAAGCCTGGCTTGCTGCCCATCCTGCGATCCAGATCGTCGCCCGCGATCGTGGCGGTGGATATGGCGAAGCGGCAGCAAAGGCCTTGCCGCACGCGGTACAGGTCGCGGATCGTTGGCATCTGATGGAGAACGCCAGCCGAGCCTTCCTTGATGCCGTCCGCAAATCGATGCGACAGATACGCACCGTCATCGGTGCGACCACGATCAATCCCAAACTGCTCACAGCCGCCGAGCGCCTCCAGTATGAGGGCTATCTTCGCCGCGAGGAGACCAATGCGGCCATCCTGACTCTTTCGAAGAATGGCTTACCCATCAAGCTGATCGTGCGTCAAACTGGCCACAGCAGGAAGCTGGTTCGGCACGTGATCCGCGGCGAGCGCAACGATGTTTTCCGGACCCGACAAAGCTCGTTGGACCTGCATTTGCCTTGGCTCGACGATCAGTGGGCGTCCGGCTGTCGAAACGGAGCTGAACTTTGGCGCCGCCTGAAGGCGCGAGGCTTTCGAGGCTCGCTTCGCGTCATCAGCGAGTGGGCGACCCGCAGACGACGAGCTGAAAAGGCCGACACGCAAAACCTTCAACGGATTCTGTCGGCCAGAACGATCGCTCGTCTCATGACAATCGGCCGGGACTTGCTGACGAAAGCGGAGACCGTCACGATCGCGGCGATCGAAGCTGGCGTACCAAGCTTGGTCGAGGCCCGCGACATCATCGCCGAATTCCACGTGATGATCCGGCGAAAGGTCGAGGAAGGGCTTACCGCATGGATCGAGCGCGCTCGCATCAGTCTCGTCGCCTCGTTCGCGAGCGGCGTCGTCAGGGACGAAGCGGCGGTTCGGGCGGCAATCATCTCGCCCTGGTCCAACGGACAGACTGAAGGTCAGATCACGCGCCTCAAGCTCGTCAGGCGTCAGATGTATGGCCGCGGGAAAATCGATCTGCTTCAGGCCAGACTAATCGGCGCAGAATAATCGGAGCTGCACCAAAACTGCGACAGAGCCAAATTTGCAAGCTGATTGACACCAATGGGTTTATTTGCCGGAGGTATTGCCCGACGAGCACACGCACGTGCATACCGTTTACGACGTGGGCTGGCATCATCACGCCCCGGAAAAAGGCAAGTCCCGTTTTCTCCAATCCTTCCTCTTCGTCCCGCGACCATCCAGTGCGACCGGGCATTAACCCGTGTAGATCGATGTCGTTTCCCGGTCGGTCCCGAATTTCGGCCCGCACCGCCCAAAGAGCATAGAAAGAACTGATGATGTACGTCTGTTCGGCGTCAAACGCGGGCACACGATCATTGATTATCCGATCGGCTAGCTGCTGAAAGCGATCCTCGATCGACTTCATAAAGCCGACTTCAGTGCCGTGATCCCACGCACGTCGTGCGCAGAAGATACTGTCGGCCCGCCGGATTGGGCCGCCTGGCTTCATGTGGACATGAACTCTGCCGTGGGCACCCGCGAACCTCGCGATGCTCCTTGAAGGGAACGTGTGCTGCCCGATCACCAGCCGGTGCGGACTGCCTTTTTGAGGCTTCTCGAATTTTGCCACTACGGATACTGAGAGAAGGTGCCGCAAAGACAGGCGCTATGCTCTACCTTATTTGGAAAAAACTTTGTCTCTGTAAGCATGCAGCCGGCTGTCGCTATGTCTCGCGCTCCTCAACCACCATGGACCACTTGATGAAGCGAATGATCGATTCTTGATCCCGTGCGCCATCTATTCCTCTCTACTTTGGAACGTCTTCTGCCGTGCTCGTTTGAAAACACGGCAAATGAAAACCCGCCGCGGCGGTGCCGGGCGGGCGCATCTATTCACTCAAGCTGATTTGCGACCGAATTCGGCTACGTCGCTGCAGAAGTCAATTTGTGGTCCGGACCTGTGGAGAACGATAGGGTGTATAACATGAGCGTCATCGGTCTAGCCATTGTGCTCGTCATCGGCCTAGCCGCTGGGATGATCGTTTACCTGCTGGTGAGCAAAACCCGGCGTGGGCGCTATAGCCAAAGACAACATATCCCCGATGAACGTGACGCGAACGCTGGCCCGCAAAACCATCCATCCGCAATCGCCGCCCCCGAACGCGGTGACGAGGCCCCGCTCTCCTACAGCGCTCGGCAGCCGGTACACCCACCTTGAAAATGATCCGACCTACGCAACAAGCGTGGAATTGGGCAGCGTTTTGATGGACCTCAGCGAGTTGGAGACGGACCTCGCCCTGGCTCGGCAAAGCAAGGACACGGATTTAGCTCTCAGAATCCGGCTCGAGATGGACGATTTGGAAAATCGCGCTTCCCAATTAGAGAAGCAACTCGCGAATGGTCCCGATATTCGCCCGGGCTAGCCCTGGCCGCTACCGAAAGTACGTCATGCCGCCGACAACGATCGATAGGACAAAAGCCAATGCAGCGGCCCCAATAATCCATGGCATGTCACGGCGTTCTCTGGGGGTCATGCGGATTCTCCGGTCGCGAAATTGAGCGCAAAGAAAAGGCCTCAGCACGAGGGGTGCAAGTGCCGAGACCGAGTCCATATCCCTCGCTCAACGCCGATGACGGTCGGCACTGAACAGGCCATCAACTGACCTGCTAGGGGATGGTTCCTATCCCTGTGTTGCCGTATCAGCTGATCGTGCCACGCCATGGCCGCGAGCGAGCCAAAATAAGCACTGAGGCCAGCTCGACGGCTGCTGTGGCCGTTTCAGGCTCAACAACGAACCATCCGCCGGCCTTTGCATGGTGGGCCAGGTCGCACTGAACCGCCTTGGCGATTGTGGTGGCTGCTGATACGGCGATCAGGTGCCCAAAATGCGCTCTCAATGGTGACCGCTGCCGTCGCTGAGCGCCGCAGCCTCGCAACGGCTGGTGCTGATTCCGCTCGATGTCGCCCACGATTCCGGAATGATCTCGCCCACCGTTCCGATTTGATGTCGCCCGCCATTC
>NZ_JAUMTJ010000137.1:0-4622 GCF_032654765.1 Bradyrhizobium sp. 33ap4 | reverse complement strand
TAGCCATGTCGTTCTGTGAGCCAAGGAGTTGAGTGTTATAGTTGTCTTCCTAAGACCGCTTGGCCTCCGACTTGCGGTTTATGCAAATCTGCTCGTCGTTCAATACAAGGACGCGGATGGAAACATCGTCAAGCGCGAACGTCGGCGTTTCGCAAACGCTGCCATGACCGCATGCAGGCGCGCCTGGTTCGTTGGTCAGCGCGCCCAGGAAACGAAAGTGCCAGCCATCAACCCATTCTCGCGGATGGGCTTAAAATCGCGCGCCCCTGGTCAGGCCGTGCGAGAGACGCCTACCGCGACCTGGGAAGAGCTTGTCGCCTTCAGGCAAGCCGCCAAGAGACTGGGGTACCACTCGATCGCAACTGCTGCATTGCTGACCTGGGAGTGGCTGCAGCGCGAGGAACATATATTCGGAGTCTTCGAAATCGAGCACTATCGACCGAAAGAACGCCCCAACAGCGTGAGGATTATGCACCCAAAGAATGGCGAAGAAGCCTGGTGGCCTTTGGTCGATGAGAACAGTGTGCTGCTCTTCCCCGAGCTGATGGCGGAGCTTGATGCTCTCAAAGACTCAGTCGCTTCAGGACTGGCGTTTCGCCGTGATCATGCCCATCGCAGGTCGCCTACTCCTCTGCCGTGGATCACCGAGCGCAAGGATCTGCGCTACCTTCGGCATGTTGTTAAAAAGATAATCATAGCAGCGGGACTTCGGAACGAGCTCTCATTTACGTCCTTTCGCCACGGCGGCTTCACCGAAGGCGCAGACAGCGATCTTACCGACGCTGAACTGCGTGCCGCCGGCCGACATCGCTCGAGACTACAACTACCCACCTACGCCAAACGCACGCGGAAGCAATTGATCGTGGCCGCCAAGAAGCGCCGCGAGGAGCGAGCCAGGACGACCCTCTTGTCAGAAGGCGTGCTCGCTCCTCATTCTTAAATCGTTTCGAGCAATCGACACGCTTGATTCTCAAAACTCAAGTCGGCGTGCGATTCCGAAAAGGAAAACCCTCGATTGGGTTTCCGCTAACGCCCGGTCCATGTCGGCTTGCGCTTCTCGCCGAAAGCCTTGAGGCCTTCCTTGGCGTCCTCGGTCATCGCGAGCAGCGCGATCTGGCTTTCGGTGTAGGCGATGCTTTCATCGAATGACATCGAGGCGATCGCCCGCATCGCGTATTTGCCGCGACGGATCGCCGTCGGCGACTTGTCGACGATGCGCCCGATCAGCCAATCGACCTTGGCATCGAGCTCGGCTGCCGGCACAACGTAGTTGAGAAGACCCGCAGCCTTGGCCGTCGCGGCGTCGAACGGCTCGCCGGTCAGCGCCCATTCGTTGACGAGGCGGGCGGGCGCGATCGACTGCAGCAGGCTCAGCACCTGCATCGGGAACACGCCGACCTTCACCTCAGGCAGACCGAAGATCACGCCATCGCCGGCGACCGCCATGTCGGTCATGCACAACAGTCCCATGCCGCCGGCCATGCAGACGCCGCCGACCCGCGCGATCGCGGGCTTGGTCGCATTCTGCGACAGCCGCAGCAGATCGGCGTAGTCGACATTGGGGCGCGAGAAATCCATCGAGAACGCCGCGCCGCTGTTCTGCAGATCGGCACCGGCGCAGAACGCCTTGTCGCCCGCGCCCGTCAGCACGATGACGCGCACGTCCTTGTCGTCATGCGCCTCGCGATAGCCCTTTGCGATGCCGGCGATCACACTGGCATTGAGCGCGTTGCGCTTGTCCGGGCGGTTGATGGTGATCCAGAACGCCTGCCCGCGCTTTTCGAGAAGAACGCTGTTGTCGGTCATGTTTCCTGCCTGTTTTCTTACCCGTGTGCCGGTGTCAGCCGACATTTGCGGCAGGATCGGCGCCGACTGCAAGCAGGATTTATGCGGCCACCGATACCTTCCGGATCCAGACCTTGTTGTCGTGGAACGCGGCGCCGCCGAGCGGTGCGACGGCCTCCGCCCCGGTCAGCATGTTGATGCCGCGCCCGCCGATATGGGACTTGTTCGGATGGATCGACTCGGCGATCAGCACGCCGCGGCGAACGCCGTCGAACAGTTTTGCGGTCAATGTGGTCTCGCCGCGCATGTTGCCGAGCGTCACCGCGTCGCCATCGGCGATCAAGAGCGTCGCCGCATCGTCGGGATGAATCATCACGGTCGGCGCGCCCTCGCGGGCTTGCGACGACGGCGTTTCGTTGAAGCTGGTGTTCAGGAAGCTGCGCGAGGGTGACGTCGCGAGCCGGAACGGGTGCTGTGCGTCCGCCTCCTCGATGATGGTCCAGTGGTCGGGCAGCGAGGGCATCTTGTCCCACGCCCCCATCAGCCCGCCGGTGCCGACGGGCACCTTGCCCCAATCGACCTTGAAATGGAACTTCTTGTCGGCATGGGCAAAGCCGTCAAGATAATGCGAGGTGCGGAAATCGGGCTGCAGGTCGCGCCAGATATCGGCCTCCAGCGCCTCGATCGTGCCGTGGCCGCTCTTCTTCAACGTCGCATCGATCAGCTGGCGCGGCGTCATGTCGAAGCCGGGATGCACGGCGTTGAGCCTGCGGCCGAGCCCCTGCATCACCTCGTGATTGGAACGGCACTCGCCGGGCGGATCGATCAGCTTCGGGCCGACCGAGATGTGCTGATGACCGCCGCCGTAATAGAGGTCGTCGTGCTCCATGAACATCGTCGCCGGCAGCACGATATCGGCCATCTGCGCAGTCTCGGTCATGAACTGCTCGTGCACCGCGACGAACAGATCCTCGCGGGCAAAGCCCTGGCGCACCAGCGCCTGCTCGGGCGCGACCGTCATTGGATTGGTGTTCTGGATCAGCATTGCCTTGACCGGCCCGCCGCCCCGCAGCGCTTCGGGATCGCCGGTCAGGATGCGGCCGATCTTGGACTGATCGAGCACGCGTGTCGTGGGATCGATCGCGTCGTGGCCTTCGATGATCGACTCGTCGAAACGCCAGATTGCGGCATTGTTGAAGAACGCGCCGCCGCCCTCATATTGCCAGGCGCCGGTGACCGCGGGGATGCACGAGGCAGCGTGCATCTGGGCGGCACCGTTGCGGCTGCGGGTGAAGCCGTAGCCAAGACGGAAGAACGAGCGCTTGGTCTGTCCGACCAGCCGCGCGAACGCCTCGATCTCCTCGACTGGCACGCCCGAGATCACTGAGGCCCATTCCGGCTTGCGGGTCTTCAGATGCGCTTCCAGCTCGTCGGGGCAATCGGTATAGCGCGCGAGATATTCGCGATCGGCAAATCCCTCGCGGAACAGCACGTGCATCACGCCGCAGGCAAACGCGCCATCGGTGCCCGGCCGCAGCAGGATCTTGATGTCGGCCTGCTTCATGGTCTCGTTGTTGTAGACGTCGACCGCCGCGATCTTCGCGCCGCGCTCCTTCCGCGCGCGCGATGCATGCGTCATTACATTGACCTGGGTGTTCACCGGATTGGTGCCCCAGATCACGACGAGGTCGGCGACGCCCATCTCGCGGGGATCGACACCGGCGATCTTGCCGGTCCCGGCCGCAAAGCCGATACGCGCGATGGTTGCGCAGATCGTGCCGTAGAAGCGCGAATACTTCTTCACATGCGACAGCCGGTTGAGGCCGTCGCGCATCACGAGCCCCATGGTGCCGGCGTAGTAATAGGGCCAGACCGACTCGGCGCCGAATTCCCGCTCGGCCGCATCGAACCGCGCCGCGATCTCGTCCAGCGCCTCGTCCCAGGAGATCCGCGCGAACTGGCCGGAGCCCTTCGGCCCGGTCCGGCGCAGCGGGACCATCAGCCGCTCGGCATGATGAATCCGCTCGGCATACCGCGCGACCTTGGCGCAGACCACGCCGGCGGTGTAGGTCTGCTGTTTGGAGCCCCTGACGCGGCCGATCGAGCGTCCCTCGATCACCTCGACGTCGAGCGCACATGCCGACGGGCAGTCGTGCGGACAGGTGGAATGGCGGATATCGACCTTGGCATGCTGGTTCATGGCCAAATTGGTAACATCAAATATCCCCCGCGCCGAGGGGCATTATTGACCCAGCCAGCGCGAAATCTGCTCACGTGCCATGCGGCAGGCGCCGGGACGGGCAGCTATTGGCCTGAGCCGTCGCATCAGACGCGGAAGATGCGGGTGTAGTGCGATTTGATCGATTCCCCTTCCCGCTCCACCGCCACCGGATCGTCCTTCATCGTCTTGATGTCCTTTAGCGGCCTGCGTCCAGCCTTCTCCTTGGCCTGTGCATGGACGGATCTGAGGCCGCCGATCTCGACATTGAGCTGCTGGCCCTCACGCCCGAGCGCGAAGGACTGGAACAGCCTCGCGGCATTCGGATGCGGAGCGTCCTTGAAGATCCCGTTCGGGCCGACAATGATCGGCGACCCCTCGGTGGCATAGACCGGCTCGACCGGGCGGCCGGCCTCCTTCATCTGAAAGATGTTGTATTCGTTGCCGTCGGCCATCACAGCACGCTCGCCGAGATCGAGCTTCTTGGGTGGATCCGTCGAGGATTGCACCTGCATGATGTTCTGCTTGGCGAGTTGCTCGAAAAAGTCGGATCGTAGCCATGTCGTTCTGTGAGCCAAGGAGTTGAGTGTTATAGTTGTCTTCCTAAGACCGCTTGGCC
>NZ_JAUMTJ010000136.1:0-5181 GCF_032654765.1 Bradyrhizobium sp. 33ap4 | reverse complement strand
TCCTCGACCACGTTGAATCTCCCTTAATATGCGATTCTCAACCCTCCAGATCGCGGCTTTCTGACTCAGTAAGATTAATGGATCATGAGGGCTGCGGCGATGCCGAACGCCGTGAGCGTTGCAACGGCCAAACAGGCCTCGGCATACGTTTAAACCCGCTGACGCAGTAAAAGCTTGCCGGTTGCCGGACATCGCCGCGTTCCGCGAAGACAACGCACCCCGTAGCGGCCCCGCGAGCAAAGATCCGGATTCCCGGCGGTCAGTGCACGAAAGCCAGCATCAGCGCAAAGGTGACCAGCGCGTAAGTGCTGGTGACGGTGATGCCCAAATACAGACGCTCCATTGCGGCCTCCTGCCCTCAAGGCGCCGCCCCCGCGCCATCAACTTAGCGCCCGCTCCGGCGCCGAGCAGCTGGAATTCCGGGTCATGGTAAATCTACGGGACCGTCCATCCGGGCTAGCCCCTGTAAGCTGCCGGCGCCGACCCCGTGGGCTCTTTGCGTCCGACTGAGGAAGTACCCCTCTCTTTCCAATTGCCGGCCCGTTGGGCTTATCACCGTGCAGAACGTGAAGCTGGAGGACGCCAGCTGCGAGATCGTCGGCAACGTCACGGCCAAGCCTCGTTTATTCGTCTGGTTGGAAGCCCTCCGGCATTCGAGGAGGACCGTCATCATTCGGCTGATTGCAGGCCGGACAGGGCGCACCGGCGCCTCCGCAAGCGCAGGCGTGCGGACCGGTCCAGGGCTGGTCCTGATGATTCTCGCACACCCATCTTGTGTCGTCGCAAAAGATGCAGCGAGGCTTGCTCATAGATCTTCTCGCACCCCACGAAAGAACGGATGCCGCACCTTGCCCTCGGCGGATTTGGCGCGGTACTCGATTTCGGCCAGCACCTTCGGCTCGACCCAGATCGCCTTGTGTGCAATGCGCTTGGTGTAGGGCTGCGTCTTGCGGATCAGCGGCGTCAGGCGTTTGCGGAGATCGGCGGCCGAGGCCTTGTCGAAGCCGTGGTCGACCTTGCCGGCGTAGATCAGCTCGTTGCCCTTGCGCCGGCCGACGTAAATTCCGTCCCATTCGTTGTCGTCCAGTGCAAAGCCGGCGATGGTCAACGTCTCGCGCTGGGCGCAGGTTTTCTTGACCCAGTCGCGGCTGCGGGTGCCGGTCGGATAGGCGCTATCCGCCACCTTCGACACCACGCCCTCATAGCCGAGCCTACAGGCATGCGCGAACATCTTGGGGCCGTCCACCTCGAAGCTTTCGCTGAACTGGACCTCGGTGCCAGCGACGAGCTTCTTCAGCAGCGCTTTGCGCTCCTTCAGCGGCAGCTTCCGGAGATCGCGGCCATTGAGATGGAGCAGGTCGAAGGCCACCATCACGATCCTGGTCGACTTACCGCGCAGCTCGTTCTGCAGCACGGAGAAGTCGGTCGTGCCGTCTGGTGAGGGAACGACGATCTCGCCGTCGATGATGGCTGATGATGCGGAAATGTGCCAGGCGTCTTGGACCACCTTCTTGAAGCGCCTGGTCCAGTCGTTGCCGCGCCGGGTGTAGATCTTCACGTCTTCATTAGCGATGTGAGTCTGAACCCGGTAGCCGTCGAACTTGATCTCGTGAATCCAGCGTGTGCCGCTCGGCACCTTCTCGATCGGCGATGCCAGGGCCGGCGCGATGAAGCCGGGAAAGAGCGCCTTGGTCCCGATCGCCTCGGGCTTCCTACGCTGAAACGCCACAACGCAACTCCACAAACAATAAGCTGATTCAAACTGGCGCAATCGCAATCGTTCCGACGCGGGTCCGCAAATGGAACGGTCGATCATAAACCGAGTTGGCCCTCATCGACAGGGAGGCCGGAATGGCAAAGAAAGCGAAGAAGCAGACCGCGCGCGGTCGCAAGCAGGACCGAGCGCGCGTCGCCGGCGGGCAGGATTACGAAGTGCGCTATGAGGCGAAGAAGACCGGCAAGTCGGCCGCATCGGTGAAGAAGGCCGTCAAGAAGGTCGGCACCAGCCGCAAGCGAGTTGAGCGTCGGCTCGGGTCGGCGATGAAAAGGTCGTTAGGAACGGCACCTTCGAAGCGACGTTAGCAATGTGCTGCTCGCGGCAGAGCGGCATCATGGATGAAAGTGCCCCGGCTCTTGCCCCCGAAGACCGGGGCACATTCTCGATCAGTTTGAGCGGCCCCGGCTGGCACCTCGCTGGGGCACCGAATCGGCCTCGGCATGTCCTCTCGCTGGGGCCGTTTCGCTTCGGGGAACAAGCAGGAGTCCAGAGGCCGTTTCGCGAGAGTAAACAGCCCGCTCCTTTGTCTCGGTGGCCGTCAGCCGCAAGCGCGTCGATCGTCGGCCGAGTTGCGGTGCCGGTCGGAGTTAGGGCCTGGTCGGCAGCAATCAACCGGTACTCATTCGATCCCGAAATCGCGCTCGTTCGGAAGCGGAATCGGCTCATGGTGACTTCGTCCCAGAAACGTGTCGGGCTTGGGCAACCCCAGCGCAGCGTTGGCTCGGGCGAGGAGATCGTCCGCTGACCTGCACAGCCGTTCGAGTTCAATCTGCAAATTCGTTGGGCGGTAAACAAGCATTGCCGGCTCCGAATAACTGGACTGCTCGTACAGGATTGAGCGTAGGCCTGAATATTTCTCGGAGCAAGGGCTTAGATGACCGGCCTCGCCGCTCGGCTCGGATCTAATGGGTCGTGGGCGCGGATATAGTCCCAATGATTTGCATGTCTTCTTTCCGCACGGTTACGCGGCGTCCTGTCTCGGCAGCGATCTTTCGGGCGGCTCGCATCGCGGAATCCTCGTCCGTCAGTTCGAGCAGGATGATGCTGCCTGTTCCCGAGAACGCGTCAGGGTTCAAGAGTTCGATGATGAACAATGGTCCCCCCTCCGGACGATCATTTTCACCGCGCGTTTATAGCGGCCTTGACGCACCGCGATTGCGCAGGATCATCCGATCTCGCACGAATCTGGTTCGTCAGCGCCTGCGCTATGATCTCGGCTTGTTCCTTGGTCAGCTTCTCGGCAAAGGGGCCATTTTTCTTTATCTGTGCCGGTCCTTTGAGTTCGCTGTCGTAGACCATCCAGCCAATGCTTCCTTGCCGAACGAGGAAACGGCCTCGCATCGGGCGTCCAATAAATTCCATTGCAACCATCCACCTGTGAAACGCAAGTTCACCGATTAGCTTGCAGGATGGTGTGCTCCGCATTGAACTATGTGAATCGTTGCGATCAACTTTGGACAAGCACCGCTCGCGCTTTCCGCAGCGAACTGAAAACGGCCCCAACGAGGGGGCCGCCAACCCGAGCGATACGGGTTTTCTTCCAGGCAGTCGGGGGGCACCTTGGCTGACCAGAAGCGCCAATTAGACGCTCTTGTCCTCTCGATGGTTCCTTGCCTACTGCGCATATTTTGGGAGAAACTGGCGGTCGCACAGGAGCGTGCTAGCAATAGCTCCGTCGGGTCGCGCCCCGGCAATATCGGACGACTGGGCCTCAGCAACGGCGTTTCGGCGTGCTGGGGCCTTTTTGCGATTACCTAAAGGGGGCGCCATCGAATTGCTAGGAAGTCGCCATCTCGCCAGACGAGCTGACACGAACTTCGGCTAGCTAAGGGCTTCAAGAGATTAACACATGCAAGTGCCGGAACTTTCGTCGCCAGCATGATCCGGTGAACCTGCCTCCAACAACACAGACCGGAATCAGGTAGCGGCTCCAGCACCGGCCTCCCGGCCCCCAGAGGTGCTGGGGCCGTTTTTACAATTAAGGGGTAATCCAAGGTGCCGTCGGCGTTTGTCGCATTCCCCGGTAATATGCAGTGCGCTCTCGGACATGAGCGCGCGTGGGGACGGCTCTGGCGCGCACGCTAGCCCCGCAAAGCGCCGGAGCCGTCTCACGGCGGCGACGGGTGCTATCCTACATGAGATGGATCACCGGCTCATAGCGGTCCAGATGCGCGGACCGAGGCTGGGGCTAATAACCGGCTCGTGGTGATCGCCAACAGAGCCAGACGGGCCGAGCGCCGTCAGCCAAGCGCGGGCCATCGCCCTCGCTGAGGGCATTTTCTTGGGCCAAGAAAAAAGCCCGGCGCGAGCGTGGTCGGCTTTCTCTTGGGCGGATGCGAAAATGAAAGAGGCCGCCAACGGAGGCGGCCGTAGCCCAAATTGGGTCATTCCGTCATTTGGTCGCTCCAGATGCGTTCGCCGCATTTGCATTCCATGAGCCGCACGGTTTTCCCGCCGACAGGATCGAGGAAGGCACGGACGAGTTCGGGGATGTCAGAGCATCTGGGGCACTGCTGCCAGTCCATGGCTTTGTGCGGCGTCGTTCGCTGATCTAGAGTGGGCTGGTTCACTTCAGTTCTCGATGCGCTCTTAGTGGACTCCTTAAGTTACAAAGTGAACAGTTGTTCCTGGGTTGCGCCGCGAATCCTAAAAAGGCATGGAACATCTTGGAGCATGCTGTTCCAGCCAAAGGCCTTTGTTTGCCTCGAAAAGCGCTAGCTCTAACCGGAACGACCGAAGGCCGGCCTCGGCGAGATGGCGTCGCCTCTGTTCACGCACCAGGATCGCATATCAATGGCTCGCTGAGCGCGATCCAATAACGCTATCGTCTCTTCGCTGAATGGCTGGCTCATGGCGCAACTCCTCCTTGCAGGCGGGAGCGCGCTCGGTCTTCAGCCACCGACGCCTACGGACAAAGCCTTCGCCGGTGATCGCGGGACAATGAGCCAGTGCAGCAAGCCTGGCAAGTTGATTTACTGTCCACCCGCGCCGGTCATCCCTTTCGGGACGACCGACGGCGAGCTTTGGGCCGGGCATCCCGTGCTAAGGGAGATACTGTCCTAATTAGGACACTCGACCGAACAAACGAGAAGGACCGGCAAATCCCGGGAAGACGAGATGACCAGGATGTGCAATTGGTACTGGCATTTCAGGACGAAACAATTCGGAGAACATCTTGCCAGCTTGGGCCGAAGAGGAAGAGCAGCGCCTGCTACAGATGATCCGCGAGACCGAGCTAACCCAGCGCGAGATCGCCCAGAAACTCGGCCGCACAGAGGCCGCAGTCAGCGCCCGACTGACGATAATGAGGAAGCGTCTCGCGGCGGGGAGCTAGTAGCTCGTCACAGTGATTTTGACTCTTTGGGTATGCCTGGATAGGCGCGCCCCAGTTTGGTGCGAGCTTT
>NZ_JAUMTJ010000135.1:0-5238 GCF_032654765.1 Bradyrhizobium sp. 33ap4 | reverse complement strand
CCAAGCGGTCTTAGGAAGACAACTATAACACTCAACTCCTTGGCTCACAGAACGACATGGCTACGATCCGACTTGGGTCTTCTTGACCTGGATCAGGCGGTCGATGATGTCGCCGCGCGCCATCAACAGGCGGTGTACCTGCTCGTCGATCGCATCGATCTCCTTGCGCAGATCCTGCAGCGAGGGCGGCGACGGGGGTGGGTTGGACATGCTCTCAAACCTTGTCGTCGGGGCGGCCCGGTGCCGCGTCGGACAGGGTCCCTGATTAGGAAAGACGGGCAGCGAAAGCAAAGAGAAACGTCGCAGGCGTGCCTTGCGCATTCGGTTAACCAATTGGCCGTGGGCAGGGCTGTCTTGACGGCGGGGGGCGTGGGGACTACGTTCCCTGCGTCCCGTGGTCATTTGAGCCGGCCGGCTTGCAGCCACGTTAAACAACTCGCTAAACAGGCCGGGGACCTTATCAGCTCCCGGCCGAACCTTTGTTCAGGCCGGGTTTTTTATTGGCCTGAGGTCCGTCGAGCCCTCCCGCGCGGAGGCAGGGTCGCCTAGATGAGCAACGTGCGTCCGATACCGAGCCCACAAACCCCGAGCGATGATCGCGCCCATGAGGCCGACCATCCGTCGTCATTGGTGGCGAAGTTCGGGATGGACCAGCCGCTCAAGCTCGATTGCGGCGTCGATCTCGCACCATTCCAGATCGCCTACCAGACCTATGGCGAGCTCAATGCCGACCGCTCCAACGCGATCCTGGTCTGCCACGCGCTGACCGGCGATCAGCATGTCAACAACATCCATCCCGTCACTGGCAAGCCCGGCTGGTGGGAGACCATGGTCGGCATCGGCCGGCCGATCGATCCCGACAAGTACTTCATCATCTGCTCCAATGTGATCGGCGGCTGCATGGGCTCGACCGGCCCTGCGTCGTTGAACCCCGCGACCGGCAAGGTGTGGGGACTCGATTTCCCGATCATCACCATTCCCGACATGGTGCGTGCGCAGGCGATGCTGATCGATCGTCTCGGCATCACGACGCTGTTCTGCGTGGTCGGCGGCTCGATGGGCGGCATGCAGGTGCTGCAATGGACCGCGGCCTATCCGGAGCGCGTGTTCTCGACGCTCGCGATCGCCTGCTCGACGCGCCACTCGGCGCAGAACATCGCGTTCCACGAGCTCGGCCGCCAGGCCGTGATGGCCGATCCGGACTGGCGCGGCGGCCGCTATGTCGACGAGGACACCCATCCGCACCGCGGATTGGCGGTGGCGCGGATGGCCGCGCACATCACCTATCTCTCGGACGCCGCGCTGCACCGCAAGTTCGGACGGCGGATGCAGGACCGCGAGCTGCCGACCTTCTCGTTCGATGCGGATTTCCAGGTCGAGAGCTATCTGCGCTACCAGGGCTCGTCCTTTGTCGAGCGCTTCGACGCCAACTCCTATCTCTATCTGACCCGCGCGATGGACTATTTCGACATCGCCGCCGACCACAACGGCGTGCTGGCGAAGGCGTTCACCGGCATCCAGACCCGGTTCTGCGTGGTGTCGTTCACCAGCGACTGGCTGTTTCCGACCTCGGAATCGCGCGCGCTGGTGCATGCGCTGAACGCGTCGAGCGCGCGGGTGTCGTTCGCCGAGATCGAGACCGACAAGGGCCACGACGCCTTCCTGCTCGACGTGCCGGAATTCCTCGAGATCTCCCGTGCCTTCCTGCTGGCCGCAGCCAAGGCGCGCGGCCTGAAGGACGGCGGCCGGTCATGAGCATGCAGCAGACATTGCCCTTGCCGGGTATCGCGCCGGAGCGGACCGGCGGCTATCGCACCGATCATCTGCTGGTCGCCGACATGGTGCGGCCGGGCTCGCGCGTGCTCGATGTCGGCTGCGGCGACGGCGAATTGCTGCAACTGCTGGAAAGCCGCGGCATCGACGGCCGCGGCATCGAGCTGTCGCGCGAGGGTGTCAATGGCTGCGTCGCCAAGGGGCTCGCCGTGGTGCAGGGCGATGCCGACACCGATCTCGTCAACTATCCCGACGATGCGTTCGACTACGTGATCCTGTCGCAGACCTTGCAGGCGACGCGGCAGCCCAAGGTGGTGCTGGAGAATCTGCTGCGGATTGGCCAGCGCGCCATCGTCTCGTTTCCGAATTTCGGGTTCTGGAAGATGCGGCTGCAGCTTCTGATCGGCGGCCACATGCCGCGCACCGAGAATTTGCCGGCGAGCTGGTACGACACCTCGAACATCCACTTCTGCACCATCAAGGATTTCGTGCAGCTCTGTGAGGAGATCAACGTCAAGATGGAGCGCGCGGTGGCGCTCGATCTCTACGGCCGTCCGGTGCCGCTCAACCTGCCGTGGTGGGTGTGGAACATGTTCGGCGAGCAGGGCGTGTTCCTGCTCAGCCGGGGAGGGCAGGCGAAGTGACGTCATGGCGTCATTCCGGGGCACGCGAAGCGTGAACCCAGAATCTCGAGATTCCGGGTTCACGCTTCGCGTGCCCCGGAATGACAGGACTACACCGGCGCCGCCACCAGCGACCGCGGATCGCGTACCGGCCAGCGGCCGGCCTCGACCAGCGCGATGAAGCGCTCGACCATCTCGTTGAACAGCGCCGGCTCCTCGAGGTTGAGCACGTGGCCCGACTTCGGGAAGAACGAGAGGCCGGCGGCCGGCAGATGCTGCTTCAGGAACATGCTGGGCGCGATGCAATTGTCGTCCTCGTCGCCGCACAGGATCAGCGCCGGCGTCGCGGCGCGCTTGATGGCGTCGGTCATGGTGTAGATCGAGGGCCTGCCGCCCTGGAAGCTGCGCATCGTGTTGGCTGAGCCTCTGGCGTCGTGGCGGGCGAGCGCGGCGTAGAAATCGGCGTGGCCGCGCGGATCCTTGACCAGGAACGGAATCCGGCTCGGCGCTTCGCGCGTCACCTTGGCGACCTCGACCGCGCCGATGCTCTCGTATTGCTCGGCATTGGCACGGCACTGCGCGCGGAAGGCATCGAGATGCTCGAGGCTCGAGCCGGAGCCGACCGCGGCCAGCGTCATCGACAGCGCGCGCTCCGGCGCGTTGAGGGCGATCTGCAGCGACGAATAGGAGCCCATCGAGAGCCCGACGAAATGCGCCTTGGTGATGCCGAGATGGTCGAGCACGGCGAGCGCGTCGATATAGAAGTGCTGGTAGGTGTAGACGTCGGCACTCGCAGGCACGTCGGACGGCGTGTAACCGCGCGCCGAATAGGCGATGCAGCGGTGGCCGCGCGCGAAATAGCGCATCTGCGGCTCCCAATTGGTGTGATCCGCGGCGAACTCGTGCAGGAAGATGATCGGGGTTCCGCTGCCGGCCTCTTCGAAGTAGAGGCGGACATGATCTTTCGTCATGGCGTAGGGCATTGAAATTCTCCTCTCGTTGGCCGCCTCCAGATTTGCAGTTAATTTTCGAGGCCGCAATGCGGCAGTTCCGGTTCCTTTCTCGTCATCGAATCATCGCGGAATGACCCAGAAATTGTTCCCGCAACGCCGCATGAAATCTTCCTCGCGCCATCCCGATTTTCAAAACCACCGCCGTGTTCCCCCGGGAACGCGACGGGGAATTGGGGGGCGTTACAGAGGATCTAGTGAAGTATGGTTCAGTTGCTTGCGTGTCGCCGGTCGCTTCGTGTTTTGGCGCTGGCTCTGTGTTCGCTCACTCTCGCCGTGATCTCCGCCGCTCCGGCCTCCGCCCGTTCGCATCATTCACGTCACGCGCATTCGGCCCATGCCGGCCATCACGCGCGTCACTATGCCCGTCATCACTATCGGCACGCAGCGCGGCTGTCGCGCGCCGAGCGTCGCGCACTCGCGCAGCCGGGCGGGATCATCGAAACCAACGCAGCGCCGTTGCCCGGCAGCGCTGACCCCGTGCCCAATACCGGCGGCGTCAGCGCGGCAGGCGACTTCGGCTCGTCCGGCATCGTGGCCGAGGCGCGCCGCTATCTCGGCGGCAATCCGACCGGCCGCTCCAGCCTGTGGTGTGCACGCTTCATGAACATGGTGCTGCAGCACACCGGCCATCGCGGCACCGGCTCCGACATGGCGAGCTCGTTCGCCAAATACGGCACGCGCGTTTCGGGACCGCAGGTCGGCGCCATCGCCGTGATGAGCCGCCGCGGCGGGGGCCATGTCGGCATCATCACCGGCGTCGATGCCAAGGGCAATCCGATCATGATCTCGGGCAACAGCGGCCACCGCGTCCGCGAGACGCGGGTCTCGCGCGGCCGCATCTACGCCTATGTGATGCCGACCAACTGATCGCTCGAAAGCGGGGCAGGGCGCGCACGCGCCTTGCCCGGCCTACGACGCTACAGGTTCCTCAGCGGCAATCGTGTCGCCGACGGCGGCGCCGCCATCGCTGATGATCTCGGCATAGATGCCGCACTCATTGTTGCCGAAACGCTGCATCAGCGTGTTCGGCACCGAGAGGTCGCGCGCGCCGGTATCGGGATCGACATTGACCGCGGCGCAGCGGGTGATGCGCTTCACCACCCTGGCCCGGGCGCTGCCGATCGCGATGGTCTGGTCGAGCAGGCTGGCTTCATGCCAGGCCGGCCAGCCTTCGACATAGAGGTTGGCGCGGAAGCGCAGCGGATGGACCGGCGCCTGCACCATCTCCTCGATCGCCCGCAGGCTGGCCAGATTGATGATCGAGACCACCTTGCGCGGCACATCGGAGAAACTGTGCCCGGGGCTGACCAGCACCTTGGGCGGGCCCTTGATCTGGCCGGTATGACGATTGGCGAAATAGCGTTCGATCGCCGCGCGGCCTTCCGCGGTCTCGAGGTCGCCCTGGGCCACCATCGCGCCATCCCGGCGCAGCGTCAGCACATGGCTGTCATCGTCGAAATGGGCGCGCAGCGGCGCCAGCCACTCGTCCCGCTGCAGCATCAGGAAATGCGGCTTCGGCAGCCATTTCGGCACCGAGGGATCGAAACCGCTCGGGCCGTTCTCGATCGCATAGCGGCGATCGGAGCGGAGCGTCTCGCCGGCCTTGAGCTCTGCGTGCGGCAGCGGCTCGGGCGTGAGACCCTTGACGGGGTAGCGATAGATGCCGGTGATCCGGGCAGAGGAAGCGTGCGTGTCCATTCGCCCGCTCTAGCCTGTTTGGCGTGCGAGGAGAACTGCCGCCCGCGGGAAGGTACTAGTGGCTCGTCACAGTGATTTTGACGGTTTGATACCGAGCCAGCTTAGGATCGGCAAGTTCTCTGGCGGCACGA
>NZ_JAUMTJ010000134.1:0-5437 GCF_032654765.1 Bradyrhizobium sp. 33ap4 | reverse complement strand
ATGCGGAAGCGACGCCCGTTGGCGAACTGGTCGTGGACGAAGTCCAGCGACCAGCGCGCATTCGGCTTCGCTTCCACACGTTTACTCGTTTACTAAACGCTAATTGGACGAGGACATTGCAGCACTGTGTCGGGGACATTGCTGTGGAGTGAGCCGTGGGTCCCTCTGTCGAAGGTCTTCCTAATGGTCGTTTAGATCGGTTTAGGGCGGTTTTGAGCGGAGGGCACGGGACCGGATGCGTAGAAACATGGGAGATGCGGAAAAGCTCCGTAGCGCTCCCTGCTTCGGTTTGAGCGATTTTGCAATCCTGGATGCAAATTCGACCACGAGCGCGCATCTAAGATCGTTGCTAAGCGCTTTCTGATATATCTAGCAATGCACTTCCCTAAAATGAGTACTGCGAATTCGCAGTGATGATTTGAAGGGAAAAACGATGAGCGCTAATGCACCCAGCGAACACGCTGACAGTGCCCATGTTAGTCCACACCGGTGTCGTGAGGACGGGCGTCGCAAGATCAAGGTACGCGAATTGTTCGAAAATCAAGGTGCCGACGCTGCCTGGGTACTTGGTCTGCGGTTGGGCTTGAAGGAGAGTACACTTCACAACTGGTTCGCTCGCTGGAGAGAGCAACGCTGATTCAATGTCAACCTGCTCCTTGTTCAGTGCGCATCACGAGCGCGCAAGAGACGCGATTCCTAGCGGCTTCCAGATCGCCGCGTTCAGCGAACAATTGCAGTTTTCGGTACCGGGTCCGGTGTTTGTTCTGTCGATGGCCGCCGCGAGCGCGTCTGAAATCTGGATGTCAACGTCGCCGCTGCCGTGGTTGCGCTCAATCCGGATGCGCCTCTCGCCGTTCACGCCGTTCTCGCCGATGTAGCAATGTTGAGGGCCAAGTCTGACAACCTCGCCGCGCCGCGAGACCGTCTGCATGGATGGGTTTCTACAAGGCGTTCAGGTTGAAAGTGCGAAGGATGTGGGTCTTCAAGGAGATCAAAACAGCCGGGCATAGAAGTGAAAGAAGCGCTACGCGATTGCTTACGTCAATGCGTGACCGGGATCACAATGCTGACCCGGATGACTTGCCGATAGAGTGGCAAATAAAATCATAAGCCCCTTGTTAGGAAGTCAGCTTGGTCAGCATTGTCATTCTCGGTTACAGAAATGTGGCTTTCGATTGCATGCCCCTTGGCGTTTACCAGCGCCTGAAGGGAGTCGGGATCGAGGTCGGGATTGAGGTCGGGACCGGGCTCGGGATCGGGTTCGGGTCTAGCCTCTGTGCAGTTCCGAGAGGATCATTTTTAAGATCATCGAGCACCTTACCCGGATTCTTAGCAGCATCTTCATACTCCTTTGCCTTGTCCCTTGCTGTCCCGACGGGATCGGGCATCGTCTTCAAGAGATCAGCAATTTCGTTGAGCACAGCGTCAGCGGCCGCATAGGCTTGCCCCACGAGCTTGATGGCGCCCGCGAGCGCATCCCTTAGGGATTTTTCGATAGCAGAATCGCGGTCGGACGGGGCTGTGCTCGTCTCAACGAACATGGCAGCGATAAAGAGGCAGTCCCAATACATGGTGTCCTTCCACTCCTCCTTCGCGCTGTCGCGTTCCCATGACCATTGGCTCCGCAGATGGGGAACATCCGAGCTTTGGTCTGGGCATTCTTTTGTGATCAGCGGCAGCATGCTGTCTTTGCTTGAGCGCCGTTTGGCCACATACTGAAAGAACGGGTTCAGCGGTTCGTCATCGGCTATCTTGCTGGCGATACTGCTCATCGAGTGCTTACCTAGGCCCCAATCCTGCAAGATCATGATTTGGACCAGTGCATTGTGCCGCGAGAATCCACGGGCATTTACTTTCGCAGAAATTGTCGCTTCGATCTGCGGAAGCGAGAGTGCTAGAACGGCCTCAGCCTCTATCTGCGTGCGCAACGCTTCAATTGGAGCGACCGCATCTTCGTAGGCTTTCAGCGCCTTATCGAACTTATCCCTTAGAAGCTTCAACTCAGGGGGTTGGACTGAGAATCTCCCGATTGTGTGATCGTAGAAATTTTTCAAAGCCTGCGCGAGATTCTGCACGGTCGGAATAGGAGTCATTCCATCGACTGAGCAGAACGGCACGCCAACGCCCAGACGTCGGCCGAGTGTGATTAACGTTGGACAGTCGCCGGGACCGAACGCGCAGCGGTCATTTTTGCAGAATCTTGGCGTGCCGGCCGGCATGGGCCCACAGAAGGTTAGGCATCGCTCGTTCGAGTTGATCCATCTGATCCACTTCTCAAAAGCTGGCGCTTCCTTGTCTCCCATATGACCGAAATAGACGTACAAGCCCGTTGCATGATCGCCGCTAAAAGTCGTCTCACCTTTCTCGCGTTTGCTAAGGTCGAGCGCATTCAGAACTGTGGTCTTTGCATCTTCCACGCTAGACGGCTCCTCGACGCGGAGCTGACGCTTTCTTGGAGACCTCCAGAAGCGGCCGTCATCGTCCTGCGAGAGCTTCACTGTATTGCACCCTCGCGGGTCACCTGACCTGCAAAGCAGTGCATTAAACATTACCGAGTCCCCGTCGTCGCATGCGCCTCCGCCACCCTCTTTGGATGGGAATCTTCCGGCGTCCGACGCACAGTAGAAAGTGCGGCTCTCCCACCATGCTATCCTCTGCGCGAGGTCGGGTGCACTTGTAGAGAGCCGCGTCCACGCTGTGCCATTGTCCCAATTGATGGTGGCCCCATCGGACGTCACGCTACCTCCCAAGCCCCATTCGTTGGCTTGGAGCCGATTTCCTGAGAGCGACAAGGCAGATTCGGCGCCGCATTCATTGCGGGCCGTACCACTGTTTGTGATTGACGAGTACCGATTCGGTGAGGCTGGCGTGCACCCGCATCCAGATGCGCAAACCCAATTCCCCTGCACATTAGAGAAATCGGCGGCAAGAGCGCCCGAAAGAACTAAAAGCAGATTGGTGAAAACTGCTGCTAGAAGACGGTACATCTGCTCCTCCGAGTGACGTGTCAGAGAACAAGAGATGCGTAAGCATGGGTGTCGCAATTATCGCTTAGATCGTATAAAACCTCAGTACAACTGAAGATTATTCGGCCGGCAACGTGTCATTGTGGCGCAGCCGCTGCATATCGCTACCAGCGTTGGTGCAAATGGCGGCGATAGCTGGACTTGCCGTTGAGGTTGAGAGCAACCGCGAGCAACGACTAAGCTAACCCGGCCCACCGGCAATACTGGACTTTGAAAACGCTTAGAAAGATGGATCTGACGGGTGGTGGATCGCTCACTCGTGGGGACATTGCAGCACTGTGTCGGGGACATTGCTGTGGAGTGAGCCGTGGGCCCCTCTGTCGAAGGTCTTCCTAATGGTCGCTTAGAGCGGTTTTGAGCGGTTTTGAGCGGGGGCATGCGACTGGACGCGAAGAAACATTGGAGAATGCGAAAAACCTCCGTGGCACGCCCCTGCTTCGATTATAGCGATTTTGCAATCCTGGATTTGAATTCGTCGAACAGCGCGCACCTAAGATCGTCGTTAAATCACAGCACGCTCCTAAAATGAGTACTGCGAATTCGCAGTAGTCATTTGAAGGGAAAACAATGAACGCGCACGCACCAAACGAATCCATTGACAGAACCGACGTTAGTCCAAATCGGTATCGCAAGGACGGGCGTCGCAGGACCAAGGTACGAAAATTGTTCGAAAGCGAAGGCGTCGACGTTGCCTGGGTACTTGGCCTGCGGTTGGGATTGAAGGAGCGCACGCTCCACTGGAGACAAGAACGCTGAACGCCATAACGTTCGCTTGTGTAGCCTTCTCTTGAATTCAGTGGGCGCACTACGAGCCGAGTTACGAGTTCATGAAGCCCCTCGCTTTAGCAGGAGAAACGAATGGTCGAAGTGTCGAGTACTGTTTTTTTACGATCAGCTCGTTTCACACCATAAAAGGTGCGTCGCTGGTCTAACGGCTCGAAACTATCCGTAGATGTTCCGTAGGACCCGTAGTGCGCGGATATGGCTGTCCATGAACTCATCGAAGTCAGCGGCACTGACGCCTCCCGCACTGAGGGTTGGCGGAAATGCAACAAGTGATCTACCGACGCTTGCCTAGCGTTGGTAGACCACCCGACACGGTCCACATTCGCAGCCTTGGCTTCCCGCTCAATACTATCGTGCTCGTCCGGCTTCTCCGGATCCTCGATGTAAGATGCCTTCAGCGGGCGGAGATATAGCGCGCGAACGCTTCATCAAAATGCTTTGGGAGGTACCCATTCGGACGGCGACTTCCCCCAATCGAAATTTGCGTCGGCCTAATCCCAAACGGCGCGAGGAGTTTTGCGACACCGCGCCCCGTGATGGGTTTGCCGTTGTGGTAGTCAGGCCAAGGCCGATGTTCCATAGCGACGAGAGCGTTGACAACCTGGGTACTAGACAGGCCGCGAAAGGGATGTTGACTGAACAGTTCCTGAAAATCCTGCAGCAAGAGAACTGCAACGTCTTCGTCTTTACGGACATTCAAGATACTTTGGCAAGCATCGCGAGCCCTCACCGGCCAATAGCCCCCACACTGCTGCGCGATCGCGAGCAAAGGGCACCAATTGTCGCTAGCTCTGTTGTGCACTCCCTCGGGAAATTCGGGGGCGATGTCACGCAATGCCTGGATGTTATCCCGAGCCCACCGCTGACACCGACGACGCAGGCTCGTGTAGTGATGTTCGCGCGTGGGTATTGGACGCACACGCTCCGTGCTCAGCTTCTTCTTCAGTTCGATCCGAATTGATCGATCCTCAAGAGTGGCCGGCAGTCCTCCGATCAGGGCAACCGCCTTTGGAGCCCAGGTACTGAATTCGCCACTGGCTCGCGCGACCTTCGCGCCGGCATGATGGTGGCCACTGTCGAGGATACCGCGCAGCTCGTTCTTTCCGTCAATCCAGGTTTCACCTTCATCGAACAGGAGCGTTGGATTTCGGTGTCGCGTAATCGTATGGAAAATTGAGGCTGATGTAGCATTGCTGGCGCCAAAGGGATGCGGGACCAGTCTGTGCAGCAAATCGAGCACCGTCGACTTACCGCATCCCTTGGTGGGTGAGTTGACCATCAGTATCGGTGAATGCCGCCAAGCGTTATGAGTGTGAGCGAATAGAACCCAAAGTGCAGTTGCTAGGCAGTGCTTATTCTTCAGTACCACGTGCCGGCTGATCACAGTACCGAGTTCATCTATCAGCCGTTCCCCATCAACCGCCACGGGCCACGGCCTTTCGACATCAACACCTTCGTTTGCCAAATCACGAAGCCGCGCTACCTCCGCATCGATTGCGGAGATCGACATATCGAGATCGATTGCTGTCTGTTTTATCCTGTTTTCGTACTCAAGTCGGAGGCCAAGCGGTCTTAGGAAGACAACTATAACACTCAACTCCTTGGCTCACAGAACGACATGGCTA
>NZ_JAUMTJ010000133.1:0-5558 GCF_032654765.1 Bradyrhizobium sp. 33ap4 | reverse complement strand
CGTGCCGCCAGAGAACTTGCCGATCCTAAGCTGGCTCGGTATCAAACCGTCAAAATCACTGTGACGAGCCACTAGTCGGTGCGCCGAATATTCGAGCTCGTCCGCCACGTCCGTCGTTCCAACCCTGTTTCTAGACAAAAACAGCTGCAGGGTCCTGACGTTCCAATAGAGGGAATTGGGCAGTCAGCTTAGCCAGAGACGCCCTTGGCGAAATTGATCACTTCGGCCCAGTCCAACCGGGTATCGACCCAGCCGACCTTTCCGCACGCAGTGCACTTGAGGTGCGCCGAGATGTCCGACCAATCCCAATCGGGCAAGTCGGCGAGCTTCAGCCGGCCGTTGCGCTGGCACCCGACGCAGAACACGAGCACCGTCTTGAAGCCGGCGTTGCGATCGACGGGACCGGACCAGTAGCGGAGATGACGAGCGGGTTTTCGACGCCAGGGCATGATCCCGATGATCGCGCCAATCACGCTTGGAGAGAAGACCTAGCAATCGCGCGGCGAAAACCAGCGCGCGGGCGGCCAAATTTAGCCGACCGCTATTTTGGCGGCCCGACCGTAGTTTTTGTCGACCCGTCTGGCGCCGGTTGCCTCCAGAGCCGGTGTTGGTCGGCCCGTCCAACCCTGGGGCTGTAATTGCCCTTTGTCTTCAGGCGCTGAGCGCCCGGTTGGCGCGTTTAGATCCTCTGTTTTGGCTGGCTGCGCCGTAGCCAAGCCGCGTGAGAGGACAAGACATATCGACGCTAATAGGGCTCGCACTGGATAACTCCACGGGGCCATGTGCCTGCCAAGACGGCTTTCGGACAATCTTCGGGTCCGGCGCGAAGTTCCTTTTGACGATCGTCAGCGGATCGAGATTATCGCTTGATAGTCAGGCGCCCCAGGAATGCATTGCAGGTTCGCTCGGCTTCAGAGAACGTGCTGAAGGGAGATCCGGGCACTTGAGCCGCCGGCATATTCAGAAAGTCGGGGCGATATGACGCGCCAAAGCCCGGATCTCCATGCAATCCGGGTCCACTTCGGCTCTCGTTGCTGATTACGAATGAATAGTCGTCGCTGCTTGCGATCCACATCTCCAGATCGCCAGTGCCGACGTGGCTGAAGTGCAGGGCCATTTTACCCTCCACATTTGCCAGGCAAAGCGTTACCCACAGCCCCGCACTCGGCTCGTCGTGATTGATCTCAACGCTCGAGCGGGATGAGCTGCTGGCTCGCTACTAATAGCAAGTATACACCTGCTGGCTGGCCGTTGCGACGCAGTAGCCATAACTGGCGCTGTACGGGTAGCCGTAGCCATAGGGATAACCGTAGTCGTAACCATACCCATACGGGGAGCCGTATCCGTACGGATAACCGTAGGCAGCGTAGGCACCCGCCAAGCCGAGCCCTATGCCAAGTCCAACAGCGGTCGCTCCAAACCCGCCTCCGCGCCAACCACCGCCGCGCCAGCCGCCACCAAATCCGCCGTGGAAACCACCGCCATGAAAGCCACCACCACCGAAGCCTCCGCGCGCAGAAGCAGTAGTTGGTGCAAATGCCACGGCCAGAACCGCGATTAGTGTGATTAGGATTTTCCTAAGCATCGGACTCTCCCATGCTTTTAGAAAGTCGCCCGATTTGGAAACACCTCACGTCCGTTTTAGTTGCTGACTACCGGGTCCAATACCCACGGATGGGCTCCCTGGCGCACACGCTGACGCGCTTGGGTTAGTATGTGAGAACCAGGAGGCGCTGCACAATCGCGCCTAGGCAAATAAGTACCACCAGCAGCTTAAGGAGGTTAGCCAATCGGCGATCCTGAGCAAACTTGTCGATCGCCCAGAAACAGATTGCTCCCACCACAACGATGATCTGGTCGGCGCTTGCGGTTGGCTTGCTCGTCTGAGCTGGCGGCGTTTCCGGCTTTTTGATGCAGATCAGATGGGCATCTGTAGCGCCACCAGCCCAGCCGAAGTGAGTTTGATTTCCGACCTGGGGCCTCCGCCCCGGCGCTCAATCCATCCATTTTGCGCGATCCGATCAAGTGTGCCTCGGCTCGCAGCAACTGGGATCTTGGATACCAAAACCCATTCACCTGATCGTAGATACTGCATCAACTGGCGCTGACGGGCGTTCACGGTCGGCCCAGGCATTTTCGTAATCACGTCTTCCGCTTCGCCCAATCGGTGCGCATCTCTCGAAACTCTTCCGGCTCTTTGAGCAAACGGCGCTTCCGAGTTTCCTGATCGTCAGCGGTTGCTGATTTGTCTGCCATCTTGTCTATGGCTTTTGCAGCCATTTCACGCGCGCGCGTCTTCTGATTTTCGCTTGGGGGGCGGCCGTTTGGCTTCACGCTCAGCCCCAGCTCAACCAGCCGACGGAACGCCGCGGAGCGCGCGACGCCAGTGGCTGCAGCCCATGCCTCGACGTCAGCAATAAGCGCTGGTGGCATACGAGCAGCAATATGAGGGTCACGCCCGCCCTTCGTGACAGGCCTGCCGCGCCTTTTTGGTGCAACCGTTCTTGACTCCTTCATGATTATGGTTGTACCTTAAATATGCTTGGAAAACAAGCGGCCCGCCGCGGTGCTGGTAACATCGCGACAGCCCAAACTATGAGGTGTTTCATGGCTCAGTTAACCCAGAGCATAGCATAGCATAGCATTGCCCGGCGCAGCTGCGTCCGCTGCCGCGCTTTATTTCAAGACCGATGTTTCCCCCGAAGATCTGTTCGTCGCGATAGGCCGCCTCCGCAGGGAGGCCAGAGACGAAATAGACCGGTTGGTCCAGTTTCTCGACAGCACCGACGACTACGTTTCTCGCGAGCTCGAGGATGACGGCGACGCCGAGCCGTCCATCGGCGTCGACGATCGTGAGCCGGATCTCGGAAGCTTCGATCGAATGATGAACCAGGAGCTGTCCAACCGGCAGCGCCTCGGCGAGGAGACGGCCGAGGTCGACGCCGAACAAGATCAAGCGGACAGCGAGCCGTCGCTCGGGAGCCTCGAATGGGCCAGCCAGACCCATTGGGCGGCCGGTGACGCCCGCGACCTCGAGGAGGGATTCGAGACCGGGCTCGGCGACATGGAAGGCCTGCTCGAGCAGATCGGCACGCAGGACTGGCAGCAGGGAGGCATGGCATGAAACAGGTAACACGAAGGCTCAGTCTGCAGATGGCGGTGGGCGCCGCCGTAACTTCAACGCTCGGAGTTTCGTCTCAAGCTGAGACGGAAGATCCAGCTTTCGCCGCCATCGCCAAGCACCGTCAGGCCTCGGCGGACCACCTAGCTTCCATCTACGCATACGATCGGACGGAGCCCGGTACAGATGCGTACTACGACGCCCAAGACCACAACGAAGCCTGCTGTCACGCTGCAAGAGATGCCGCGTGGGATCTGGCGACAACGATACCTACGACCCTTGCTGGCATCGCCGCCGTTCCCCAGTACGTAAACGAGGTGGAAGACGAGGGCGACGAGTGACCCGACTCCGACAACATCGGCCGGGAGGGCTGGCACTACCAGCTAAGGCAGGCGATGGCCGCTGCGGTGGTCAACTTAGCCTAGCCTGAAGGCGAGGCGCCCGCCGGTTCACGCCGGCGGGTTTTCCCTTGGCGCAATTTCCATTGTTTCGGGTGGTCGACGGCGGCGCGCGCTATGTTCGGCCATGGCTTTCACCGCCTCATCTTCGTCGGCGCAAAAAGCGATGCTTCGCCGATCGGCAAACACGAGCCACTGGCGAAGGCCAACTTCCCTGATGACGTACTCGGTCATTTTCGAGCGTCCTGCAGCGAGTGAACTGCATCTTATGCAAACGACGTTGCTGTTCCATTAATCAGAATCCGGCCCAGCGGTGAGCGCGCATCGAAAGGGACAAGCTTTTGTCGGTCTTTCTTTTCGAACGGGGGAAGGGCAAAGGCGAGTCGCCGAGGGTGCCATCGAAGGCGTGGCGCTCGCCGTGCTGGTCGGCGGCCTTCTCGACAAGCCGCTTCCGGATCGTCTGCCTGATTGGGTGGCCGACTGGATCCAATTTAAAACCTGTCTCGGAAATGACGCCGCCGGTCTCAAAAATACACGCCCGGCGGCGTTTCCTTCCTGAACTGGGACGCTGAAATCCCCAGCACCAAGCAAACTGCAGGGGCTGTGCCATGGGCCAATTACGTGAAGCCGAACGCTCCGGCATCAAGTGCGCGTGATATGTGAGGCCATTCACACCCGATCATCGCTAATCGGCCTAACACACGCGCAAATGGGTGGCGACTCGGTGTCGGAGAATCGTGATGCCGTTTTTCAGCAGCCAAAGCTTGCCGTCAGCAGCCGCCGCTTCAGTGCTCAGTGTTCTCATCGTGGGAGCAGTTGCCTTTGCGGCAGTTGGTTATGTGGAGTGGTCATCAGGCGTTAATCTGACCCACTTCATGGACCGGACTGCCGCGGATTCCTCAACGCCGGCTCTACCACTCAAGGGGCGAACGGGTTGCGAGCAGGGCAATAAGTCGCTGCCGGCGCTTTCTCTACCGATCGAATGAGCGGGGCCTAAAGCGACAGCGCCCATCTAATCTCCCAAGGTAACTACGCCGCCGGGCTTGAAATACAGCGTCCCGGCGGCGGTCTTCCAGCTGGCCCTGTAATCCCAGCAACACAGCGGTAGCAGGGCGGTCAACACACGCGAGTGATGCAGATCAATCTGCCCGTCGGATCCTACCGACGGGCTTTTGCACGAAATCACCAGCGGCGATAACCGCCGTGATAGCCGTAACCCCTATGATAACCGTAGCCCCTGTGCACGTATCCGTAACGACGGACGCCGTAGCCACGATAGCCGTAACCGTAGCCGTACCCCCTGTAGACGGGCGCCGTGCGGACACAGCCGTTCGGCCCGCACACTACGGCGACGTTCTCGACGTTTGAAGCGGGAGAAGGTGCGGCGAGCGGCATCGCTGACGCGCTTCCTGCTGCAGCAAGGCTGCCGAGCGCAGTAAGTCCAACAAGTGCAAACTTCAGCTTCATGGTTTCCTCTCGTGGAATCTAAGGCACCCCACACTGTAGGAAGTTGAACGTGAATGTTGGATGAGCAGGCCAGCCGTTGAATGCGGCATGCTTGTGCTCTGCGCGGGGGTGTCCCCAAGCGGCCCCTAGGAGCATCCGGAACGATCAGGGTGCCAAGGTCCGACTAGCTAAATGCGATAACGAGCAGGCCCGAGCACAACAGCACAAGGCAGGTCGCGATTAGCGCGAGGAATCCATCGGACACGAAGTCATGATTACGCATGATACACCTCCCTGTCGCGGAAGGAGGCTGGTCCGAATTTATTAAAGATTTCGGAATCGGGCTTTTGAGGGCGGCTAACTACTGTCTTTGCTGCCCAACTTCACGAAACCCGTGTGGATCATCGAAATAATCCCAAGAAAATACGCCGCCGGTCTCAGAAATATGCGCCCGGCGGCGTTCATTCCAAAACCTGGGCCCTGAAAATTCCCAAGCGTGAGCAAACGTCAGTACCTGCTGTCGCGCGCCATGGAAAACTGCCCCCTCGGCGCCATGAGGAATTGCCCCCTCCTTGGATTAGCCGAGGAGAGAG
>NZ_JAUMTJ010000132.1:0-5748 GCF_032654765.1 Bradyrhizobium sp. 33ap4 | reverse complement strand
GTCTTCGATCATGCGCCGGCGCAACGGGCTCATTGCCTCGTCGGTCATGGGGATGCTCCTGTCTTGAGTGAGGTTGTTGCAACCCCTCAATCTCAAGACAGGACGCCCCGTTGCGCTATCGTCTTGGCCGTGTCGCCAGCCGCGCTGTCCTACCGCGCGAGCGGTTTAGTCCGCTGGGCCCAAACCGGACGCTGGTTGCTGCCGCCAGAGAAGAATGGTCACCCCCTGAACGCCTCCAGCGGCATCCTTAGTTTGCGGAAACAAGTTTCAATCCGATCACGCCTGCCACAATCAAAGTAATGCAAAGCATCCGCGCCGGCGACGCAGAGTCGCCCAGCACTGCGATACCCAGAACCGCGGTACCCGCGGCGCCGATACCGGTCCAGACGGCGTACCCCGTTCCTACGGGAAGTGTGCGGAGCGCCTGCGAGAGAAGAAAGACACTCGACAAACCGGTGGCAGCCGTAAACACCGCTGGTATCAGCAGCGTGAATCCTGCGGACCACTTCATACCGAAGGCGAATCCGATCTCGAGAAGGCCAGCGGAGACCAATATCATCCATGCCATGGGGTCAATCCATTCGCTAGTCGCCGGGGTACGGCCTGGCGGCGCTCGTGAGGGGCCCGGATGCGCATGGACGAATTTCCATGCGCGACGCGTTGCTGATGGCGCCTCAAGCCTTACTGACGGCAGCAGGGATCGAGCGGAACGAAATTCCCAATCGATTGAACGCGCTCATCAAGCCGATCGCATAGGTGAGGTCAGCGAGTTCCTTGTCGCTGAATTCGCGAGCGGCGGCCTCATAGTCGGCATCGGGAACGCCGGTTTCGGCGACCCGCGTCACAGTTTCGGTCCAAGCCAGCGCAACGCGTTCGCGCTCACTAAAGACTTCCCCCGCGTCGCGCCACACAGGCACCAGCACGAGCTTGTCTTCGGCGACGCCAGACTTGAGCAGGTCGCGGGAGTGCATATCCATACAGTAGGCACAGCCGTTGATCTCCGACACCCGCAGGTACACGAGATTGACCAGTTGCTTTGGAAGGCCGCTTTTTTGAAGATAGACGTAGACACCTCCGAAAGCCTTAAAGCCTTCCGGTGAAGCCTTGGCGTAATCGATGCGCTTGTTCATGATTGAATCCTCATATGGTTGAAGGATTCCATCGTCTCCTATCTTGGCCTATTCAAGAAGGTCCAAGATCGGCCTTTATAGCTGGGCCATGATTCCAAGCTCCAGGAGATCGGGCCCAAACTGCCGTCACATCAATTTTAAGATGCGCCGTCCGAAATTTTCGGCCGTGCGCCGAGAGTCAATGTTCGTGAAATTCAGAAGGAGGGCCGAAACTCCATCGTTACGCGTCGTCCAGTCCGTGAGCGCCTCCGCGTACAGATTCTGTTCCCGCATGCTTGCAACGAGCCGGCGGTCTGAACGGTTGCCTCGAAGACGCAAGATCAGGTGCATGCCCCCGGGCTGCAAATCTATGCGTACATATTTTCCCAGCACGCTTTCCAGGCCTGCCGCGGTCGCTTCCCGACGCTCCGCATAGAGTTTTCGCATCCGCTGGATATGGCGTGCAAAATGTCCCTCACCGATGAATGCAGTGACGATGGTTTGCGTCAGCCCGGGACAGCCCGCCGAAAGGCTTTCAGTGACCTGCTCAAACTGCTCGACCTGCTCTTCCGGCACCACGAGATAGGCGAGGCGGATGCCTGGAAATAACACCTTGCTGAACGTGCCAGCATAGAGCACCCGCCCATCACGATCGAGGCTCTTCAACGCAGGGAGCGGGCGGCTGACATAGCGGTATTCGCCGTCGTAATCGTCTTCGATGATCCATGCCTTGTTTCGCGCGGACCAGTCCAACAGCGCGAGGCGCCGGGGTAACGACAAGGACATGCCGAGTGGGCTCTGATGCGCAGGTGTGACCACCGCCGCGTGCGCCCGCGGCGCCAGCTTGACGGCATCGGAAACAACCATGCCCTCCCCGTCGACCGGCACCGAGACGCCTTCAATGTGCATACGGTTGAATATTTCCCGTGTGGGCGGGTATCCGGGGTCTTCGAGCCAGACGCGATTACCCGCTTTCAATAGGGCATGACCGATCAGTTCAACAGTTTGACGATATCCCGAGGTAACGAACACCTGTGATGGCGAGCAGCTGAGTCCCCGCGAAACCTGGAGATACCTGGCGATTTCCGCACGCAGCAGCGGCAAGCCATACACAGATGGATGGATCATATCAGAAGGCTGCATGGCTCGCACACTGCGCGCGCCAAGGCGCGCCCAGATCTTGCGGGGAAACGCATCCAAGGCCGGCAAGCCCATCTGGAACGGTAGGATGGAATCCGGGCGAAAACTGACAGTGTCGAAGTTGGGATTCGGCAGCGGCACCGGGCCAGTAATGGCCGTTCGCGGCTTGAGCTCGGGGCTGACAACGGTCCCTGCCTGCCCTCGTGCCTCGATATACCCCTCCGCGGCCAGCAAGGAATAAGCAGTTTCAATGGTACCTCTGGCCAGCCCCAATTCCTTGGTCAGCGACCGTGCCGAAGGAATGCGGTCGCCAGGCTTCAGCATTCCAGTAGCGATAGCGTCGCGAAACCGATCGTAAATTTGCCGGTAGAACGGTGCGGCCGCCGTTGGATCAAGCGGGGAGATTTTTTCAGGTTTCACGGCAGGCATGGCCCGATCCGACCTGTGGAGGAACGAAACCTACTATGCCACAACGGCTCGGATCGGTCTCCACCCCTCGCGGGCTGCAACGCCGAAACTATCGCACGGGCAATCATGGACCACTCGCAAAGCTCATTTATGGCCCTTGGATGCAGGCTGCAATTGCTTATCGTTGATGAACAGAGTTAGACCGCAGCGATTGGAAAGCAGATGATGAAAATACTGCATTTGATTTGCAGCCCCCGCGGACAGGCATCGGAGAGCTACAGATTATCTCAAAAAATCATCGACTATTTGCTGGATGGCGAGCTCACGGCAACCGTCATCATTCGACCGATCGGTCGCGCCATCGCCGATCTCGATGAAAGCTACGCGACTGCTCTTGGCAGCACCGAGCGATCGTCCGCGGAACTGTTTGCCGAGGGCTCCATGTCCCGGTCAGAACAACTGATTCAGGAGCTGGAGAGCGCCGATTTCGTGGTCATCGCAACTCCAATGCATAACTTCACGGTGCCCGTCGCTCTGAAGGCGTGGATCGATCACGTCGTTCGAGTCCGTCGAACTTTCAACGTGACTGCCGAAGGAAAACTGGGCGCACTGCGCGACCGTCCAGTCTTTGTCGCGGTGTCCTCGGGCGGAAGATTTTCTGGGGAGCGCACGCATCAGCCGGATTTTCTCACGCCGTATCTGAAAGCTATCCTGAGCACCATCGGCCTGCATGACCTGACGTTCTTCTCCGTTGAAGGCTCGGCCCTTGGTCCTGATGCGTTCGCCAAAGCCCGCACCAGAGCCGATCAAGCGATGCAGGGGTTCTTTCTCCGTTTTGCGCGTAATTCAAAGGCGTCGTTCCAGCAAGTGGTATGAGCAGCGGTCCCATCGATTCAATTTGCATTCGTGGAGAATAGCATGACTATCGTCAAAGCCGCTGCCGTACAGATCAGCCCCGTGCTTTACAGCCGGGAAGGAACGGTGCAAAAAGTAGTTCAGAAGATCGGGGAACTCGCCAAGCTGGGGGCTCAGTTCGCCACGTTCCCCGAAACGGTGGTGCCGTATTATCCCTATTTCTCATTCGTGCAGACCCCTTTCGAGATCAGAACCGGCAAGGAGCACCTCAGGCTGCTCGATCAGGCGGTAACGGTACCCTCGGCCACTACAGAGGCCATCGCTGAGGCTGCGAGGCGGGCCAGGATGGTCGTGTCGATCGGTGTCAATGAGCGGGACGGCGGCACGCTCTACAACACGCAATTGTTGTTCGACGCAGACGGCGACCTGATCCAACGCCGTCGGAAGATCAGTCCCACTTTCCATGAGCGCATGATTTGGGGCCAGGGCGACGGCTCCGGGTTGCGCGCGGTGGACTGCGCCGTCGGCCGTATCGGCCAGCTGACATGCTGGGAGCATTACAATCCGCTGGCGCGCTACGCCCTGATGGCGGACGGCGAACAGATCCATTCGGCGATGTATCCGGGTTCATTCGCGGGTGAACGATTTGCCGAGCAGACACAAGTCAATATTCGCCAACACGCCCTTGAAGCCGGCTGTTTCGTCGTCAACGCAACAGCGTGGTTGGATAGCGAACAGCAAGCACAGATCATGAAGGACACCGGGTGCAGCATTGGACCAATCTCCGGCGGCTGCTTCACGGCAATCATTTCGCCCGAAGGTGAACTGATCGGCGAACCCCTCCGTTCCGGTGAAGGTCAGGTGATTGCCGATCTCGATTTCGCGTTGATCGATCGGCGCAAGCAACTCATGGACTCGCGCGGCCACTACAGTCGACCGGAAGTTCTCAGCCTGGCCATAGACCGCACAGCGGCGGCGCACATCCATGAGCGCGGTACGCATACTTTGCCGATCGTCGTTGAGCCAATTGATGAAGATAAGGGCGAGGCAGCTTAGTGCGGGCGCAATTGCGCGAGGCTGTGTTCTTTGGAGGTCCGGGCTGCAAATCCATTGTGCTCATATGGAATGGCGGACTCCCGGCGCTCAGTTCGGTCACCGATACGTCCGTTCCTGTGAAGGGTTTCGGATGCCGGCCGCGGCGGCGACGGCGCGGCATACTCGGGCGGCCGGCGTCCGAAAGCCTCCAAAAACCGTGCATGGCGGGCGGGATGGTGCGGGCAGCGCTATGGGAATTTGAGCGCTGCGGCTGAGCTGGCCGATTGAGTTCGAGCCGATGCCGCGAGTTGCGCGCCGGTGTTGCGGTCTTTGAATGAATGGTGGGCAGCATCGAACTCCAGGAACTGTCGACGGATTGACGACGACAGGAGAACGTTCGGGTGCACTCGGCCGTGGCCAGTCGATGGACGGCCGGCAAGATGATCAGTTTTGCGGAATGGCCGTTGCGTGGTCATGAGGTGTCGATCCTGATGACGCGGCTTGGAGCGGTCGGCGATTGGCGCGGCATCTCACCGCGCACGAAGACCTCGATGACGATCATGCGGCCGCCGCAGCATGGACACGGCGGCTTGCCGATGTCGACGAGGGTCTCGGTGAGCCCATCCTCGCGATCTTCGACGGCGAGCAGCTCGCGCGCGCGTGCGATATTGTCGGCGCACGCGCCTCTCGCCAGCAGGCCGTAATGACGGATGCGGTGGAAGCCCTTTGGCAGGACATGAATGAGGAAGCGACGGATGAACTCGAAGGTGGTGAGCGTCATCCGCTTTTGACGGTCGTGGGCCTCGACCCGGTAATCCTTCCATCTGAAAGTGACGCGCTGCTGATCGAAGGCAATCAGGCGACTATTGGCGATGGCGACGCGGTGGGTATCGCGCGACAGATAGGCCAGTACCGCCTCCGGCCCGCCGAACGGCCGTTTTGCGTAGACGACCCACTCGGCCTTGCGCAGTGGCGCGAGATAAGCTGCGAAGGATTGCGCCTCGGCGAGATGGGCGTGATCGCCGAAGAAGCTCAGGCGACCGGCGTGGTGCGTGGCGACGAGCCTCTGAAGGAACAGCCGCCGGAACAGGCGGGAGAGCACGCGCACGGGGAGGAAGAAGCCCGGCCGGCAGGACACCCAGCGCTGGCCGTCCGGCGCGATGCCGCCGCCCGGCACGATCATGTGCACATGCGGGTGGTG
>NZ_JAUMTJ010000131.1:0-5752 GCF_032654765.1 Bradyrhizobium sp. 33ap4 | reverse complement strand
TGGGTCAGCCGGACATTAGGCAAAATGAGAAATTTTTTACGAAGCAGGTGGTTTAATGGTAAGCCTGCCTCGGCCAAAAGGGAATGGGGTTAATATTCCCCAGCCTGGACACGGAGATCGGCCCTTCGGGGTTCAGTGCGGTAACACAATCCAGCTCGGAGGAGCCGACGTGAGACCCGGGAAGAGTTTTCTTTTCTCAATAAGGATACCGAGTCCTGGAATGGGTTCACCCCGAGATAGGGATGGTGGTTACTTCAACTCCTCCGATTGAGTTGTTTTTCATCGCTTTCCACTATCGCACTTTGTTCCCTAACATGCGAAGTGGCGTGATCTTCCGTGGGTCACATCCTTGCAATCGCTCTCCATAGAACTTGAATTTGTTATTCCTCTGCTTCCTTGTGTCTTCCGGTTTTAGAATTGTCGCGGTTATCCCACCGAATCTGCTAGCAGTTGTAGTGATATATCCCACCGGGTCTGCCACCAGTTGTCGCGTTATCGTACCGGTGCTGCTACCAAGTTGTCGCGGACCTCCAGTGGGTGTCGTAGCGTAGCGTGGTCAAGAGGAACGACAGCGACGAGCCTTTCTATAAAAAGAACGAATAGGTTTAATGGAGCTTGGCGTGAGAGCTCTGAACTGCTTGAGACCTCGAAGCAGAATACTAATGCTGGCCGCTCGCGCGCCGGTTTTATGCCTCGAACGCACGAGCCTCGAGCCAGTGGTCCGATCAGCTCGTACCCCGATGACGATGCTGCTGCTTGGTAAGGTTGCTGACGATGGTGCTGACGGGATTGCTCGCCGGCCGGACGATGGCCGAGGAAGACGACGAAGTGGCCGCGCATTTCGAAGGCACGGACGTAACAGCTCCTCCGCCGCCAGAGAAGATCCACGTCAGGCGATCCGTCAAGTCTGTTCCAGTCGCGTCACAGCGAAAAGGCTTACATGGGCTGCTCTGGGCACACTCTGGAGCACAAAAGTTCAGGCAGTTCCCAGCACATAGCAGTTCACAAGCACAAGCAGTTCACAGGCACAAGCACTTTGCTTAGCAGTTTGTAGCACTTGGATCTGATCACATTTCACTGCCAAACAGCTGATTCAGACCCACAACCCCAAGCATCAATCGAACAAGCGGCAAAATTTCCCTGACACACACCAAGGATAAATGCCAAATAAATCCCAAACTACCCGCCGAATCTGAGAACAGATTTGGAAAATTCACTCAGCCCATGTTATTTAACCCAAAACATTGGGCTGCCCACTTATGATTTCCCGAATCATGTAACTGAGAACACCGTGAGAAAACTGTGCTCACGCACGTGCATTCAGCCACAGGAGTAGCGGCTCAAGCAATCGGCGTTTCCGTGATGCTTCCCTTTCTTATATACAACATTGAAGTTGTATTCTTGGAGAATTAAACTCCAACGAAGAAGCCGGCCGTTTTTCGGAGACATATTCTGTAGCCACTGTAGTGGGCAGTGATCGGTTTCGAAGGTGAACCGTGTGCCGTAAAGGTAGCAGTTGAACTTTCGGGCGGCCCACACTAGGCACGCGCACTCTTTCTCAGAGGCGCTGTACGCTTGCTCCCGAACTGTTAGCTTCCTGCTAGCATAAAGAACGGGATGCTCTTTCCCGGCTTCGTCCCGTTGACATAACACCGCCCCTAGTCCCTTGTCACTCGCGTCACATTGCACAACGAAGGGCTTCCCATAATCGGGAGCTCGAAGGATTGGCTTGCTGATTAAGGATGCCTTAAGTCCTTGGAAAGACCTTTCCTTTTTTTCGTCCCATCTCACCTGATTAGGCTCTCCTTTGCGCAGTGCATCGGTCAGTGGACTGGCCAATTCGGAATATTTCCTTATGTATTGCTGGTAGTAGCCTGTAAGCCCCAGAAAAGCTCTTATGTCCGATTTCGTTAGCGGCCTTCGGAATTCTTTCACTGCGGCTACCTTAGCCTCTAGAGGCCGCCTATTCCCTTGACCTACAACGTGACCTAGATACTGTATCTCAGCACAGCCCAGCTGACATTTTTCAGCCTTTATGGTAAGTCCGGCTGAACGGAGACGACTGAACACTACTCTTAGTTGGGCCAGATGGTCTTCCCAAGTATCAGAGAAGATGGCTATGTCGTCCAAGTACGGCAAAGCGAAATTCCCTGTTCCTTTTAGGACATTGTCCATTAGTCTCGAGAAGCAGAATGGAGCGTTCTTTAAGCCGAATGTTAACATCCGAGGGCGAAACGTGCCCAAGTGGCAAATGAAAGCTGCATATCTGCTTGCTCTCTCTGTTAGTGGTACCTGCCAGTATCCTCTGATGAGATCCAAACTCGATATATACCGCGCATTGCTGACCTGTTCTATTCTTTCTTCTATGTTCGGAATAGGGTAGGCCTGGTCCCTTGTAATGGCGTTCAGTTTGCGGTAATCGATGCACGGTCTCGGGTCCTTTCCAGGTACTTCCACTAAGAAAATTGGAGACGTAAAGTCGCTCTCCCCTGGCTCAATGATTTCGAAATCGAGCATCTTCTTAATCTCTTTCTCTAAAATCTCCTTTTGTTTTGGAGCGAGCCTGTAAGGTTTTGCTTGTATAGGCGTCTCCTCGGTAAGTTCGATGTCATGTTTTATAAGTGAGGTGCTTCCCGGCCTTCTTGCAAAAAGGTCGCGGTACTCCTTGATCACTTTCTTCAACTCCTGGGTCTGGCTGTACGTTAGTTTACTAATAGTAGCCGCCTTCTCCAGTATCTCGCCTACTGAGTAGGTCTTGCTGTCCTCTGGAAGGTCTGCCATGTCCAAAGGAATTTCTTCCGGCATGTTGACCGTGAGATTTATTATGCCCTGGCGCTCCACGTACGGTTTCATCAGGTTCACGTGGTAAATTTGCACTTGCTTACGCTTGCCACCTAGTCGCACCACGTAATTTGTGTCCGAAATCCTCTGTAGAATTTCAACGGGACCTTCCCAGTGAACCTGGAGCTTGTTTTGCCTCGCCGATCTTAAAATCAGAACTCTGTCCCCGACGCTGAATTTGCGTTGTCTGGCATTTCTGTCATAGTAACCCTTTGCCTTAGTCTGAGCTTCCTTCATGCTCTCTCGGACCAGGTTCTGCATGGACTGCATGCGCTCTAACAAGTCTAGTACATACTGCACGACCGTCGCGGTTTCACCCTTTTCCTCCCACATCTCCCTTAGAATTCTCGTCGGAGAGCGAAGGGCGCGACCATACACTAGTTCCGCAGGCGTGAAACCTGTGCTTTCGTGACAGGCTGTCCTACAAGCGAACGTTGGAGCTGGTAAACATGCATCCCAGTCCTTCTGGTGCTCAAAGCACAACGCTCTCAGAGTGCGTTTTAAGCCGGAGTGCCATCGTTCTACACTATTCGACTGCGGATGGTGAACCGAACTGTGCACTATCTTCATTCCGCACTTCTCAAAGAAGGTACTTGTCAGTTCGCTAGTAAAAACGCTACCACGATCTGACTGAATTTCCGTGGGAAATCCCACTCTAGCAAACACTGACAACAGCGCGTCCACGACTTCGGGGGAGTTTACCTGCTTTAGAGGTACTGCTTCAGGGAACTTCGTTGCTGGACAAATCATCGTCAAAATATACTTGTTCCCTGATTCAGTCACAGGCAACGGCCCTACTACGTCAACGACAAGTCGGCAAAACGGTTCTGTAATCAACGGAACCAACACTAGTGGAGCTTTGCATTTCTCGTTTGGCTTGCCAACTCGCTGGCAAGTATCACATGACCTCACATAATCCTCCACGGATTTAAAGCACCGAGGCCAATAAAACTCCTGCAGAAGTCTCTTTTTGGTTTTTCCAACTCCTAGGTGTCCTGACCACGCGTTAGCATGACAGAGCTGTAGAAGGTCTTCCCGGTACTTCTGAGGGACCACCAGCTGATTGAAGGCCCTTCTCCTTTTACCTTCGTAGTTACGGTATAGGATGCCTTCTTTCACTAAGAACTTCACGTTCTTTTTCGCGCTACGTTCCTTCGCCCAGGTATAGAGATCCTTCAGAGATGGATCAGCGATCTGCTGACTCATCAGGGTCTGCTTATCTACCTGTAGAAGGTTTGAGAAGTTAGACGCCGTTGGAGACAGAACAGTGCCGCCATCATCGTTCTGATCATCTTTCCCTTCAGCGCAACCAACGTCAGACTTGCCCTCTAGTGGGTCCATTTGGGTCTTATGCTCTGCTACCGTAGGGTTAGTTTCTTCCGGGGGATCACTTTCCCGTTGCTCACGACTGACGGAGATAGTCGCTCGTGGTGCCAACTTCTCCTCATCGTACTTAAGCTTCGAAGCAAGTTCCCTTGCCTTCGATCGCGTTAGAGCCTGCACAACGCCATCCCCATAACTTAATCCCTTCTCTTTCAGAAGCTTATCTGACCGATTCGAGAACAGATACGGGTATGACTCGGACAAATTTGGGGAAACTGCGGCTTCCGTGTGCAGCTCGCCAAACGGTCCTGTGACGCAAACTTTAGCCATGGGCAGACATACACTTTGCTGTTCCACCACTTGCTTAATCCATGCGCATTCTCCCGTGTAATCCTCACTCCTCACGTATGACGGGTGCACGACGTCCATAGTAGAAGCGGAGTCACGTAGAACTCTGCAAGGTTTCCTGTTAACCTCCAGCTCACGCATGTATGGACTCAGCAGCGCAATATTTTCATCGTCTTCACTGACGTACGAAAATACCACCTTAGGTTTAGGACAGTTCGCAGCGAAGTGCCCTGGCTCGTTGCAGTTATAGCAGACGCTCTGCCTTCTTGTTTCGAAAGCTCTCTTTGCTTTCGCCTCTTTTGCCTCCTTACTGGGATTATGCCCTTCCACTTCCTTTGGAACAGTCTCTGCACTATCCTTTCCTTTAGGGAAATTACCCATTCCCTTACCGGACTCAGACTTTCCGAAGTGACGCTTTTTCCCGAAGGACTTATCACTCTCGCGGTACGCCTTTCTTTTGCGATCCTGACCTCGCGCTTCTCTGCGCAGTACATAGTCCTGAGCAAGCTCCGCAGCTTGTTCTACTGTCTTAACGTCCGTTCTATCTTGGACCCAGAACTCTACTTTGTCGGGAATCCCTCGATAAAACTGTTCAAGACAGAAGCACTCCAGGACTTTGTCTCGGTCGTCATAGGCGTTCGCGCTTTTTAACCACTCTACCATGGTGGCCTTTACGTTGTAGGCAAACTCAGGATAGCTTTCTCCAGTCTTAATCACTGAGCTTCTAAACTTTTGCCTGAAACCCTCTGTAGACAACCTATACTTCCTCAGAAGTGCTGCCTTAGCCTTCGCGTAATCATTTGCGTCCTCCTTACTGAGACGTGCAAGCACACTGGCTGCTTCGCAGGGCAGGACCGTCAAAAGACGCTGGGACCACAAGTCCTCAGGAATATTGACCTTCTCGCATGTCCTCTCAAAATGGACAAGGAACAAGCCAATATCGTCCCCAACTTTGTACGGTTGCAAAAGTTTAGACATTTTGACCTTCTCAGGGTCAACGAAACTAGTCTCACTCCGAGACGTTTCAAGGCGCTTCTCTTCTATCTCAAGTCTCCTAAGTTCGAGCTCACGATCAGCTTCTAGCTTCTTAGCCTCAAGCTCACGGTCAGCTTTTCTAGCTTCACGCTCAGCTTCAGCTTCAGCGTTTCTAGCTTCACGCTCAGCTTCAAGTCGGAGGCCAAGCGGTCTTAGGAAGACAACTATAACACTCAACTCCTTGGCTCACAGAACGACATGGCTA
>NZ_JAUMTJ010000130.1:0-6184 GCF_032654765.1 Bradyrhizobium sp. 33ap4 | reverse complement strand
TGCGCGCGCACGGTCTCATGACCATAGACCGGCCCGGTCAGCTCCGAGAGCGTGTGCCGCATCGGGATCAGCGGCTTCTGCGGCGAACGCTTCACGGTGGAGCGATAGTCCGGCGACAGCCGCGCCGGATGGGCCGCAAGCGATTGCAGCGGGTACAACAAGGTCATGGCGAATTCCTCCGCGGCCCACGCGCCCGGTGAGCTCACGTCAGATCATTATAATGCATAACCAATTTGGGGAAGGGCTGTTTTCAGCCCCTCCAAGCCATTGGCTTAATTAAGTTTTTCGATCGCGACCGCAACGCCCTGACCGACTCCGACGCACATAGTTGCCAAGGCAAGCTTCCCGCCCCGCTTCTCCATGCCGTGCACGGCGGTCAAGACCAGCCGCGCGCCGCTCATGCCGAGCGGGTGGCCGAGCGCGATCGCACCGCCATGCGGATTGACGAAATCGGCGTCTTCCTTGACGCCGAGCTGGCGCAGGCAGGCGATACCCTGCGAGGCGAAGGCCTCGTTGAGCTCGATCAGGTCGAAGTCCGACACCTTGATGCCGAGGCGTTCGACCAACTTCTTCGTTGCCGGCACCGGACCGATGCCCATGATGCGCGGCGGCACCGCGGCCGAGGCAAGGCCGAGGATTTTTGCGCGCGGCGTCAGGCCGTGCTTCTTCACCGCGGCTTCGGAAGCGAGGATCATCGCGGCGGCGCCGTCATTGACGCCGGACGCGTTGCCCGCGGTCACTGTGCCCGGATTGCGCACGATCGGCTTCAGCTTGGCGAGACCTTCGAGCGTGGTCTCCGGACGCGGATGCTCGTCCTTGTCGACGGTGATCGGGCCGGCCTTGCCGCCGGGCACTTGGATCGGAACGATCTCCTCGGCGAAATAGCCCGACGCAATCGCCGCGCCCGCACGCTGCTGCGAGCGGATCGCCATCGCATCCTGATCGGCGCGCGACACCTGGAATTCCTCAGCGACGTTCTCGCCGGTCTCTGGCATCGCATCGACGCCGTACTGCGCCTTCATCAGCGGATTGATGAAGCGCCAGCCGATTGTGGTGTCGTAGATCTCGGACGAACGCGAGAAGGCTTCCGCGGCCTTGCCCATCACGAACGGCGCGCGCGTCATCGATTCGACGCCGCCCGCGATCGCGAAATCGATCTCGCCGGCGCGGATGGCGCGGCCCGCAGCGCCGACTGCATCGAGGCCGGAGGCGCAGAGCCGGTTCAGGGTCTGGCCGGGAACCGACTCTGGCATGCCTGCGAGCAGCAGCGCCATGCGCGCAACGTTGCGGTTGTCTTCGCCGGCCTGGTTGGCGCAGCCGAAATAGACCTCGTCAACCTCGTTCCAATTGAGCGTCGGGTGCTTGGCCATCAGCGCCTTGATCGGGGCCGCCGCGAGATCGTCGGCGCGTACTTTGGCGAGCGAGCCGCCGAAACGGCCGATCGGGGTCCGGACGGCATCGCAAATGAACACATCACGCATTGAATCTCTCCCTGAATGCCGCGACTTAGGCGCTGGATCTGCTGGAACTTGAGATCGGTTTTAGGAGCGTGCCCGCGGCAGGTCAATTGATGCGGCTGCGCGCCCCGCACGCATTGCCGTGAGGGCTGACATAATTGGCGCGTGGACAGGGTGGAAAACCCCGACTTCGCGGATAGGACCGCGCGACGAAATTTTGTAGTTTCCGCCCCCTCATGACAGTCCAGCAGCCCATCCCCGTTCCGCCCGAGCCCGCTCCTGCCGCCGAGGCGCCGTCGCGCGTCACGCCGATGATGGAACAGTATCTGGAAATCAAGGCCGCCCATCCCGGCCTGCTGCTGTTCTACCGGATGGGCGACTTCTACGAACTGTTCTTCGAGGATGCGGAGATCGCCTCCCGGACGCTCGGCATCGTGCTGACCAAGCGCGGCAAGCATCAGGGCATGGACATCCCGATGTGCGGCGTTCCGGTCGAACGCTCCGAAGATTACCTGCATCGCCTGATCGGCGCCGGCCATCGTGTCGCGGTGTGCGAGCAGACGGAAAATCCCGCGGAGGCCAAAGCCCGCGGCAACAAGAGCGTGGTCCGCCGCGGCGTGGTGCGGCTGGTGACGCCGGGCACGCTGACCGAAGACACCCTGCTCGACGCCCGCACCAACAATTACTTGATCGCGATCGCGCGCGCCCGCGGCTCGGCCGGTGCGGATCGTCTTGGCCTTGCCTGGATCGACATTTCGACCTCCGAATTCATGGTGACGGAGTGTGCGACCGCGGAGCTCGCGGCGACGCTGGCGCGCATCAATCCGAACGAGGCCATCGTCACCGATGCGCTCTACAGCGACAGCGAGCTGGCGCCGACCTTGCGCGAACTGCCGTCGGTGACGCCGCTGACCCGCGACGTGTTCGACAGCGCCACCGCCGAGCGGCGACTCTGCGACTATTTCGCGGTCGCGACCATGGACGGCCTGTCAGCGATGTCGCGACTGGAGGCGACCGCCGCAGCCGCGGCCGTCACCTATATCGACCGCACCCAGGTCGGCAAACGTCCGCCGCTGTCGCCGCCGGCGCGCGAGGCCGCCGGCACCACGATGGCGATCGATCCGGCGACCCGCGCCAACCTCGAACTGACCCGCACGCTGGCCGGCGAGCGTCGCGGCTCGCTGCTCGATGCGATCGACTGCACCGTCACCGCGGCCGGCTCGCGCCTCCTGGCACAGCGCCTTGCCGCGCCGCTGACCGACGTTGCCGTGATCGCGCGGCGGCTCGATGCCGTCTCGGCCTTCGTCGCGGATTCCGCGGCGCGCGAGGACGTCAGGACCGTGCTGCGCGCGGCGCCCGACATGTCGCGCGCGCTGGCGCGGCTCTCGGTCGGCCGCGGCGGCCCGCGCGATCTCGCCAGCCTGCGCGACGGCATCCTCGCCGCCGACCAGGCGCTGGAGCTGCTGGCGCAGCTTTCCAATCCGCCGGCCGAGGTTTCGACCGTGATGGCGGCGCTACAGCGTCCCTCGCGCGATCTGGCGCAGGAATTCTCCCGCGCACTCTCCGAGCAGCTTCCGCTGATCAAGCGCGACGGCGGTTTCGTCCGCGAGGGTTATGAGGCCGCGCTCGACGAAAGCCGCAATTTGCGCGACGCCTCGCGCCTCGTCGTCGCCGCGATGCAGGCGCGTTATGCCGAGGATACCGGCATCAAGACGCTGAAGATCCGGCACAACAACGTGCTCGGCTATTTCGTCGAGGTCACCGCGCAGCACGGCGACAAGCTGTTCGCGCCGCCGCTGAATGCAACCTTCATCCATCGCCAGACGCTGGCCGGGCAGGTCCGCTTCACCACCGCAGAGCTCGGCGAGACCGAGGCCAAGATCGCCAATGCCGGCGAGCGCGCGCTCAATCTCGAGCTCGAGATCTTCGAACGCCTGAGCGCGATGGCGCTCGCGGCGAGCGATGATCTGCGCAACGCCGCGCATGCCTTTGCGATGCTCGACGTCGCGACGTCATTGGCCAAGCTTGCGATCGACGACAATTACGTGCGGCCCGATGTCGACGGCTCGCTCGGCTTTGCGATCGAGGGCGGACGGCATCCGGTGGTCGAGCAGGCACTGAAGCGCGACGGCCAGCCGTTTATCGCCAATGCCTGCGACCTGTCGCCGGCGCCGGGCCAGAAATCCGGTCAGCTCTGGCTGATCACCGGTCCGAACATGGCCGGCAAGTCGACCTTCCTGCGCCAGAATGCGCTGATCGCGCTCTTGGCACAGATCGGCTCTTACGTGCCGGCGTCGCGGGCGCGGCTCGGCATCGTCGACCGGCTGTTCTCGCGCGTCGGCGCCGCCGACGACCTGGCGCGCGGACGCTCGACCTTCATGGTCGAGATGGTCGAGACCGCGGTGATCCTGAATCAGGCGAGCGAGCGGTCGCTGGTGATCCTCGACGAGATCGGCCGCGGCACGGCAACGTTCGACGGGTTGTCGATCGCCTGGGCCGCGATCGAGCATCTGCATGAGAGCAACCGCTGCCGCACGCTGTTCGCGACGCATTATCACGAGTTGACCGCGCTCTCGGCGAAACTGCCGCGGATGTTCAACGCCACGGTGCGGGTCAAGGAGTGGCAGGGCGACGTCGTGTTCCTGCACGAGGTGCTGCCGGGCTCGGCCGATCGATCCTACGGCATCCAGGTCGCAAAACTCGCCGGCCTGCCGCCCGCGGTGATCACACGCGCCAAATCGGTGCTGGCCAAACTCGAGGCGCAAGATCGCGGCCAGACCGCGCGCGCTTTGGTCGACGACCTGCCGCTGTTCGCCGTCCCCTCCCGCGCCGCCAGCGAGGACAAGCCGCCGAGCGAGGCCGATCTGCTGGTCGAGGCGGTGAAGGCGCTGCACCCCGACGAAATGTCGCCGCGCGAGGCGCTGGATGCGCTGTATGCGTTGAGGGCAAAGCTGCCGAAGGGGTAGGTGCTGTCGTCATTCCGGGATGGTCCGAAGGACCAGACCCGGAATCTCGAGATTCCGGGTTCGATGCTTCGCATCGCCCCGGAATGACGGCGTCAACGTTTTACTTTCCTCCGCCCGATCTGCCACAGCACCAGATTCCAGACGATGCAGGTGGCGAGCGCGCAGCAAAGGCCGATTGGCGAGCCGAGTTGCAGCACCGCGACGTGCAGCACCGCAACCCCGAGGCCAAAGCCCATCAAGCCCCAGGCGCTGTTGGCGAGCACGGCGGCAGTTGCGGGGCCGCCGATGCGCGGATGCAGGATCAGCATCATCGAGGAGAATACGATCGGAAACAGCGCCATCACGCCGGTGACGCGCGGGCCGACCCAGCCTGACGCCGTGACCACGGTGCCGACCAGGCTTGCGACCAGCGCGGCGCGCAGCGGAATGTCGTACCAGCGCCGCGCGATCAGCGGCATTTTCGCGACGTGCCGATAGGGCCGGAGCAGCGGGATGCAGATCGCAAAGGTTATGGCGTTGACGATCAGCCCGGCGGCGAGCGACCACTCGAACTGGCGGATGATGGTGGCGAGCACCAGCCACACCGCGATCGCGCTGCCCGCGCTGATCCACATGCTGAAGCGCTGCGCCAGCACGGCGTAGGTCAGGCCCATATAGATCGTGGCGGCGTTGACCGGCAGGCTCGCCAGCGCCCCCTCGGCGATGAAGGCGGCGTCATGGTCGAGCGCGAGGAAGGTGTAGGACGGCCCGGCCGAGATCGGCAGGGTTGCGATCAGCGCGCCGATCACCGGTCCCGAACGCTCCGTGATGATGGACGCGCTGACCACGAATGCGGCCGCAACCGCCATGCGCAACACGAGGATCAGGACGAAGTGGAGTTCGGGGGACATTTGTTCCGTCGTCCCGGCGAAGGCCGGGGATCCATAACCACGGCTGTTCGTGAGGAGCGAAAGCCGTCGGGCAGCGGGGCTTGAATCGAGAAGACACGGCGTATGGGTCCCGGTTCCATGCGCAATCGCGCACTAGGCCGGGACGACACCGTTGAAAGCGGCTACACCCGCTGCATCGTGACCGAAACCTTCGGGCCGTTCTTGATGGTCTGATAGACCACGCAATAGCGCTCGGTGAGTTTCAGCAAGAGATCGAGCTTGTCCTGCGGCGCGTCGGTGCCGATCTCGAAGCGGAGGCGGATCTCGCGGAAGCCGACCGGGGTCTCCTTGTCGACGCCGAGCGTGCCGCGGAAATCGAGATCGCCCTCGGCGAAGACATTGCCGGGCTTCAGCGGCACGTCGATCGCGGTGGCGACCGATTTCAGCGTGACGCCGGCGCAGGCGACCAGCGCTTCCAGCAGCATGTCGCCGGAGCAAAGCTCGAGCCCGGAGCCGCCGGTAGCGGGGTGGAGGCCGGCGATCGCGAGCGCACGGCCAGTCTCGACCTTGCAGGCGATGCTCTCATTGTCGATCGATCCCTTGGCCTTCAGCGTGATCACGGCGGCCTGGGGGTCGGTCTTGTAGCGCTCCTTGATCGGAGCCTGCATTGCGCGGAGTTCGGCGGAGTCCATGGGTCTGCTCCCGGCTATTCTTCTTAAAGCGCGATGAGACTCAGGCTGAAATCGTCATCGCGCTTTAGATTCTTGTTTTAGCATGATCTTTTCGGAAAACCGCTTCACACTTTTCCGGATCATGCTCTAGGTGGTGTGGACACTTATCGCAGCCATAGGACGATGGCAGCGAGAGTGACGACGGCCCGGTAATTCCGGGC
>NZ_JAUMTJ010000129.1:0-6189 GCF_032654765.1 Bradyrhizobium sp. 33ap4 | reverse complement strand
CGATGGGCGTGCTGCTGCGTGAACTCAGCCAGCTTTACCGGGCATTCGCGGCTGGGCAGGACGATCCTTTGCCGGCGCTGGCGATCCAGTATCCGGATTACGCCGCCTGGCAACGCCAATGGCTGTCGGGGGAACGGCTGCAGAAGCAGGCGCAGTATTGGCGCAGCGCGCTGGCAGGCACGACCCGTCTTGTCTTGCCGACGGACCGTGCGCGGCCGGCCCAGCAGTCATTTGCCGCGGCCACGGTTCCGATCGTCATCGATGCGGATCTGACGCGGGAGCTGAAGCGGCTCAGCCTGCAGCATGGCACGACGTTGTTCATGACGGTGCTGGCGGCCTGGGCGGCGGTGCTGTCGCGTCTGTCGGGGCAGGACGACCTTGTGATCGGCGTGCCGAGCGCCAATCGAGGCCGTCGCGAGATCGAAGGGTTGATCGGCTTCTTCGTCAACACCCTGGCGCTACGGCTCGACCTGTCGGACGAGCCAAGCGTGTCGGAGCTTCTGGAGCGGACGCGGCGCACGGTGCTGGCTGCGCAGGAGCATCAGGATCTGCCGTTCGAGCAGGTGGTGGAGATCGTGCAGCCGCCCCGGGCTCTTGATCACACCCCTCTGTTGCAGGTGATGCTGGCTTGGGAGAACAATGCGGCTGGGTCATTGGACCTGCCGGGGCTGAGTGTGGAGGACGCCTCCGAAGGGATCGATCAGATCAAGTTCGATCTGGAGCTGAGCCTTGGCGAGCATGGCGAGGAGATCGCCGGAACACTGGGTTATGTCACGGCGCTGTTTGATCGCCCGACGATCGAGCGGCAACGTGGTTATCTGCTGGCGCTGCTGTGGGCGATGGCTGCCGATGCAGGCCAGCCGGTCCGCGAGCTCGACCTCCTGCCGGCCGAGGAACGCAGCTATCTGCTGGAGGAGTTGAACCGGACGGCGGCGCCTTATCCGTCGGAGCGGTGCATCCATGAGCTGTACGAGGCGCAGGTGCAAAAGGCGCCGGAGGCCGTGGCGCTGATCTGCGAAGATGAGCGGCTGAGCTATGGCGAGCTCAACGCGCGGGCCAACCGGCTGGCGCATCATTTGATCGCCCTCGGGGTCAAGCCGGACCAGCCGGTGGCGATCTGCCTGGAACGCAGCCTGGCGATGGTGGTCGGGCTTTTGGCGATCCTCAAGGCGGGCGGAGCCTATCTGCCGCTGGACCCGGCCTATCCCAGCGAACGGCTGCGGCAGGTTGTCGACGATGCCGCGCCGCGGCTGCTGCTTTGCGATGCCGCCGGACGCGCAGCACTCGGCCGCGAGGTGCTGACCACCGTGACGGTGGTCGATCTGCAGACGGCCACGCCGGCCTGGGTCGAACGGCCGGATTCGGACCCCGATCCGCGCACGCTTGGCCTCACATCGCGCCATCTTGCCTATGTGATCTACACCTCAGGCTCAACTGGAACGCCCAAAGGAGCGCAGAATGAGCATCGGGCTATTATCAATCGCCTGATCTGGATGCAAAAAGCCTACGCACTCAAAGCGACTGACGTTGTCTTGCAGAAGACCCCATTTGGCTTCGATGTCTCGGCCTGGGAATTCTTCTGGACGTTGCTTGAAGGGGCGAGCTTGGTGCTGGCGCTTCCTGGTGCGCACAAAGACCCTGATGCGCTTGTCAACTTGATAGTCGGCCAACGCATCACCACTGCACACTTTGTACCATCCATGCTGATCAGCTTCATGGATGCGAAGGGTGTTGATCGCTGCACATCGCTGACGCGTCTCATATGTAGTGGTGAGGCGCTTTCTGCCAGCCTTGCGCAGAAGGTTCGTCGCGTATTGCCTTGGACTGGTCTGCACAATCTATACGGTCCCACGGAAGCTGCTATCGACGTGACGGCCTGGAATTGCCCGGCTGGTTTTGACGGATCAGTGGTCCCGATCGGTCGCCCAATCGCCAACACGCGGGTGTACCTGCTGGATGGCCATGGCGCGCCCGTGCCGTTCGGCGCGGTGGGCGAGCTTTACATTGGCGGGGCGGGGGTTGCGCGCGGATATTTGAACCAACCGGAACTGACGGCCGAGCGGTTCATCGCCAGTCCCTTTGTCGAGGGCGATCGGCTGTACCGGACCGGCGACCTCGCACGCTATCTGCCAGATGGCAATCTGGAGTTCCTGGGCCGCAACGACGACCAGGTCAAGATCCGCGGCTACCGCATCGAGCCGGGCGAGATCGTAGCAAAGCTTTGCGAGCACGCCTTTGTGCGCGAGGCGGTGGTGGTGGCACGCGAGAGCCGCGCCGGCGACAAGCATCTGATCGCCTATGTGGTCTGCGCGCCCGAGGCCGGTGAAGGCGAGGGCGATGGAGGCGGGCTTGCGGGCGCCTTGCGCGCGCACTTGAGTAGCCGGCTGCCGGACTACATGGTGCCGGCTGCGTTCGTGCCGATCGCGGCGCTGCCGCTGACGCCGAATGGCAAGCTCGACCGCAACGCGCTGCCGGCGCCGGCCGATCAAGCCTATGCGCTTGCGGCCTATGAGGCGCCGCAGGGCGCGGTCGAAACGACGCTGGCGCGGATCTGGGCCGAGCTTCTCGGTGTCGAGCGCATCGGACGCCACGACCACTTCTTTGAACTGGGCGGCCACTCGCTCTTGGCCGTGCAGGTGTTGGAGCGGCTGCGACGGCTGTCGCTCGGGGTGGAGGTACGCACCTTGTTCGCCAGTCCGGTGCTGGCCGATCTTGCCGCCGGCCTTGGTAGCCATCACGAGGTGGCAGCCCCCGTCAACCTGATCACCGAGCAGAGCACGGCCATTACGCCGCCGATGCTGCCGCTTATTGAGCTGACGCAGGGCGAGATCGATCGGATCGTCGCCGCAGTGCCCGGCGGCGTCAGCAACATCCAAGACATTTATGGCCTGTCGCCGCTGCAAGACGGCATCCTGTTCCATCATCTGCTAGCCAGTCGGGGCGATCCCTATTTGATGGTGTCGCAGGTGGCGTTTGCCAACCGTAGCCTGTTGGAGCGCTACCTTGGTGCGGTTCAGCAGGTGGTGGATCGGCACGACATCCTGCGTACGGCGTTTGTTTGGGAGGGGCTGTCGAGCCCGGTCCAGGTCGTCTGGCGGCGCGCGCCGCTACACGTGAGCGAGGTCGAGCTGGACGGCTGCGAAAGCTCCGGCGCCGACGAGCTCCGGCGCCGGTTTGATCCGCGCCGGCAGCGCATCGAAATTGGCCAGGCGCCCTTGTTGCGGTTTGTGATAGCGCCCGAGCCGGGCAGCAGGCGCTGGCTGCTGCTGCAGCTGCAGCACCATTTGATCGGCGATCACACGACGCTGGAGGTGATGCATACCGAGGTGCGCGCCGTGCTGGAGGGGCGCGCGCATGAGCTGTCAGAGCCGCAGCCGTTCCGCAATCTGGTCGTGCAAACGCGGCTGGGCGTGAGTGCGCAAGCGCACGAAGAGTTCTTCCGACAGATGCTGGCCGACATCGACGAGCCGACCATGCCGTTTGGGCTAAGCGAGGTCTACGGCGACGGCAGCGGGCTCAGTGAGGCGCATCGGATGCTGCCGCAGGCGCTCAACGAGCGGCTGCGCGAACAGGCGCAGCGGCTCGGGGTGAGCTTGGCCAGCCTGTGCCATCTGGCCTGGGGGCAGGTGGTGGCGCGCAGCAGCGGCCGAGAGCAGGTGGTGTTCGGCACGGTGCTGTTCGGCCGGATGCATGCGGGTGCGGGCGCCGATCGTACAATGGGCCTGTTCATCAACACGTTGCCTGTGCGGCTTGCCCTGGACGAGACCGGGGTTGCGGCGAGCGTGCGCAGCACCCACGCGCAGCTTTCCGAGCTGCTGGCGCACGAGCATGCTTCGCTGGCGCTGGCGCAACGCTGCAGCGGCGTTGCGGCGCCGGCGCCGTTGTTCAGCGCGCTGTTGAACTACCGTCACAACAGGCCGGCGGCCACGCCCCGCTTCGGAACGGATGATGTCCTGTCGGGCGTGGAATGGCTCGGCGGCGAGGAGCGCACCAACTATCCCGTAACCCTGTCGGTCGACGATTATGGCGAAGCGCTCGGCCTGACGGCGCAGGTGGCGGAGCCTCTCTCTGCGGACCGGGTCTGCGGCTACATGCAGCGGGCGCTCGAGCAGCTGGCGGAGGCGCTGGAGCATGCCCCCAACATGGCGGTGCGCGAGCTCGACATCCTGCCGGCCGAGGAGCGCAGCTATCTGCTGGAGGAGTTGAACCGGACGGCGGCGCCTTATCCGTCGGAGCGGTGCATCCATGAGCTGTTCGAGGCACAGGTGCAAAGGGCGCCGGAGGCGGTGGCGCTGGTCTGCGAAGATGAGCGGCTGAGCTATGGTGAGCTCAACGCACGGGCCAACCGCCTGGCGCATCATCTGATCGCCCTCGGGGTCAAGCCGGATCAGCCGGTGGCGATCTGCCTGGAACGCAGCCTGGCGATGGTGGTCGGGCTTTTGGCGATCCTCAAGGCGGGCGGAGCCTATCTGCCGCTGGACCCGGCCTATCCCAGCGAACGGCTGCGGCAGGTTGTCGACGATGCCGCGCCGCGGCTGCTGCTTTGCGATGCCGCCGGACGCGCAGCACTTGGCCCCGAGGTGCTGGCCGCCGTGACGGTGGTCGATCTGGCGACGGCCACGCCGGCCTGGGTCGAACAGCCGGATTCGGATCCCGACCCGCGCGCGCTTGGCCTCACATCCAGCCATCTCGCCTATGTGATCTATACCTCAGGATCCACAGGAACCCCAAAGGGCGTCATGGTCCAGCATCGGGGACTGGTCAATCTGCTGTTGGCTCAGGTCGGCCTTTTTCGCGCTTCTTCCAAGAGCCGAGTCGTGCAGTTCGCCTCCATTGGGTTTGATGCAAGCGCTTGGGAGCTTGTTATGGCGTTTGGCTCTGGAGCCGCATTGCACTTGCCTGCGGACGAGATCCGTCAAGCGAGTAACAAGCTATCGGATTATCTTCGAAGCGAAGCGATCACCCATGCGACGTTACCCCCCGCGTTGCTTCCGGCAAGCAAGAATCTGGAATGTTTGGCTTCGCAAGTTCTCATTCTTGCCGGAGAGCTGCCGAAGGCTGAACTCATCCGAAGTCTTGCCCCGGCATCAATTGTCAACGCTTATGGGCCAACCGAGGCAACAGTTTGCGCGACGCTCTGGAATTGTCCGGCTGATTTTGATGGGTCAGTGGTCCCGATCGGGCGCCCGATCGCCAATACGCGGGTGTACCTGCTGGACGATCATGGCGCGCCCGTACCGTTCGGCGCGGTGGGCGAGCTTTATATTGGCGGGGCGGGGGTTGCGCGCGGGTATTTGAACCAACCGGAACTGACGGCCGAGCGGTTCATCGCCAGTCCCTTTGTCGGCGGCGATCGGCTGTACCGGACCGGCGACCTCGGGCGTTATCTGCCGGACGGCAATCTGGAGTTCCTGGGCCGCAACGACGACCAGGTCAAGATCCGCGGCTACCGCATCGAGCCGGGCGAGATCGTAGCAAAGCTTTGCGAGCACGCCTTTGTGCGCGAGGCGGTGGTGGTGGCGCGCCAGAGCCGCGCCGGCGACAAGCATCTGATCGCCTATGTGGTCTGCGCGCCGGAGGCCAGTGAAGGCGAGGGCGATGGAGGCGGGCTTGCGGGCGCCTTGCGCGCGCACTTAACTGCGCGGCTGCCGGATTACATGGTGCCGGCTGCGTTCGTGCCGATCGCGGCGCTGCCGCTGACGCCGAACGGCAAGCTCGACCGCAACGCGCTGCCGACGCCGGCTGACGAAGCCTATGCGCTGGCGGCCTATGAGGCGCCGCAGGGCGCGGTCGAGACGGCGCTGGCGCGGATCTGGGCCGAGCTTCTCAGTGTCGAGCGCATCGGGCGCCACGACCACTTCTTCGAACTGGGCGGCCACTCGCTCTTGGCCGTGCAGATGCTCAGTCGAGCATCAGAACTTGGGCTGAGCTTTAGCGCCGCCGACCTCTTCCAAGCCCCTGTTCTGAAGGAATTTGCATCAAAAATTCATGTGGAGCCACAGCCCGGTAGCCGAGGGGTAATTTCCGTTCGATCAACCGGATCGCAGCCACCGCTCTTCTTTCTCCCCACAGGTTTTGGAGATTGTTCCTATGTCCTCGCTCTGGTGGCGGAAATAAGTCGGATCGTAGCCATGTCGTTCTGTGAGCCAAGGAGTTGAGTGTTATAGTTGTCTTCCTAAGACCGCTTGT
>NZ_JAUMTJ010000128.1:0-6409 GCF_032654765.1 Bradyrhizobium sp. 33ap4 | reverse complement strand
CCCTCGAATCTTTGCAAATCCGATGGAATCACACCCCACTGAGATCACTCACCCATTTTTCAGTCAGGCTCTCAGGAGTTTGGCAGCGCCTGACAGCAGGGGCCCGCTCGTCATCGCCAAATCGACGCACGTTCTGCGGCGCGCGGCGGTGCTTTCTAAAAGGGGGATGGGGTTAGATTGAATCGATTGGGATTCCCAAATCAGCGAGTTTCTGATTCATCATGCTGGCTGGATTGGAGGCTAGCATTGATGGGCAAGCCTTATTCTCTGCATCTCCGTAAGCGTGTCGTGGCCGCGATCGAGGGCGGGATGTCCCGCATCAGCCAGCCAAGCGGTTTGGGGTAGCGATCAGCACGGCGATCCGCTGGATGCAGCGGGTCGAGGAGACCGGCGGCATTGAGCCCTGGTCAGATGGGCGGGCACAAGCCGAAGGCAGTTTCGGGAGACCACTCGGTCTGGCTGTCGCAGCGGATCAAGGATGGCGATTTCATCATACGCGGTTCTCGTGTCCGAGCTTGCCGAGCGCGGCCAGAAGGTCGACTACCACTCGGTGCGGGACTTCGTGCATGCCGAGAAGCTCAATTTCAAGCGTGGCGGCTGGCAAACGCGATCGACCCGAGGTCGCGCGGCGGCGAGGCCAGTGGACAAAATATCGAGGTCGCCTCGAAGCTGAATGGCAGGTCTTTATCGACGAGGCCTGGACCAGGACCGATGTGGCGCCCTTGCGGGGATGGGCGCTACGCGGGCGCAGACTTCACGCCAAGGTTCCCCACGGTCGCTGGAAGACCACGACCTTCCTGGCGGCCCTGCGCCATGACCGGATCTCATCGAGGGACCGACTGAGCTTTCGCACCTATGTCGAGAAGGTGCTTCTGCCCGTCCTTCGATCAGGCGATATCGTCGTCTTAGACAACCTGGGCAGCCACAGGGGCAAAGCAGTTCGCCAACTCATCCGTTCGGTCGTCGGCGCCAAGCTCTTCTTACTGCCAAAATACTCGCCCGACCTGAGCCCGATCGAACAGGGTCTTTGCCGAGCCCAAGCGCCTCGTGCGCAAAGCTGCCGCGCGAACCGTCGATGCGGACTGTGCCGCAATCGGTCACGCACTCAAAGTCTTCACATCGGACGATTGCGCCAACTACTCAAAAACTCAGGTTATCGAACTTAATGCCATCGTGCTTTAGCCTTCCCATGCGAGCTTTCGCCCGTCTGTCCTGAGTAGCTCCTTGTCGCCAGCCAAACGCAGCGCGCGCGTATGGCCAAACCGACCTGTCCACATTAACGCCGACGATAGACGCTTTCCGCACCCCGAGCGCAAGAAGCCGGATTTGACGGCTTATGAGCCTCCGGCATTGAGTTGCTGGATGCTGCGCATTTCAGCGTTGTCGCGATGACGCAGGAACACAATATGCCGAGAGCGATCGTCGGACGCATGACGCCGCGAGCTCCTGATACGCCCCCTTCAAAGAGAGGCCGCCAGGCAGATCTCGCAACTCGGATATTACTACCATCCATTTCCCTTGGTCACTTCTCGCTGGCATTTGAATGCTCGTCAAGGTCGTAGCGTCACGCGCCAAGCTTCGCGCGGATCGTGAACATCGAGCCGCATTACAGCTCAGGCGCTTCGTCACATCGCAGCGGCACTACTGCTTGGGAGCGGCGTCGATGTTAGCATCGTCTAATGTGACCTTGCCCCGGCTTGATCCAAATTCTGGTTAGTTCCGGCCCACAAAGGACCAGCATGAAGCCCAGCCACTCTTCAGAGACGCAGATCATCAGTATTGAAGGAACAGAGGTCGGTGCGTGCCACCAAAAGATTATGTCGGCGGCGCAAGTTCAGTCTCTCCCGATGCCTCAGCTTTGAAATCCCTCACCGGAAGGCTGAACGACGTTCAGAAGCCCGCAATGGGCGATGCGCGTAGCTGTACCGCTGAAGACGCTGTTCTGGATCACCGAAAGACTACCAGCCTTTATAGGTTCGTTCTTCGCGTTTCTCCGATAAATTGAGCAGAACCAAGATATGCATCACGCAACAAACCATTCGCCGAAATATAACGCCGCGTTTGGCCGCTGTCAGTTCCACGCGTCGCACAATCCAAGAGCGCGCTTGTTCATCAAGTCACTTACTTTGAGGGGACAACCCATAGAATGGAGCAATTGCGAGCCAACAATATGCAAGCGCAATATAGTCGCCTACAGTCTCCGCAGCAGACATTGGTCCTCGTAAATTTGGGTTGCCGAAACGCCGACGTGCGATGAACAAACTCGATCGTACCGACCCATATTTTCATCACGCCCACGGGAGAAAGCCAATGGAAACTACCCAAGTTTCTCGAACACCAGCCATATCGCCTCTTGCGATCAGAGAACGGACCGGCTCGATTAGCACAGCCGAGATCATCTCCGCCCTAAAGGGGGAAATTACCGGCTTACACATCAAGCAAGCCTTCAGTTTCGAAATCGCCGAAGAGATCAGCGCGAACTTTACCCGCAGCCTCGGTCTCAAGGAGCGCAAGGATGGCGTTCCCGGACAATATGTTGGCGCATCTCACTACAGAAAGGATGCAGCCACCTATTTTGCAGAATCGGAACATGCGCGGCCGTTTGTCGACGCCCTTTTAGGTAGCTTGGTCGACCCGCTCCGCGGATTATTCGACGCATTGAAGCGCGAGCTTCGCAATCAGGGCATTGAATTGCGTTTGGCCCGTTCGGAGCACGGTCAGTCGAACATTTGCCGGGCTTTCTGCTGGTCTGGCAATGGCCAGTACGCCTTGGAGCCTCATGACGACGTTGCTCAAGTCCTATATGCCGGCGACGATTGCGAACTTCCTGTGGTGGCGAACAACACTGTCCTCGCTCTCAACCTATATATCAGCATGCCGGAGAAAGGTGGCGACCTGCGCATCTGGAGTCACAGGCCGACGGCCACTGACCGAAAGTCGCAGGGCGTGGAGACTACTGGCTATCCCTATTCGTCCGGTTATCTCGAGGCCATTCCCTTTCAAGACCTCCAGCTCAAGGCCGGAGATATCGCACTGATCGATGGCGGCTTTATACACGGGGTCACTCCACAGTCAGGCAATGAAAAACGTCGCCTTCTGCTGAACAACTTTTTTGGGTTTGCGCGGCCGGACCTTGTTCTCTGGTGGACCTAAACCTCGACGTTGCAGCTGCATCATCATAGTTCTCAACGGAAATACCCTTAATGAACTATCTCGCTGGTCGTATGACCCGCATTATCCTGATTATTCGGGGCGCTCCAATAAACCCTGGTCTCGGATACTAATCTGTCAGCACCGCTGCCAATTGCGGAGGGGCTCTTTGTTCGGTGCGGATACAGACGGAGCAGACGTGCGCTGAGACCGAGGCACGCGGCGCCTCATAGCTTGTCAACAAGGAGGACTGCTGCACCGCGTCAAGAACTGGCCAAAATACTGAAGAGATTCTTAGGGCGAGACACCAATTCTCGGCGGCGGCGGAAATTGATCTTTGGTCAGCACGCCAACGCCGAAGGAAATGAAAGCTTCTCAACCGGCGGGGCTTCTACCGGATTAAGGGAATGGAGATATACCGGCTCTTTATCGACGGCATTTGGCAAGACGGCGTAATGGGAACAAGGGACATTGTTAGCCCTTCAACAGAAAAGGCTGTGGCAAGGATCCCAGTGGCCGGACTAGTCGACCTTGGTCGGTGTCTTGCCGCTGCGGTCCGGGAACGTGACCCGTGGGCAAAAACGGATGTTTCGCAACGGGCGGCGATTCTTCGACGAACTGCGGAGATTCTCGCGCGCAAGATTCCGCATACAGTGCGGCAGATGGTGGGCGAACAAGGCAAGACTTTGTCGGAAGCGAGTGATGAGCTCGACCGCAGCCTGGAAACATTCCTGTGGAATGCAAGGCAGGCTGAGGAGCTCTGCAAGCCTGTTCATATCGACGAGCTCCGTACTCTGCTTTACGATCCGGTCGGCGTCGTTGCAGCATTTACGCCATGGAACTATCCCGCCGTGATCACGGCGCGGAAGCTTGCGCCCGCTCTTGCAGCTGGCTGCACCGTCATCCTCAAGGCTGCAGAAGAAGCACCCGCCGCGGCAGTAGCGATCATTGAGGCTCTGCACGAAGCCGGCGTGCCCCGCGGGGTTGTTGCCCTCGTGTTTGGCGATCCGCCGATGATCTCTACCCACCTCTTGGGATCGCCGGAGGTTCGTATGGTCACTTTCACTGGTTCGACGCGCGTTGGAAAGGAGCTCGCAGTGCTCGCCGCCAGAAATCTCCAGACATGCGTACTGGAGCTCGGAGGGCACTCGCCAGTGCTGGTGTTCGAGGACGCCGATATCTCAACTACCGTACGCGCTATCTGTGAGTACAAGTTTGAATATGCTGGCCAAAGCTGTAACGCTCCAAGCCGGATCTTCGTCCAACGATCCCGCTACCTGGATTTCGCGCGGCAACTGGTAGGGCTCGCCGCCGAAATACGCGTTGGGCCAGGAGAAGATCCGGACGTACAGATGGGTCCAATGATTGGTCCACAAGGACCTGCACGCATGCAACGCCTCACCGAAGATGCTGTTGAAAAAGGCGCGTGTCTGGCCTTGGGAGGACACCCGTTGGAGCGGAAGGGCTACTTCTGGCCGCCAACCGTCCTTACCGACGTGCCGAGTGCCGCGAGGATCATGTCGGAGGAACCCTTTGGACCAATTCTGGCGATAGCGCCGTTCGAAACCCTAGATCAAGCAATCGAACTGGCCAATCTTAGTTCCTACGGTCTTGCTTCCTATGTATTCACGTTATCAGAAAAGACGCAGCGTGATGTGGTCGAGCGCCTTTCGGGCGGGAGCGTGAGCATCAACATCTTGAAGGGGGTCGCGCCTGACGTCCCCATCACGGGTACGGGCGATAGTGGATACGGCCATGAGGGGGGGCAAGAGGGCTTTCGAGCCTTTCAGAGTTTAAAACTCATTAACAGAACTGGAAGATAGATGATGACCGAAAACCTCTCAGTTTCTGATGTCTTACTTGTCCCGATCCAAGGAGCCTTCTTCTATGACGACCAATTAGCCATTCGGGAGGGAACGGCTATTGACGGCTTCACTTACAAGGGGAAGGCGCGAACGCCCGGGTTCTCAAGCATTCGCATGCCGGCTGGCGCACTCAGCGTCGGTTTAATATTGTCCGACGGCACTATCGTATGGGGCGATATGATGAGCGTCCAATACGCTGGCGCTGGTGGGCGCGATGCGGTGTTCCAGACCGACGCGATCATGGAATTGACGAATCGCGTGGTCGTGCCACGACTGAAGGGATTGTCGGTCGCATCGTTTGTCGATGCATGCTCGGCTAGCCTGAAGGTTGATGGCGAGCGATTGCCGCTTGCTGTCTCTTATGGCCTCAGTCAGGCGCTCCTTCAGGCGACTGCACATACATATCGATGCACAATGGCCGAGATTATCTGTCGCGAGTTCAATCTCCCTGTTTCTGAAAGGCCCGTGCCACTGTATGCCCAGAGTGGAGACCAGCGGCACATCAACGTCGACAAAATGGTCCTGCGACGCGTTGACGTGCTACCCCACGGCCTCATCAATTCGCGAGAAAAGTTTGGCCCCAAAGGCGAAACTTTCCTAGAATTTGCGAAGTGGGTCGCCAAGCGTGTGCGGATACTTGGGGGCGAAGAATACATTCCAGCCCTCCATTTCGACGTCTACGGCCTGGTCGGCTCGGAAATTGGTCTTTCCCCCGTGGATATCGGCGACTTCATTGCCCGAGCAGCCGACAGCGTGAGCCCATTCCAATTAAGTCTCGAGTCGCCTGTAGATTATGGGTCAGCAAAATTGCAGTTGGACGGGTACGTCGAAATTGTGCAGCAGTTGGAGCGGCTTGGCTCATCCGCCAGGATCGTGGTCGACGAACACTGCAATACCATCGATGACATTGAGAACTTTGCAAAATGCCGTGCGGCTCATATGATTCATATTAAGGCGCCCGATGTCGGAAGCATTGCCGATATCGTACAAGGCGTTTTACATTGCAAGGCGCATTGTGTCGGCGCCTTCTTAGGCGGCAGTTGCGTCGAAACGGATCTGTCGGCACGTGTATCCACGAATGTCGCAGTCGCCACCCAGGCTGATATGATGCTGGCCAAACCTGGCATGGGCGTCGACGAAGGCATATCCATCGTTGGCAACGAACAAAATCGCCTCCTCAGGACGCTGCGTGCGGCTCAGGTTCGTTCTTCCAAGCACGGTTGACCTCCATCGGCCCTCACTCCGGCTAAGCGATCAGCCAATCGGCTGGCTGGCACGAGCCGATTACGGACGCAATCGTCGACCGCTGAGAGGCGGTGACCTGCCCCTGAGTATTTCCGCCAGATGGAGTTAGAGTCCGGCCTGAGCAAGGACGGACAGATGAAGCGAGCAAG
>NZ_JAUMTJ010000127.1:0-6604 GCF_032654765.1 Bradyrhizobium sp. 33ap4 | reverse complement strand
GTAGCCATGTCGTTCTGTGAGCCAAGGAGTTGAGTGTTATAGTTGTCTTCCTAAGACCGCTTGGCCTCCGACTTGACACCATCGAGAGCATCTGGCGCGTCATCATCTCGACCTTCACCTATGTGCAGGCGCCGTTCGCGGTGCATGCCGATGTTTCGGTCGGCGAGTCGGCCATGCGCGACTCGGCGCGGTTTCACTTCGGCTTCGTGGTGCCTTACGTGTCGCATTTCAGCGCACAGGCCGCGGTCGAGGCGGTGGCGAAGTCGAAGGGCGACCTCGCGCTGGTCTCCGCGATCGCAAGCCGTACGCCGTGGTGGAATGCGCTCGAGGCCAGTGGCGCGCCGAAGATCATCGCGCGGCTGCCGTTCCTCGAACGCGCCGACCATCCCGCCGCGCTGCCGGTGTTCGTGATCTCGCGGGTCGCCGACGACGCCATGGTCACCGAAGTGCAGACCTGGAGCGTGCGCGTCTCCGGCTGGAACGCCGATGTCGCCCGGGCGCTTGCGCCGCTCGCCGAGATCGTCGCGGTCCCCGACACCGCTTTCGACGGCGCGGCGCTCCTGGTCTCGGTCACCGGACACGATTTCGAGGCCATCAAGCTCGCCCTGATCAAGGCCGGCGCCTCGGTCCGCTCGTCGGCCCTCGTCGGCAGCCACGCAACGCGCTATACGGTGCCCTCTAACGGATCGGCCAGGACCTGAAGTAAGAGCCAGCCGCCCGTCCAGGCTTTTGTTTTGACGCGTTTTCTTCACGCGAACCGGTATCCACTTCGCTCGAAAACGCTCTGTTCGGAGTTGATGATGTCCCGCCCCGTGCCGAACCCCGGCATCCTCGATATTGCGCCCTACACGCCCGGCAAGAGCCCGGTGCCGGAACCGGGCCGCAAAGTGTTCAAGCTGTCCGCCAACGAGACGCCGTTCGGGCCGTCTCCGAAGGCGATCGCGGCCTACAAGGCGGCGGCTGACCATCTCGAGGACTATCCGGAGGGGACCTCACGCGTGCTGCGCGAGGCGATCGGCCGCGCCTACGGCCTCGATCCCGACCGCATCATCTGCGGCGCCGGCTCCGACGAAATCCTCAACCTGCTGGCGCACACCTATCTCGCGCCCGGCGACGAGGCGATCTCGACCACCCACGGCTTCCTGGTTTACCCGATCGCCACCATGGCGAACGGCGCCAGGAACGTGATCGCGGCCGAGACCAATTTCACGGCCGACGTCGATGCCATACTCAAGGTGGTGACGCCGCGCACGAAACTGGTCTGGCTCGCCAACCCGAACAATCCGACCGGCACCTACATCCCGTTCGACGAGGTCAAGCGGCTGCGCGCCGCGCTTCCGTCGCATGTGCTGCTGGTGCTCGACGCCGCCTATGCCGACTATGTCTCGCGCAACGACTACGAGCTCGGCATCGAGCTGGTCGCGACCACGGACAACACGGTGGTGACGCACACCTTCTCGAAGATCCACGGCCTTGCGGCGCTGCGGATCGGCTGGATGTTCGGGCCGGCGCATATCGTCGATGCCTGCAACCGCATCCGCGGTCCGTTCAACGTCACGACGCCGGCGATGCTGGCGGCGGTGGCGGCGATCGAGGACACGGCGCATGTGCAGATGTCGCGAACCCACACCGAACAATGGCGCAACTGGCTGACCGAGGAGATCGGCAAGCTCGGGCTGAAGGTGACGCCGAGCGTCGCCAATTTCGTGCTGATCCATTTCCCGACCGACAAGGGCAAGACCGCGGCGGAAGCCGACGCCTATCTCACACGGCGCGGCCTCGTGCTGCGCGCACTCAACAATTACAAGCTGCCGCATGCGCTGCGCATGACCATTGGCACCGAGGAGGCCAACCGCCTCGTGGTCGAGGGGCTGCGCGACTTCCTGGCCGGAAAGTGACATCGTGACGACCGCCCCGCTCTTCCAACGCATCGCGCTGATCGGCTTCGGCCTGATCGGCGGCTCGATCGCGCGCGGCGCGCGCGCGCAAGGGCTGGTCGGCGAGATCGTGACCACCGCGCGCTCGGAGAAGACGCGTGCGCGCGTCGCCGAACTCGGCATCGTTGATCGCGTCGTCGAGACCAACATCGAGGCGGTGAAGGATGCCGACCTCGTCATCCTCTGCATCCCGGTCGGCGCCTGCGGCCCGGTCGCCGCTGAGATCGCGCCGCATCTGAAGCCCGGCGCGATCATCTCCGACGTCGGCTCGGTGAAGGGCGCCGTCGTCAAGGACATGGCGCTGCATCTGCCTGACGGCGTCCACTTTGTCCCGGCGCATCCGGTGGCCGGCACCGAGCATTCGGGGCCGGATTCCGGCTTCGCCGAGCTATTCATCAACCGCTGGTGCATCCTCACCCCGCCCGAAGGCACCGATCCCGCGGCGACCGACCGATTGCGAACGTTCTGGGCCGCGCTCGGCGCCAAGGTCGAGATCATGACGCCCGACCATCATGACCTCGTGCTCGCGATTACCAGCCATTTGCCGCATCTGATCGCCTACACCATCGTCGGCACCGCCGACGAGCTGGCGCAGGTGACGGAATCCGAGGTCATCAAATTCTCCGCCGGCGGCTTCCGCGACTTCACCCGCATCGCGGCCTCGGACCCGACGATGTGGCGCGACGTATTCCTCGCCAACAAGGACGCCGTGCTCGAGATGCTCGGCACCTTCAACGAGGATCTGTCGAAGCTGACCCGCGCGATCCGGCGCGGCGACGGCGAAGCGCTGTTCGACCACTTCACCCGCACCCGCGCCATCCGCCGCGGCATCGTCGAGACCGGCCAGGACTCCGCCGCACCCGACTTCGGCCGGCCGCATGCGAATTTGGAGAAGTAGCCGGGGCAACTCTTTCCATTCGTCGTCCCGGCGAAAGCCGGGACCCATACTCCGCGGCGGGTGTGGTTGACGGGACTCGTCGTTTCAGCTTCGCGCAACGATGCAGCGAAACCCATCATTGGCGCCGCGGGCTTAAATCGATGGGTTTCGCTTCGCTCTACCCATCCTACAATTGGAGTTGCCCGTCGGATTGTGTCGCCGCAGGGCCGACCCACCTACCGGCGGACGGAGCGAGCTGATAGCCTCCAGCAGGAAAGCCGGCGCGTCGCTGATGACAGGGAGCGATCAGATGATACTCAGTCCGGATCATGTGACTATCGCAGTGGCAGATGCCGGCCCGGCGATCGAATTCTTCGCACTGCTCGGCTTCAAGAAGACTCACGTCGCGACCATCGACGGCGGCGTTCCCGCCCGGTACATGGGCATGCCGGCCATGAGAGCGCAGCACATCACCCTCGCACTCGAAGGAGCGGATTTCGAAATCCAGCTGCTTCAGTTCGACCCGCTCCCGGGGACCGATCCGGGGGTGCACCCGACCAATCTGCGAAAGCTGGGCTTCAATCACCTCGCCTTCCGCGTCGACGACATCGAGGCGGCCACCGCGCACCTGGTGGCCAACGGTGTCACCATGCTGAGCGAGGAGATGGACTACATCAGCCGGAAGCTCCGGCTGTTCGAGGGCCCAGAGGGCATCACCTTCGAGTTGGTCCAGCGGGACGCCTGAGACTACGCTGGCCAGGGCCGTTTGCATTGCCCCAAGCGGCGCGGAATGATGTCGGCTTTTGACCCGAGCGGACCCGATCTTCGGCTAGCCCGGGCCAATATCCCGCCCCATTATCACGAGACCTCGGGCGCGCTATCATCCGGCCATTCTTTAGACAAGACTGAAGGGAGTGCTGGAGGCTGATCGCCCCTGACGGATAGCCGAGTCGGCACTCTTGGGTGACATTGGACGGAAAGGGAAACGTCAATGAACTCCACGCCCACTCCGAACCCAGTTGGATCGAACGATAGCCCGAGCGCGCGCGCCGACGAACGACTCGCGGAAGCCCAAAAGCAGATTGCGCGCGCCGATGAAGAACTCACGCGCTTGAGTGAACAGCTCGCAAGAATGGAGCGCGATGCCGCGTCCCACCCGTCGGCAAAGCCAAACCCGCCCTCGGTCGGACCCAACCCCGTTTCTTCCGGGCCCAGCCCTGCTTCTTCCGGACTTGCCTCGCAATCGCGGCCCGGAAGACCGGTATTCCGCGCCCTCACCGCCTTGTCGGTGGCAGCATGTATCGTGGTCGCTGCCCTGGCTTTGCAGTCGTCATATGGCGGGGAAGCCAAGCTGCTTGTCGCCCGTTGGGCGCCGCAGCTCGTTTCAACTCCAGCATTGCCGCCGGATGATCCGCAGCCTCCGGCGCAGCCCGCTCCACCTGCCGTTCAGGTCGCCGCGGCAGACGCCGCTCCGCCCCAAGCGACGCCGTTGCCTCAGACCGCACCACCGCAGGACGCCGCGCCGACGGCCAACACAGCCCTTCCCGATCAGACGCAGCTGCTGCAAACGATCGCACGCGACCTCGCAAATGTTGAGCGAAATATCGAGCAACTAAAGGCGAACCAGCAACAGATGGCCCGCGAGAGCTCCAAAGCCATTGAGGAACTCAAGGCGAGCCAGGAAGAAATGAAACGAGCGCTCGCGAAGGTTTCCGAGCCGAAGGCGTCACCGGCTCCGACGCAGCCGGCGCCGGCCGCGCGCAAGCCCGAGCGGACGTCTATCCCGCCATACGCAAGAGCGCGGCCTCGTATCCCGAGGGAGTGGTTCTACGACGAATGGTGACCGTCGATGCAGCCATCCTTCAGTTCCGGATCGCTTCAAGCCGGCGGCAGGCCGAGTGACTGCGCGGCCTCCATCCAGACCGGCAATTCGCGCTGATACAGCGCATTGCTGTCCTTGAAGCCGATCGCGGGCTCCAGCACGAAGGTCGCAAGCACCTCCTTGACCTTCGGATCGCTATTGGCGGCGACGCAAATCTCCGACAGCCGATCGACGATCGGCTGCGGCGTCGCCTTCGGCAGCGCCCAGCCCGAGAAGCCGCTCACGGTGAAGAACTTCGACGTCGCGCCCTGCTCGGGCAACGTCCTGATCTCGGGGATCGCGTCGACCTTCTTCGAATGCACCCCAAAAACGACGCCGCGACCGCTTTGCAGGACGGTTTGCGCGGCGGTGTAGCTGCCCATCGCGACATCGAGCGTACCTTCCGCGAGCCCGGTCCACATCGGTGCTTCGCCGCGATAGTGGATCGGCTCGATGGTGAGGCCATACTGCTTGTTGAGCTCGTTGATCGTCATGTGCGGCGCGGAGCCCGCGCTATAGGTGCCGAAATTCACCTTGCCGCTGCTGCGCGCATAGGCGACGAATTCCGCCAGTGTCTTGACGCCCAATTTCGGGCTCGCGACCAGCAGCAGCCCGGCGCCCGGGATCACGCTGACCAGCGTCAGATCCTTGTCCATGTCGTAGCCGGGGTTCTTCATCATCGCGCGGTTCATCACGTAAGTGGTCGAGATCGAGCACAGGATGGTGTGACCGTCAGGCGCGGCGCGCGCCACCTCGGCGGCGCCGATCGAGCCCGAGGCGCCCGCCTTGTTCTCGATGACGACGGTTTGCCCGACTTGCCTTGCGATGAATTCGCCGAAGGCGCGTGCCAGGAGATCGGTCTGCCCGCCGGCGGGGTAGCTGCAGATCATGCGGATTTGCCGCGAGGGCCAGGCGGCTTGCGCCGAGGCGCCGCGCGGCAGGAAGGGCATCGCGGCAGCCGCGGTTCCGGCAGCGATGACGTGACGGCGGCTGAATTTCGCTGGCATGAAGTCCCTCCCCGATTTTTTGGTCAGGGTATCGCATCGGCCGATCGCAGTTACGGGACAGATTGGCGCAGCGGGGCCGCAGGTCTGCGACCGTACTCACCGCCGCAGCCGTTGATCCCGGATCGGCCCCGTCGACAGCGCGGCGGCCTTCTGCGCCGGCCGCTGACGGCCGACGAGACCGGCGGTCGCCAGCATGATGCCGCCGCCGAACCACCAGGTGCCGATCACGAACTCCCAGGCGCGCGGCGGAATCTCGTCGAACACGATGCCGTAGACCGACACCAGCGCAGCCAGCGCGGCAAGGAAGATGCCGCCCGCGCTCATCAGCTCGACGGCATCGATGCGACCCGTGCCGCGCATCACCGGCTTGGGAACATCGATGCCGAGATAGAAGCCGACTGCACCGATCACGATCGTCGTCGCGATGAAGCCGAGCGTGCCGAAGACAGCGACATGGCCCTTGGCGAGCTGGGCGGCGACGAAGGTGCCGGCCATGGCACCGGCCATCGCGAGGCCAGTTCGCTGCAGCACATGCGCGGCGCGGCTGACCATCATCAGTTCGCGCGCGATCACGGCCCTCTGCTTCGGTCTGGTCACGATCCTCATGTGCGGTGTTCCTTTGCCGGTGGTGCACTCCCTCTCCCCGTTCTTACGGGGTCGAGACAAGCGAAGCGTGCTCTTGGAGGGTTGGGGTGAGGGGCCGTCTCCGCATGGATGGTGATAGCAACGTTTGCGGAGGCTCCCCCTCACCCGGGGCGCATCTAACGATGCGCTCCGACCTCTCCCCGCGCGCGGGGCGAGGTAACCAGAGTTCGTAGCTCGGCTCGAAATGACATCGTCACGCCCTAGGTGGTGTGGACACTAGCGCATCCATAGAACAATGGCAGCGAGAGTGACGACGGCCCGGTAATTCCGGGCCGTT
>NZ_JAUMTJ010000126.1:0-6801 GCF_032654765.1 Bradyrhizobium sp. 33ap4 | reverse complement strand
TGATCCGGAAAAGTGCGAAGCGGTTTTCCCTCGCGACAAACGCGGAACGCGTTTGCGCGGAGATCATGGTCAAACAAAGAGCTAAAGCGCGATGACGATTCAACCCAATCTCATCGCGCTTTAGTACCGTCTGAGCAGCCCCGACGCCGCGCCGCTATCGCCATAGGCGGCGCAGGCCCCTTCCGGGTCTCTGATCAACGCCGCCCGGACTCGCTTGAAGGTCTTGCCGACCGCTTCGGACACCTCGGGGCGGAATTTGCGCGGATCGTAGTCATTGCCGTCGTGAGCCTTGATGGCCGCGTCGAACGCATTGATCATGGCCATCGCGGCGTCGGGGCTGCCGAGAAGTCTGGCGCCCGTTTGAACGCCGCCGGCACCATTGGCCTCATAGCCGGTGCATCGTTGTTCGAGCACCGCGGCTGCGGTCGCGAGCTGGTCGAGGAACGTCGCCTCGGCGTCGGTGAGCATGGCAGCACCCGCCTGTCCCGGCGCGATGATCGCGAGCAGCGCGATGGCTGTCAGTTTGATGTGCATCGTGGTGGTTTCTCCCGGCGGAGCCGCGATCAAATCAATGGTTGCCGAATGACTATAACAAGTCTGCTTCCAGGGCATCAGGAGCCACGTCAGCTATTGGCCCCGAGGCCAACATGCGTGAGCGTGCGCCCAGAGCCACCAACGCGCGAGGGCCGGTCGATACAATTCGACAGATCGCCCTAGCCGGCCGATAACCTTAACCGATCCTTGCGCGGTGGCCGGCGCCCGTGCGTCGCTGCAATTACAGCGCGGACCCATTTACACGGCCTTAGACTGTTGCTCGGTATTTTCCGCAGATGCACGTCTTCGGGAGCACATCGATGCCCAGCCTGGCCGATCAGCTGGCGCTTTCGCGCAATCGGCCCGCGGGTTTCGACTACATGCGGATCGCGCTGGCGGCGTCGATCATTGGCCTGCACAGCACGAACGTGACGCTCGGGCTCGGCCGCGCGCTGGAAATCCAGAGCACGCTGCGCATCGGCGTCGCGATGATCCTCGCGCTGTTCTTTGCCCTGAGCGGCTTCCTGGTGACCGCAAGCCTGCTCCGGTGCAAGAGTCTGATTTCCTTCCTCGGCCTGCGCGTGCTGCGGATCGGACCGGCGCTCGCGGTCGAAACCACGCTATCGGCAATCATCATCGGTTCGGTCTTCACCGCGCTGCCGTTGGCGCAATATGTCGCCGATCCGAAATTCCACGCCTATTTTCTCAATATCGTCGGCGACATCCATTACGAGCTGCCGGGCGTATTCCTGCACAATCCGCTGCCCGATCTGGTGAACGCCCAGCTCTGGACCGTGCCGTACGAGCTGTGGTGCTACGTCATCCTGGCGCTGCTCGCCGTGCTCACGATTTGCTTCAACCGGGTGGCGTTCCTCGGGTTCATGGTGATCGCCCAGATCGGGCTCATCGTCTACGACATCTGGCGCTGGGACGAGGTGCCGATCCAGCTTCGCCCGCACCTTCTGGTGTTCTGCTTCCTTGCCGGCGTCGGCTTCTACCTCTGGCGCGACAAGGTGCCGTTCAACCGCACGCTGTGCCTGCTGGCGCTGGTGCTGTGCGCCGCCGGCATGGCGACCGGGCGCGGTGACGCGCTGGCTCCCGTGCCGGCCGCCTATGTCGCATGCTATCTCGGCCTGATGAATCCGCGGCGGAGCTGGATCGTGTCGTCAGGCGATTACTCCTACGGGCTTTATCTCTACGGTTTCGTCATCCAGCAATGCGTCGCCACCTTCGGCCCGCCGGTCCAGCACTGGTATCTGAACCTCCTGATCAGCCTGCCGCTCGCCTTCGGCGTCGCCGTCGTGTCCTGGCATCTCGTCGAGAAACGCGCGCTTCGGCTCCGAACCCAGGTCGAGAGCCTCGAGGCGGCGGTGCTGTCGCGGATCTCGATCGTCGGCTTCTGGCGCAGGCCGCCCGAGCGGGCCGGCTTGCGCGCAACGCTCGGCAACAGCGGCGCGTCGATCTGACCCGCGCCGGCGGGAAGGACGAGCTTCGGTTCTGATTGAATCAGAACCGAAGCTCTCGCTTCTTGTTTTGACGCGTTTTCTTCACGCGAACCGGGTCCACTTCGCTCGAAAACGCTCTAGCATCCTCCCCGCCGCGCTTTTCTTCACAGCAGCGCGTATTGCGACCGCTCGCGCTTGGCGAGCAGCGGCAGCGCCTGCTCCGCGATGTAGGTTTTGAAAGCCGCGCTGTCCTGGTGTGCCTTGAACGCGGCTTCGTCCTGGAACAATTCGTAGAACAGGAATTGCGCCGGATTATCCTTGCCGCGGCCGATCAGGAACAGCTTGGTGCCGGGGTCCTTCTGCGCCTCGGGCAGGAAGCCGTCGAGGATTTTCGCCACCTTGTCGGCCTGTCCCTCCTTGGCTTCCCATTGCGCCACAACCAGAAGGCCTGACGTGTTGATCGCGTCGCTGATGGTTCTCGTGCTCATCGCATAGTGCTTCATTGGCATTCCTCCGTTGCTGTGCTCCGATCGAGCTTGCGATCCGGCCCAGGGCGAGACGCCGGCGATCGCCATGATCGCGAACGAGCCGATGGCCGATCGTCGGGTGAGGATCATCGTCGTGGTCGAAACTTCCGAACGTTTCATGTTCGCCTCCAGATGATTCGCGCCAAGCGTCCTGCCGGCCGAACCGCAACGCGAGAGATAGTCGATCGTTCGGCGTCCCAGTTCGGTGATGGTCGAATTGTCGATGTCGTGAACATTTCGATCATGATCGAAGCGTTGCAGCGGCATGACGTGCGACAAGCGCAAGAGGCATATTTCGATCGATGCGGAGCCGGCCATGCAGACCATCGCACCGGAGCTTGCCGAACTCGCCGGGCTGATCGCCGATCCCGGCCGTGCCAGCATCCTGTCGCGGCTGATGGACGGACGCCCGCAGACTGCGAGCGAACTGGCGCTGGTCGCGGGCGTGACGCCCCAGACCGCGAGCTGGCACCTTTCGCGCATGGTCGAGCGGGCGCTGCTCAAGGTCGAGCGGCGTGGTCCGCGCCGCTTCTACCGGCTGGCTACGCCGCTGGTTGCGCAGATGCTCGAGGGCATGATGACGGTTGCCGCGATCGATCCGCAGCCGTCCCGGCCGCCGCCGCGCATCGATCCCGAGATGCGCCGGGCTCGGACCTGCTACGACCACCTTGCCGGCGAGCTCGGCGTCGCCGTCACCGACGCGATGCGGGATCGCGGCCATCTCAATCTCGACCATGAGGCCGGCGAGCTGACTGCTTGCGGCCGTGCTTTTCTCGGCGATCTCGGCATCGACCTGCGTTCGCCGGCGCGGAGCCGGCGGATCTTGTGCCGGCCCTGTCTCGACTGGAGCGAGCGGCGTCCGCATCTGGCCGGGCGGGCGGGGGCTGCGGTTGCCGACCTTGCATTGCAACGGGACTGGATCCGGCGCCGGCCGCAGGGCCGCTCCGTCGAAATCACCGACGCCGGACTCCTCGCATTCAGAAATTTGTTCGGCGCGCGCATTTGATTTCGGAGCCGAATTTGGCTACCGGCTATGGCGTGGATACGCTCAAGGTCAGAGACGCAAAAGACGTCGAGGAAGTGGTGCGCGCGGCGGTCGCCAGCGAGCAGCCGCTTGAGGTCATTGGACATGGATCGAAGCGCGCCATCGGCCATCCGATGGCGACCAATGCGCTGCTCGACGTCTCGGCGCTGAATGCGGTCACCTCCTATGAGCCGAACGAGCTGATCATCACCGTGCAGGCCGGCGCGCCGCTCGCCGACGTGCATTCCCTGATCGACGCCAAGAACCAGCAATTCGCCTTCGAGCCGATGGACATTTCGGTGCTGCTCGGCACCGCCGGCGCCGGCACGATCGGAGGCATGATCGGCGCCGGACTGGCTGGTCCCCGCCGCATCAAGGCCGGCGGTATCAGGGATCATCTGCTTGGGGCGCACGCGGTGTCCGGGTTCGGTGACAGCTTCAAGACCGGCGGGCGGGTGGTGAAGAACGTCACCGGCTACGATCTCTGCAAGCTGCTGACCGGCTCCTGGGGCACGCTCGCGGTCATGACCGAGGTCACGCTTAAGGTCATGCCGAAGCCGGAAGCCGAGCGGACGCTGCTGCTGCGCGGGCTCGACGACGTCACCGCCAACAAGGCGATGACGGCGGCGCTGGGTTCGCCCTTCGACGTCTCCGGCGCCGCGCATCTGCCGGGTTCGGCGTTGCGGACCGGGGGCGGCGCGCTGGCCGGCCTTGCAGCCTCAGGCCAGCCGGTCACGCTGGTGCGGCTCGAGGGGATTTCGGCGTCGGCGGCACATCGGGCGGCCTCGCTGAGCCAGACGCTCTCGTCCTATGGAACGGTCGACAGCCTCGCCGACGACGGGTCGGCCGCAATCTGGAGTGCGCTGCGCGACGTGGTGCCGTTCGCGGCGAACGGCGCGCTCGGGGCCTGGCCGGTGTGGCGTATCGTTTGCCCGCCGGCCTCTGGCGGCGCGCTGGGCCAGGCGTTGTCGCGCGCCACCGGCGGCGACGTGATCTACGACTGGGGCGGGGGGCTGATCTGGGCCGCGGTGCCGCCGGGCGCCGACGCCCAGGCCACGCTGGTCCGCGGCCATGTCGAGGCGATTGGCGGACACGCCACCCTGATCCGCGCCACCGAGGATGTGCGCCGGGCGGTCGATGTGTTCCAGCCGCAGGCGGCCGGGCTTGCCGCGCTCGGTGAACGGGTCCGGGCGAGCTTCGATCCGAGGTCCGTCCTCAACCGCGGCCGGATGATGCGAGGCGGGGCTGCATGAAGACCGAGTTTTCCCTGGCGCAGCTTGCCGATCCCGACATCAAGGAAGCCGACAAGATCCTGCGCGCCTGCGTGCATTGCGGCTTCTGCACCGCGACCTGCCCGACCTATGTGCTGCTCGGCGACGAGCTCGATAGCCCGCGCGGCCGCATCTACCTGATCAAGGAGATGCTGGAGAAAGACAAGCCGCCGACGGCCGACGTGGTCAAGCATATCGACCGCTGCCTGTCGTGCCTCGCCTGCATGACCACCTGTCCGTCGGGCGTGAACTACATGCACCTCGTCGACCAGGCCCGGGTCCGGATCGAGCGGGATTACCAGAGACCGCTGACCGAGCGGCTGCTGCGGTGGGTACTCGCCCTCGTGCTGCCGCGGCCGGGCCTATTCCGGATCAGCATGATCCTGGCCGGGCTCGCCCGTCCGTTCGCCGCATTGCTGCCGACGCCATCGGTCGGTGCGTCGAGCCCGGGTCTGCTGCGGCGGATCAAGGCGATGCTGGCGCTCGCGCCGCGCGGCCTGCCGCAACCGGGGCCGGCTGCGGGAACCGTGTTTGCGCCGATCGGCCGGCGGCGCGGCCGGGTCGCGCTGCTGCAGGGCTGCGCCCAGCAGGTGCTGGCGCCACGCATCAATCAGGCCGCGATCAATGTCCTGACCAGGCACGGCGTCGAGGTGGTGCTGGTCAAGGACGAGCAATGCTGCGGCGCGTTGACCCATCACATGGGACAGGACGGCGACGCGCTGGCGCGCGCGCGGGCCAACATCACGGTGTGGCAAAGGGAAGCGGACCAGAACGGGCTCGACGCCATCCTGGTGACGACCTCGGGCTGTGGGACAGTTGTCAAAGACTACGGCTACCTGCTGCGCGAGGACAAAACATTCGCGGAGCCGGCCAAGCGAATCTCGGCGCTGGCAAAGGATATCACCGAGTATCTCGCTGGCCTCGAGCTCGCGCCTTCAACACAGAAAGGCGACGTCACCGTCGCCTATCACTCCGCTTGTTCGTTGCAGCATGGACAGAAAATCACTCAACTTCCGAAAGAATTGCTTTCCAAGAATGGATTCGTGGTGAAAGATGTGCCCGAGAGCCATTTGTGTTGCGGTTCGGCGGGGACCTACAACATTCTCCAGCCCGACATTGCGAGCAGATTGCGCGATCGCAAGGTCGCCAATATTGCGCTTGTCAAACCGGACATGATCGCTGCGGGCAATATTGGCTGCATGGTTCAGATTGCCGGCGGTACGTCAGTTCCTGTGGTGCACACGATTGAGCTTCTCGATTGGGCGACAGGAGGTCCCCGGCCAGGATTGAATTGATCGACTGCCACTCGAGCATGATCCGGACCTCAGCCTTGCCCTGACGCAACGTGAAGGACCGGCGCTTCCTTGCCACAGACGCGAAGCGATCGCGCGGCCATCATGCCCGACAAGCGAAGTGGAGGGTGCCTCTCTTCGAGGTGCAGCCAACGTCCGGCAAGCGATCACTTCAATACGCCCGGTGGACTCAGATAGCGGCAACAGGAGGACCACGATGGCGAAGTCGAAGAAGGCGAAGAAAAGCAAGAAGGCCAAAAAGGCCAAAAAGGCCAAGAAGGTGGTAGCGGCGAAGAAGAGGTCCGCGAAGAAGTCGGCCAAGAAGGCTGCGAAGAAGTCCGCCAAGAAGGCTGCAAAGAAATCGGCGAAGAAGTCGGCCAAGAAAGCTGCAAAGAAAACGGCAAAGAAAGCCGCCAAGAAGGCTGCGCCGAAGAAGGCTGCGAAGAAAGCCGCTGCCAAGAAGAGCGCGCCGAAGAAGGCCGCTGCTCCGAAGAAGGCTGCCGCGCCGAAGCCGGCCGCTCCGGTCGCAGCACCTCCGGCGCCCGAGCCGCAGCCGGCGCCGAGCTGGGCCACACCGAGCCACGAACCGGCGCCGGGCTGGATTGCCGGGTCGGCCGACGGGGGCGAGCACCACTAGGTGGTGTGGACACTAGCGCATCCATAGAACAATGGCAGCGAGAGTGACGACGGCCCGGTAATTCCGGGCCG
>NZ_JAUMTJ010000125.1:0-6814 GCF_032654765.1 Bradyrhizobium sp. 33ap4 | reverse complement strand
CTTATCGGGAGCTGCAGGCGCTTGCGGTGCTGTGAACCAACTGTCGAAGAGCGTCGGTGCGGGAAATCCGCACGCCATTCTGTGGGAACCGGGGGCGGGCGACCGCCTCCGGTGACCCGGTGAGAAAGCCGCGAGGCTTGCTCCTCCCCGATCAAAGGCATCAACGTTACGTGCGATGCGATCTAATGTTGCTGCAGATCGATGGTCTTCACCGGCCCTGGCGACCCAGGTCGCCTGGCTCTGGCTAGCTCGTCAACTCCAAGCAGCCCTTGAGCGTGCACTAATTCGTTTGCAGTCCCATCAGGGTCATCTTCTCGCCGGCGCACAGACCCGAATGGACGCTCCAGCATGCGGCGGACGCGTATCGGCTCGGTGCCAATGTGGAAATCGGCCGCCTGCCGATCCAATGCGCGCTCTGACTGCGTCGAGCGGTTGCGCTGTCGCAGATAATCTAGCCATGTCGGACAATGGTAGCGTTCGGTCCACAAATCGGGATCGGCCATGTCGCGCGCAATAGACCAACCATAGGCGCCGCTGCGCTGGCGGTATAACTGCACGTTCTGCATCAGATTGTGAAAGGCCCGTGCATTGTCCTGCGCTACCCGATATTCGATTTCGACTACAACTGGCCCACTGCGGTCATTAAGTGCTAGCCGCACCTCGGGATCGGCTAGCATCTCGGCATCTTCGCCACGCGTACTTATGCGTGGCATGCGCAGCCAGAGCCCCAACACTGGCGACACCAGCATTAGGCCGGCCGAGATCAGGAGGCTGGTTTGCACTCCGGCAAGGTCGGCCAGATAGCCCCAGGCCCAGCTGCCGACGGCAACCCCGCCCCATCCCACTGCTTGGTAAACTGCGAGCGAACGGCCCGCCACCCAGCGCGGCGCCGACAGCTGCACTCCGATATTGAAGAGCGCCCACACAATCATCCAAACGGCTCCCGTGAGGAATAGCGCGGCGGCCGTTAAGATCGGCTCGCGACTCAACCCTACCGCCGTAATCGCCCCGCCCATCGATAGCATACAGGCGCGAAGCGCCGCCTCGCCGCTCATGCGCTTACGTACCTTCGTTACATTGAGTGCGCCGATCACGGCGCCTAGACCGAAGGCACTGAGCATAACGCCATAGGTTTGTGCGTCACCATGCAGTAGATCGCGCACTACAAGGGGCAGGAGCGCCATGATTCCGCCGCCGATCAAGCCGGTCGCCATGGCGCGAGCTACCACGATCTTAATCGACGGCGAATTGATGATGTACCTGACTCCTGAAACGATAGCGCGACTAAGTCTCTCAGGCGGCAGTCGGGATGGCACGGAGATGCGTTTCCAAAGCAACAGCGCGATTATCAGCGGAAGATAGAGCAATACGTTGAGCGCAAACGCAGCTACGGCGCCCGCAGTCGCAACCACAATGCCGCCGATGGCCGGACCCACGCTGCGCGCAATATTGTAACTGATACTGTTCAGCGCGACCGCTGCCGGAAGCGTTTCCAGCGGCACTTGCTCGCTGACCGAGGATTGCCAAGCCGGATCCATTAGGGCCATTCCACAGCCGACCACGAAGCACAGAGCTAGCAAAACGTTCGGCGTGATCAAGTCGAGCCAGGTGAGCACTGTCAATGCACTCGCCCCGGCGAGCGAGATAATGACTGAGACCAGCGCCACGATGCGCCTGTCGTGCATGTCGGCGATCGCGCCAGCCGGTATCGAGATCAGCATGATAGGCAATAACAGGGCGGTTTGCACCAGCGCGACCTTGTCGGCTGATGATGTCATCTGCGTCATCGCCCAAGCTGCGCCGACGCTCCGAATGAGGGCGCCCAGATTTGAGAGCAGGCTCGCGAGCCAGATGCGCCGGAAGGCAATGTGACGGAGCGGGGCCGTGATACGTTCGCTGCCGGAAAGTTCAGACTTGAGTGAATCCATCATATCGGCTCCTGCGTCGCGTAGAGTGACTCGATTCTAGACCCGATCGATGAGGATTCTAGAAATTGGGCCGCGAGCAGCTGGGCAATCGCTCTTTTAGGCCTATTCAGTTTGCGCACTTTGCGTTCAAATGCCTCATGAGGCCCGTAAGGGTGCCGAGACTTCTTTGAAATTGGCAAGTACCACCTCCCGCGGAGCTCCCTTGTGCGCTCCAAGCGTGAGCGCCACGCACGCATTGGCGTGAGCCGGTCGATTTCGTCCTTGCAGTAGCGACGTTGCCCAATGATGTGCGATTTCCGTCCGTGTCTGGCGAGAGTTCCACACGATGAGACAGCTGGACCCAGCTCGCCCGTCGTCTCGCCGAAATTATTATCGGCGCGCAATGGATAAACATGGCATAAGCGCCACGATCGCCTGAGGTGATTAAGCACCTCAGATAAATTCCTTGTAACATTTTCTTGTACTTAGCACGATCTGCCCGGCTTACGGGAGGAAATCCGAGTCTAAGGGTTTCTTCCTCGGATCACGCGTTCATTAGCGCGACAGCGTATCGGAGCGGATGCGCGGTTTTTTTGCGTTATGTTCGCAAGAGCGATGAAAAACAGCACCAGTGTGCGGATCTAAGTAAATGCCAGCCACCACTGCATCAGTCCTCGCCAGGGTGACCTGCCCCTGAATTTTCATCCAGCGGCAGTTAGAGTCTCGGGTGGGGGCAGCGAGACCGAAGTTTGGACCACCCAGAACTAGAGTTTTGCGCCTTAGTCACGTTGGCGGGTTGGTTGCGCCGACGTGGTTTTGCAGCAAAATCGGCGGTCGATTGCCGATCGCCCCGCGGGGCCGTTCTTTATTGTAGTATCTGCGCCAATCCTCCACTTTTTGCTGGGCGTCCGCAAGGGACAGGAACCAGTGGGCGTTGAGGCATTCGGCCCGGAAGCGACCATTGAAGGCCTCGATGAATGCGTTGTCGGTTGGCTTGCCGGGCCGCGAGAAGTCCAGCGTGACGCCGCGCTGGTAAGCCTACAGATCGAGATCGCGCGACACGAACTCGCTGCCTTGATCGATCCGGATCGTTGCCGGGAAGCCCACTTCCTTGCAGGCCCTTTCCAGCACCTCCGCGACGTCGCTACCGCGGAAGGCGAACCGTGGCGCCAGCGCCGGCGAGAAGCGGGAGAAGGTATCGATGATCGTAAGCACGCGAAGCTTGTGTCCCGTCGCCAGCTGGTCACGGACGAAGTCCATTGCCCAGGTCTCGTTGATCGTGTGGCCGGCCTACGGTCATCGCGCAGCTTGGCCTTGACCCGGCGCTTGGGCGTCTTGTTGCGCAATTGCAGGCCCAGTTCGCGATAGATGCGGCGCGTCTAGTTTTGCCCATGGCGCCAGCCCTCGCGGCGGAGCAGGACGTGAACACGACGGTAGCCGTAGCAAATGCGGACATGACAGATCTCCTTGATCTTCTGTTCGAGGGCAGCCTGGCCGGAGCGACGGGGCTTGTAGTGATAGGTCGAGCGGTCAAACTCGAGAGCGTCACAGGCCTTGCCAATCGCTACAGACCTCGTCGACCAGCTTGCGCTTCCGGCCGGGCTTCATAGCTTTCGGCGGATCACATCCTGCAGCATCTCCTTGTCGAGCGACAGGTCCGCCACCAGCTTCTTCAGCTTGCCGTTCTCCTCCTCGAGCTGCTTCAGCCGTCGCATCTCCGTCGGCAGCAGCCCGTCGTATTTCTTCTTCCAGTTGAAGTAGGTCGCCTGGCTGATCCCGGCCTTGCGGCAGATGTCCGCCACCGCAACCCCGTCACTGCCCTGCTTCAGGATGAATGCCTTCTGGGCGTCCGAAAACCCCGAGGCCTTCATCGTCCTTCGCTCCTCCCAGCCCGGGAATCGATGCGAAAAACTCCAGCCAAAAATGGTCCAGTTTGCCGGCCTCAGATCAAGGGGCCTCAATTGGAATCGCAAAGCCCGCTTTTACGCGATCCATAACGACCATTGTCTTGAATGCCTTAATATCGCGATTCTCATAGAAAAATCGCCGGGTGAATCGCTCATAATCATCCATGGTGCGTGCGGTGATGTACAGGAGAAAGTCAGCGTCCCCAGTGACGTAGAATCCATTTACGACATCAACTGAAGATTGTATCGCCATCTTGAATCTATCGATTATATCTGTTCGCTCGCGTTCCAAGCTGACTAGCACAAGCATTTGAATCGTTCTTCCTACCGCCTTCGGCGAAACGATCGCGACATCGGCTTCGATAACACCTTCCGACCGGAGCCTCTTCAGCCGTCGTTGACAGGCGGTGGCAGAAAGCCCGACTAGTTCGCCTATTTCCTCGGAAGTTACACGATTGTTCTTTTGCACAATCTCAAGGATGAGGGCGTCTACTCGATCGTATCGCATGGGTGGCTCCAGCCCCTAAGGTGAATTTCGGCGCTAAATGGCCGTTTGATGCAGAAAATCATCGGAGCGGTATGAAAAGCCGACGAAATCGTCTTGAGAAATTACTATCCAGAATTGCAAGGGAATTTCAACAAATGACCGCGATGAGTTCGGTCGGTTTTGCCGCGATATATCTCCAATGCGCAACGTCGAGACGGCTTGTTGCGGCGCTGCGCTGGATGGCCTGCGAACAAAAAGGAGTCGTGGTCGACCCGACCACTGGAATGAGATCGCAGAAGCTAATCATTTTTGTGCCGCGGATATGGGACCTGGTGATGAGTGATTTGTTTTCGCGAAAATTGCTGCACTAGCACGCCACGCACTCTTAGATAATGATCATCACTGATGCTCGCCTACTTGGAGGAGGTCGTTTGCTCGAATGAGCCAGCAGGGGCGCGCGACAACCAGCCAGCGGACGACTTCGATAGCCCCACTGACGGGTCCGACGCACGCACAAACCGCGCGAGAGTGGCGTCCTTAACGCAGATTATCGGCGTTAGGCGCTCGAATTAGCTTGGAAAGTATCCCTTGAATCTGAAACGCTCGCGCAAGACGCCGACTGTCACCTCACTCGAGCGCCCGGATTCTTGACCTTGTATGGAGGATGTCTGGCGGGGACTCAGAGTGGCTATTGATACCTGAGCGATCCGCTGATCCGCAGGGAGGCAGAACAAAGTGAATCTTGACAGCGCACAGCAACTTGCTTCCATCGCCTTTGCTGATACCTATCTAGAAGCTAGGCAGAAATTCTTGACGGCAGCACCGACGTCGAGATCATATAAGTGCAGCACAACTGGGCCATCTGGCGAGGCTATCTTCACGGACGCGGTCTATTTCGGCAGCCCAGATGCTAAGAGGCTCCTGGTTCTGGTTTCGGGCGCGCATGGGCCGGAAGGCTACTGTGGATCCGCAGCGCAACTTGCGTTTCTTCAAGCCAAATTTCACGAGGGGCTGCCGTCCTCATTAGCCGTACTCTGTGTACACGCACTGAATTGTTACGGTTTCGCCTGGGATCGTCGGGTCACTGCAGAAGGATGCGACCTCAACCGGAATTTTGTCGATTTCTCTAAGCCGCTGCCCTCGAATCCTGGATACGAGGAGCTCGCCGAGCATTTCGTGCCTGCGGAGATTACAGCGGACGAAACTCGGCGCGCTGAAGCCGCGGTCGCAGCGTATGGGTCGGCGCACGGCGAGCTGAAACTGCGGGTGGCGAGATCTTCTGGCCAGTATACAAGACCAGGCGGGCTGTTTTACGGCGGAACTGAGCCCACTGAAGCCAGGCGAACTCTCGAGCGACTAGCGACCGAGTTTCAGGTTGCCGATCGCGATCAGGTCATCATTATCGATTATCATACTGGACTAGGCCGTTATGGCTATGGCGAGCTCCAATGCGAGCATCCGTCCGGATTGATCGGGTATCAGCGAGCGGTCAGCTTCTTTGGTCCAACCGTCACCTCCCCCGATCTAGGGACCTCTACTTCCGTAGTTATCTCTGGCTCGCAAGATGAGTTTTGGCAGCGTGCTTTGGGTGATCGGCACACCTATGTTGCTCTCGAGTTTGGAACTTACGATCCCAAGCCGGAGCTGCTGCGCAACGATCATTGGTTGTTCATGCATCGACCAGGAGAGGCCGATTCCGAACTAGGTCGTCAGATTCGGCGCGCCACCAAACTGCACTATTATCCGCAGGCCTTGGACTGGAAGGAAATGGTTGTGTGGAGGTCCCATCAAGTGCACCGGCAGGCGATTGAAGCGCTTACGTCTGCAGAGAGCGAATCCAAGTTCCGATAATTATCAATGCGGCACTCATTGGAAATGGCCAGGTCCTCCAACCCACTCTCGGCGTTTGACGACCGCAGAAGACATTGGAGTCCCATAGCCGAATATTCCGAAACAGCGTTGGATGAATGCGCGTCCCCTTGGAGGACAACTCGTCCTATTGGGCACGCGATTGCGGCGCCGCATTGTACTGGGCAACTCGCTGACCTGGGTGCGCGGCGTCCCGGCGGCTGCGATTTCGCTCAAGCCAGCGTTCGCGGGTGAACGGCTAGTCGTCCGATTTCGTTTTGACGAATCGCAGCATGGAAAGTGCCAAAGTCCTGATCGGATCAGGACAGCCGCGCGTGAGCCGGCTCACGAGCCACTCGACGGGAGTGCTCGAATGGCCGGCAAACCGATTGCCGATAGCGACGCTGAGTGCGATCGCTAGGTTCATGCAACGCCGTCAACTCGTCCGCTCGGGCATATATTCATGCTGCATAAGGCATCTGCACCTGGTGACCTGCCCCTGAACTTTCATCCAGCGGCAGTTGGAGTCTCGGAGTTTTGTACGCCTTGCGGCGCGGGGAAAGCAACGGGCGATCGGCGGAGCTGGTCGGGGTTGCGCAGCCGAGCGTCCGTTGCGGTGAGAGAGGCGGCGTAGGCCGCGGGCGTGAGGTATTGCAGCGAGGAAT
>NZ_JAUMTJ010000124.1:0-7001 GCF_032654765.1 Bradyrhizobium sp. 33ap4 | reverse complement strand
CTGATCGGGGCGCCCTATGATCAACGGCGCCATCCGCTTCCACGCCGCGTCGCTCAATACCAAACGGTCCATCACACTCAAGGCGGCCTCCCCAAAAGCAGCCTTGAATCTGATTTGCTCCTAAAAGGGAATCCCTAGAGTCCACACCACCTAGGGTTTGGTGGTCCGTTGAGCTTCCACCGCAACGGTGCTCTCGACGGGCTCGTAAGGCTCCGTCACGCAATTGTCGTCGGCCCCGACCTGCCGGCGATCGAAGATCGAGCCTTCATTGATGAAGACGCGATAGGTCTGCGTCCCCAGCGGCTTGCCGATTACCGATGTCAGCTCGGCGCGTACGCATGCCGTCCAGCCGGTGCCGCGCGGGTCGTGCAGCGGGGCGGAGACCCTCACATGGGTCGGCTGTGAACCGGCCGTGAACACCGAATCCAGCTTGCCCGCGACCAGCCGTTTGACGTCCGGAGGCATCTCGAGCGGCGCCGGCTCGGGGGCCTTGACCTTCAAGGCCTCCGGCCACACCGCATGGCTGTCCGCCAGGCCGCAGCCACTCAATATTAAGGCGGCGCCGGCCAGCAGCGCCGCCAGATGTACTTGTCCCTGTCCCATTCAGCGCATTTAATGTGCCGCCGTCAGGATTGCGCCCCCTGGTGGCGCTGAATTCGCGTGAGGCGGCGCTTTGTCGATCAACAAATGTCGAGCGACAAGTTATCGTTGGGGTAGAGGTATTACCGGATGTTGCTGCGGCGGCGGGGGGAGACAGACTGACATGAAACGCTTCACGGTTGCTGCCGTCATCCTGGCGCTGCTCGCGACACCCACCCTGGCCCAGGGCCGGCGAGGGGGCGGTGGAGGCGATACGAAGACGGAGCAGAAGCCCAAGGTCGACGAGAAGGCCTACAAGGCCGCGCTCGATCGGATCCCCGAGCCCAAGGAGAAATACGATCCCTGGGGTGTCACCAAGCCGGCAGCGGATCCGGCCAAGAAGCCGAAATAGCCGGCCTCACCAGGTCTCGGCGGCCATTCGACATTCGACCGGCGTCGGTCGGCAGCACATTTGCCGCAAGGCATGAACCTTGGCCTGACGGCCTCCGACCCATCTTCGATGTCATTGTCGGAGGCCGCCATGCTTCGCCGTTCGCTCCTCAGCCTGATCGTTCCGGCAGCGATCCTGCTCGGCGCCGTGCCGGCGTCGGCGGAAAACCGGCTGGCGCTGGTGATCGGGCAGTCGGCCTACAAGTCGGTGCCCGCGCTGCCGAATCCGGCCAACGACGCCAAGGCTGTGTCGCAAATGCTGACCGATGCCGGATTTGCGGTGACGGCCGCATCGGACCTGTCGCAGGACGAGATGCGCGCACGGCTCAGCGATTTCGCTGGCCAGGTGGCGGCGAAAGGCGCCGATACCGTGGCGCTGGTGTTCTATGCCGGGCATGGCCTGCAGATCGACGGCGAGAACTATCTGGTGCCGGTCGATGTCGATCCGAAGCGCGAGGCTGATATCCCGATCCAGGCGGTTCGGCTCAACGACGTCCTGAATACGCTCACCTCAGTTCCGAGTCGGATGCGCATCGTGCTGCTCGATGCCTGCCGCAACAATCCTTTCCCGGAGCTCAGCAAGACCGCGGGGCACGGGCTCGCCATCGTCGATGCCAGGGTCGGCGCGCCCGGCACGTTCGTGTCGTTCTCGACCTCGCCGGGAGCGGAAGCCGAGGACGGCAGCGGCGCCAACAGCCCCTACACCACCGCGTTGCTGGCCTCGGCCAAGGAGCCGGGCATCCCGATCGAGGACACCTTCAAGCGCGTTCGCCTCGCGGTGAACAGGGCAACCGACGGTCGCCAGACGCCGTGGGACTCGTCCTCGCTCACCGACGACTTCCGTTTCATGGTGGGGACAGCGGCGTCGCCCGCAGTGACGCCGCCACCGGCCGCGGCCAAACGCACGGTCGACGAATGGAAGCGCGAGTTGCAGGGCAAGCCGATCGAGGCCGCGAATGAACTGATGGTGGTCGATGGCTCCGACGAATCCTATGAGGCCTTCGCCGCGATCTTCGCCGGCACGCCGCGCGGCCTGCAGGCGCGCGACTGGCTCGACCGGCATCGCCGCATGCTAGCGTGGAATAACGCGATCCTCATCAACACGGCGGCGGCCTATCGCGGCTTCCTCGCGCAATATCCTGACACCGACCTGACAGCGACCGCGCGCAAGATGATCGAACGGCTGCGCTACCGTCCCGATCCGGCGCCCGCCGTCGCGCTCAGCGTGCCCGCGACCAGCGTCGCGCTGGCGGCACCAACCTGTCCCTGCAACGCGGCGCCGCCGCAACAGCCGCTGCAGCAGAGGGCCAACGTGCCGGTGAAAAAGCGTGCCGATCCCGATCCGCCGCGGCGCGCGGGCAAGCGCCCGCCGCGCGTCGTCGTTGAGGACGACGTCGTGGTGGTGCGCCGTCCGCCTCCAACCGTGGTCTACGAGCCTGCCGGACCGCCGATCGGAATCGGAATCGGGATCGGCATCGGCGGCGGCGGTGGTGGTTATCGCGGCAACTACGGCGGCGGCTATCGCCGGGGTGGATACTGACGCGACGATCGCGTAAATGCTTTCCCGCATGAGATGCGGCGCCCGGTGATCGCATCCTGGGGGAGGACGCGATGCGGTCGCTGTTTTGCCTGCTTGCCGCGCTGCTGCTGTGTGGTCAGCCGGCGCGCGCCTGGGAGTATTGGGGCGGCGACCGCGGCGGACAACGCTTCTCGCCGCTGACGCAGATCACATCGGACAATGTCGGCAAGCTGCTGCGCGGCTGGGAATTCCGCACCGGCGATCTCGATACTCGCCCGCCCGAGGTCATGAAGCGCACCAAGTTCGAGGTGACGCCGCTGTTCGTCGAGGACAGCCTGATCCTCTGCACGCCGTTCAACGAAGTGATCGCGCTCGATCCCGGCACCGGTGCGCAGAAATGGCGTTTCGATCCGAAGATCAGCATGGCGCAACGGCCGGCCAATCGCTTTGTCTGCCGCGGCGTCGCGTACTGGACGGATGATCGCGCGGCGGAAGGCGCCGCCTGCAAGTCACGCATCTTCACCGGCACCAACGACAGGCGCCTGATCGCGCTCGACGCCAGAACCGGCAAGCCTTGCGCCGATTTCGGCAACGGTGGCGAGATCAAGATCGACGTTGGCATGAAGCTGGAATGGCCGGGCGAGTTTCAGATCACGTCGGCGCCGGTGACGGGACGCGGCGTGGTCGTGGTGGGCTCCGCGATCGGCGACAACCGGCGGGTCGACGCGCCGCTCGGCGCGGTGCGCGCCTTCGATGCGCGAACCGGACAGCCGCGCTGGAGCTTCGATCCGCTCGTGCACAATGGCGTCGAGGCCGGCCACAGCAATGTCTGGGCGCCGATGTCGGTGGACGAGGAGCGCGGCCTGGTGTTCCTGCCGACGACATCGCCCAGTCCGGACTTCTGGGGCGGCAAGCGCCCCGGCAATGACGAGCACGCCAATTCCGTGGTCGCGCTGCGGATCGAGACCGGCGAACTCGCATGGGCATTCCAGACCGTGCATCACGACGTCTGGGACTACGACCTGCCGGCGCAGCCGACGCTGGCGCGGATCGACACCGGCGATGATCAACGCGACGTCGTGATCCAGCCGACCAAGCAGGGCTTTGTCTTCGTGCTCGATCGCGACACCGGCAAGCCGGTGTGGCCGGTCGAGGAGCGCGCGGTGCCGCAGAACGGTGCCGTGGGCGAGAGGCTGTCGCCGACGCAGCCGTTCCCGACCCATGTGCCGCCGCTGCTGACGCAGCGGATGACGGCCGATGATGTCGCCGGTCTGTTGCCGGGCATCGGGAGCCCGGCTTGCGAGAAGCTGTTCGCGCAATCCCGTAATGAGGGCCTTTACACGCCGCCGTCGACGCTAGGCACCGTGATCTATCCGATGACAGGCGGCGGGGTGAACTGGGGCGGCGCGGCGTTCGATCCGGTCAATCAGCTCCTCTACGCCAATGTCAGTCATGCGGCGCACATCGTCACACTGATTCCACGCGACCAGGCCAAGGGCTTCAACCCGCCGCCGGGTCATGAATTCGGCCAGCAGGAAGGGGCGCCGTTCGCGATGTCGCGGGCGCTGGCGAAGTCGGCGGTCGGGTCGCCCTGCAACAAGCCGCCATGGGGCGAGACGGTGGCGGTCGATCTCAAGGCCGGCAAGATCCTCTGGCATTCGTCGGTCGGCACCAGCGAGGATCTCGCGCCGCTCGGCATCGCGCTCAATACCGGCACGCCGCTGGTCAACGGCGTCGCGATCACCGCGGGCGGCCTGGTGTTCACCGGCGCGATGGATGCCTATCTGCGCGCGTTCGATGCCAGGTCGGGAAAGCAGCTGTGGCTCGGCCGCCTTCCGGTGCCGGGCGTCGCCAATCCGATGACCTATCTCTGGAAGAGCGAGCAGTACGTCGTGATCGGCGCCGGCGGCCATTCCGAAGCCGGCACCTCAATCGGCGATAGCGTGGTGGCGTTTCGCCTGCCGCGTCAGGGCGAGGGGGCATCGTTGTGGACCCGCCTGATCGATCGGCCCGGCGGGCGGTTCACCGCCAAGGCTGTGGCCGCCGGTCTCGTGCTCGTCGCCCTCGTTGCGCTGTTGTGGCGCTGGCGACGGAGCCGTCGCTCGCGATCCGCTTAGGTGCTCACCTGCCGCAGGTCCGCGCCGCCAAAATATCGAAAACAACCCCATGCAAAGGTGCCGGCAGCTGCCGGCGTTCGAAAAGCAACTTGACACGTCGGGCAACTCAGGGTTACTTTTCTACTATTCCGAAATGATGCAAGCGTCGCCTCGCTCCGCTAAAGCGCGATGAATTCAGGTTCTTCGCCGCCTCTGACTGGTCCGGTATTGGGTGCAGTCCGGACTTCTCATCAACGATCCTCGACCGCCGCATTTGACCCATCTCCGACATCATCCCTCCGGCACCCCGGCTACGCGCATGCCCTCGCAAAGGCGCTCTTGTCCCGCGAGATAAATAGGATTGTCGCTTATCTTGGCGGCGCGCAAGCGGCGGATCGTAAAGCCTGGGTTGAGCGCAAATCCCGCTTTCGCAGCAGTTCGCGCCTCATCCAGCGCGCCGAGCAAGCCCAAGGCAGCGGCGAGCGAAAAATGGGCAAGAGGATGAGTGCGGTTGGCCTCAATGCTTCGTCGCAGCCAACTGACCGCTTCGGCATCCGCACCGAGATGTAGCTTCGCCGTGCCCACAAAACGCATCAACCGGTTGGCAACGAGATCGCGAGGGGACAGACGAAGAGCCTCGAGTACATGGCCTTCAGTCTCGGTAGGACAACCCATATAGAGTTTGGCTAAACCGATAACGCCATGAGCATAAGCCAAATTGCGATCAAGTGCTAATGCCTGCTCGCATTCGGTAATCCCTTGCGCGGCGCGGTTTGTGTTAATGTAGACGAGTGCGAGTATCAGACGGGCCGCGGCAATGTTGGGAGCTAGTGAAAGTGCTTTGATCGCGTTCGCTTCGGCTGCCGAAAGAAGCGCGGCTCGCTCGTCCGTTAGCAGGTCGGCTCCCACTGTCAGATCGACGTTTGCCATGCCGATCAACGCCCAAATCGCTCCAGCCCCTCGGGGATCGATCACCAAAGCACGCTCAAAAAAGCCGCGCGCCCGGGTCGCGTGCTCAAGGGTCGGCCCATTGTAGAAGCAGGCAGTACCCTGAAAGAACAGGTCTATTGCGTCGGGATGCAGTAACCGCTCCGCTTTTCGTGCCTCGACTACAAAGAGCTGGGCACCTAACGAGTTGGCGAGCCTCGATACGATTTCGTCCTGCATATCGAAAAGATCGGCGACAGGCTTTTCGAAGCGCTCGGCCCAAAGATGTTTGCGGCTTTCGGCATCGGTGAGCTGCACGTTCACTCGAAGCCGCTTGCCGCTGAGCTGCATGGAACCTCCAAGCACGTACCGGACGTTCAACTCGCGGCCGACTTGCCGTACGTCGATTGCTTTGCCCTTGTACGAGAACGCGCTGTTCCGGGCGATTACGAACAAGCCGCTGATGCGCGACAAGTCTGTCGTTAAGTTCTCGGTTACACCGTCGACGAAATAGTTTTGTTCAGGATCGCCGCTGAGGTTGGCGAATGGCAGCACAACGATGGAAAGACGAGGCGGTGAAAGCGCGCTCGATTCCGTGCGGTGAGATCGTGTCGTTGGGCCGGGTTCATCCCAGGTCACGGCATAGGTCCGGACCGGGCGGGTGATGTTTTTGAAGTTTTGATCGCCCAAATCGACGAACTCAACGCCGACCTTGCCTCGCACTTGATCGTAGGCAGAAGACGAGATGCAGATGCCGCCCGACTCTGCGAAACCTTCAAGCCGCGCCGCGATGTTAACGCCGTCCCCGAATATGTCATGGGCCTCGACGATTACGTCGCCGATGTTGACTCCCACGCGGAAGGCAACGCGCCTTTCTTTCTTCTCTTGGATTGTTAGTTCCTTGATGCGGGTCTGAAACTGTATGGCGGCTCGGACAGCCTCAACTGAGCTTGTAAACTCCGCCAAGAACCCATCGCCAGTGTTCTTCACGATGCGTCCGCCGTGTTCAGCGATTGCTGGCACAACAGCGTCCGCCAAGAGCGCTGTCAATTTGGCGTGTGTCGCCTCTTCGTCATCGTGCATGAGCCGCGAATAGCCAGCCACATCGGCGGCTAATATCGCCGACAACCTCCGCTCGACAGGGAATGGCCGCTCCTGCACCATGGCTCTCAGCCCAACCGACGAGATATTGTACGACGGATCGGGAGATCGGGCTACACTGCTAATATCGCCTGATGGCCTCGACCGGACATTCACCACAGCATCGCCGGTATCGGCTTTTGAGAGCGACACCGACCTCGCTATCCCCGCTCGCATACACTGGATTCTCGACTACACGCCCTGTTCTCATCACGCTTTAGTCTTACTGAGTCAGAAAGCCGCGATCTGGAGGGTTGAGAATCGCATATTAAGGGAGATTCAACGTGGTC
>NZ_JAUMTJ010000123.1:0-7152 GCF_032654765.1 Bradyrhizobium sp. 33ap4 | reverse complement strand
TGCAAAGGTGTCCTTGCTGCATCCGGCTCATCAAAGGGCGCGACCCGCCGATCCACTTATGACACAGTAAGATTAGCGCGGGCGCCGTCGCAAATCAGAAACACGAATTCTCAAGCCGTGCAGCGAAACGATGTGCGGGCTGATCCGCGCGATGCAGTGCTTGCGTTCGATGTAACGCATCGCTTACGAGGTCGCGGACGGAGCCGCCGGGCTTCCGGCGACCTGTTCATTTCAGATCATTGCCTATGGAGATTGCGATGAAGATCACTGCCTCGATCATGCTTGCCGCGGCGCTCGCGCTGTCGTCGGCACCGGCCAGCGCCACCGTCCTCGATCTCTCGACCATGACCTGCAAGCAGTTCGTCGAAGGCGGAGACGACACCATCAAAATGGTGCTGGTCTGGATGGACGGCTGGTACAAGGGCGACTCCGACGAGGCGATCATCGACACCGACGTGTTCACCGAGAACGCCAAGAAGTTCGGCACCTATTGCGGAAAGAATCCGACCATCAGCATCGTCAACGCGGCGGAGGCCGTGCTCGGCAAGTAAATCTTGCAGCGTGATTGGCCTGAACCCTCATGGTGAGGAGCGCGGAACGCGTGTCTCTGTACGATGCTTCGCATCGCCAGGCGAACCGTGAGGCCGGGCTGGTAGCCTCGTCCTTCGAGACGCCTGCTGCGCAAGCTCCTCAGGATGACGGGATTGAAGGCGGGACAACATGTCCGACGTCGTCCCTGCGAAAGTGTTCGGTCCCGTGTGATTGGCGAGGGCCTGGATTGGCGCCAGGTAGCCGAGGCATTTGAGGCGGGTCCGATTGTAGTCGTGGACGAACTTGGCGATGAAGGCGTCGCGGTCGGCGTGGTTGACAAAGGTACGGCGCGCGCTGCCCCGTTTGTGTTCGCGGCCGATGGCTTCAGCGATGCGCCGGTTGAAGCGTTCGACGAGGCCGTTGGTTTGCGGGTGGTAGGGCTTGGTCAGGCGATGCTCGATTGCGCGCTGCTTGCGGAGCCGATCAAAGGGATGGTCGCCGGAAGGCTTCCCGACCGGTTTGTTCTTCTTGTCGACGGCGAAGCGGTCGGTGAACTCGGCTCCGTTGTCGGTCAGGATGGTGTGAACACCGTGCGGAAAGTCGGCCAGGAAGCGTTCGAGGAAGCCGGTCGCGGTCGTTCCGTCTCGCCTGGAATGGATCTCGACGAAGACGTATCGGGTGGCGCGATCGATCGCGACAAAGGCATAACTGGTGCGGCGTTGCAGCGCGGGCAGATACTTCACGTCGATATGAATGAAGCCGATGCTGGCGCTTTCGAAGACGCCGGCCCTGCGCTTGTCAGGCTTGGCAAGCCGGCTGATGCCGTTGCGCTGCAGGCAGCGGTGGATCGCGCTGCGGGACAGCTTGGCATTGATGCACCGCTGCATCACCTCGACGATATCGTCCAGCGGCAGCTGCAGCGATGTCCGCAGCTCACACACTGCCCATTCCTCAAGGGCGGACAGGCTGGTCGTGAGGTGCTTCGGCCGATGCGAGCGATCCTCGACCGTGCTGCGACCGCGCCAGCGATAGATTGTGGTCTCGCTGACCCCCAGCTCGGCCGCCAATTGGGCGACCGACTTCCTGCTGCGCTGGATGTAGGCACGCGTCTTCGGTGTCGTCGTGGCGTTCGCATGCAGGCTCAGTTCCATGACGCGAAGCGCTCCATGATAAAAGCCACGCCTCGTTCTACACCGATTCCATCCAACCAATCAGCAGGGACCAAACACGAAAGCAGGGACCCATAACCACAGGGTTTAATTGTTGAGGAAGGCTGTGGCCGCAGCCCTGCGCAACAATGGTCTTCGGTGGTTATGGGTCCCGGCTTTCGCCGGGACGACACTGAACGTTTGGTGCCGCTCCTCCGCCATACATTCACATCCTTCAGGATGAGATAGACCGGCCATGATGCGAGGGGCCTATCCCGGCAGCATCGCGAAGGCGCTCGACACCATCGCCACCGGCTTGTTGTCGGTGGCGGAGGATAGCGTGACGCGGCCGAAGCTCATGGTGCGGCCGAGCCGGACCACGCGGGCGTCGGCCAGCACGTCGGACGCCGTCACCGCGCGCATGAAGTGCGTGGTCTGGTCGACCGTCGTCATCGGCCGATAGCCCTTGTTGGCCGCGAGGTTGGCGAGCACCATCGCGGTGTCGGCGAACGCCATCAAGGCCTGGCCGCAGACGATGCCGCCATTGCGGCACAGTCGCTCGGAAAACGGCATGCGCAGGATGGCGCCGGGCTGCCAGTCGGCATCGCCGCCGGCAGGCGGCGCGATGTCGAACTGCTCGATCGACAGATTGAGGTCCTGGACCCATGGCGCAAAGACGTCGCCGAGCACGCGTTTCGCGTCGTCGATCCCGAATTCCCCGGCTTGCTGCTGCATGACGTCCCGTTCCTCTGTTGATCCTATATTGCTCTAGTTGCGCGTGACATGCACGCGTGGCGTCTTGCCGTCATTCCACTTGCCGTCGATCGCCCGTTCGATCTGGGCGGCGAGCTGCAGCAACAGCCCGTCACTCGCTTGCTTTCCGATCGCCTGAATGCCGAGCGGCAGGCCGTGCTCGTTGGTCGCGAGCGGCAGCGAGATCGCGGGGATGCCGCAGAGATTGGCGAGCGGCGTGAAGGCGAAGTTGCGCCAGAGATTGCCGAACCAGTCCAGCACCGACGGATTGTCGCTGATGGTGAGATACTCCTTGGTGCCGACCTTCGGCGTCGGCAGTGCCGTGATCGGCGTCAGGATGATGTCCCAGTCCTCGAAGAAGGCGCCGAAGCCGCGCGCCGTGGTGTTGAAGACGGCCTGCATGCGGGCGCGATCGGCGAAGCTGAAGTCGCGGCCATGCTCCCAGATGCGGATGTTGATCGGCTCGATCAGCTCCGCCGGCGGCCGCTCCAGCCCGCGCGCGGCGAGCATGTTGCCGATCACGACGGCGAAATTGCCGATGTAGCAGGTGGTCTGCGCCGCGAAGGCTTCCCGATAGTCGATCGACGGCAATGCGTAATCGACCTGATGGCCGAGGCCTTCGAGGAAGCGGCCGACCCGTTCGAGCTCGGCTGTGATGTGCGGCGTCGCGCGATAGTCGCCCCATATGTGCGACAGCGCGATTCTGAGCCGGCCGGGGTCGCGCGCGATCATTGCGGCATATGGCTCGGGCGAGGTCCAGAACGGCATGAACTCGCCGGGCGCAGGTCCCCGGCAGGCATCGACGAAGCCAGCGGTGTCGCGCACCGTGCGCGACTGGCAGCCCTGGATCGAGACCAGCCCGGTGAGATCGGACAGATGCGGCGCGAGCGAGAACACGCCGCGCGAGACTTTCAGGCCGATATTGCCGTTGACCCCGGCGGGAATGCGGATCGAGCCGCCGCCGTCGGTCGCATGCGCGATCGGCACCGCACCGGCGGCGACCATCGCCGCGCTGCCTGCTGACGAGCCGCAGGTGGTGTAGTCGGTGTTCCAGGGATTGCGCGTGACATAGACCGCGGGATTTTCCGCCGAGCTGCAGACCCCGAACTCCGGCGTCGTGGTGCGGCCGATCAAATTGAGGCCGGCCTTGCGCATCTTCGCCGTCAGGAAGGTGTCCGCCGCGGCGCGATTGCCGCGCATCATCAGCGAGCCCATCTCCTGCAGCCGCCCCTTCAAGGTCGGGCCGAGGTCCTTCATCAGGAAGGGCAGGCCGGCGAACGGGCCGTCGAGGTCGGCACCGTCGCGCGCCGGATCGGCGATCACATCGTCGAACAGCTCGACGACGCCGCAGAGCGCGGGATCGACCTTGGCGATGGCGCTGGCTGCCTGCGACGCCAGCTCACGGGGCGTCAGCTCGCCGGACCTGACGCGCTCCGCGAGCGCCGTCCCGTCGTGCTGCGTCCACTCGTCCCAGCTCATCGCCAAAGTCATTTGATCGATTCCTTTTCTGCTTTGTTGCGCAGTGTAATTTGCGCGGCCGCCCGGTCAAACCAGTGCGCGCCGGCAGCCCGTGCGACGCGCGCTTGCGCTCCGACGCGCACTGCGCTGCGCTCCGACGCGCACTGCGCTGCGCTCCGACGCGCACTGCGCTGCGCTGCAAGCGCCGTGCCCGGCTTGAAAATGCCCCAGTTTCGGCGCCCAGTCGCCTGCTCGCGAGTGGTGGGGGCGTACATGTTCTGCAGGTTGGTGGTGCTCGGCGGCGTGATTGCGATCGGACTTGCGCTCAGCGGTTGCACGCGCTGCGGTCCGATCTGGGACGACTGGATGCAGTCGCCGAAATCCTGCAAGTCAGACCATCTCTAGGGGCATGATCCGGAAAAGTGGAAACCGGTTTTCCGAAAAAGATCATGCTCAAACAAAGAGATGAGAACATGATGCGATTCCGCGGAAACGCATCATGTTCGGGGCCGGGGCAGGCACGCTTGGCGGCGGCTTTGTTGCGGTGATATACCGCCGACGAAAACGCAGGGAGTGTTCTTATGAGAGTTTTGAGCGCAGTTGCGGTTGCGGTGCTGTTGTCGGCGCCGGCCTATGCGCAGATGCCGAACGTCAACCTGATGCCTGAGGTCAAGACCAGGACCCAGGAGGAGAAGGAGCAGGACGCGGTCAGGGACAAGGCCTACAAGGACTCGCTCAGCAAGATTCCCGACGCCAAGGGATCGTCCGATCCCTGGGGCGTCGTGCGCAGCGATCCGCCGAAGGCGGCCGCCCATCCCGCCAAGCCGAAGACCAAGACCGGAAGCTCGGCGCAGCCGGGAAGCGCCGCGCCGCGTAGCCAGTAACGCCCGTTCGGGGCGACCTCGTCCGCCTCCCTCCGACTCGGATTCTCCCGCCGCCACCCCTATATTGGGGGTGTCGTCAATTGGTCCGGAGTTGCGGCAATGGTGTCTCGTCCGCGCGATCTCGCCAGCCGGATGGCCGAGCGGCGAAAGCCGGACGACGGCTATCTGCGCGAGACCTTCAGCCTGCCACGCGATCAGGCCCGCGTGAGGGCGCGTGACTTTCTCAAGCGCTACCCGAAGGCGGCCTATATGAGCGCCGTCGAGAGCTGGCGCGAGCTCCCCGGCGGCGACATCGAGTTCACGATGCGGCGGCTGGCCAGCGCGGATTGAAGCGTTTTCGAGCGAAGCGGGCGCCGGTTCGTGTGTTCTAATTTTAATTAGAACCGAAGCTCTGCAGGCCAGCGCGTCAGGGCACCGGGGCGTGCACGATAGACTGTGCCTCAGTCCCCATTGCTGCCGCGGGTCCGTTCCCGCCCCAGATTGTTCAGCTCGCGATCGATCCGCAGCTGCACGCGGCGGATCGCCAGAAGATCGAGCTTTGCTTCGGTCTTGCCCGTGAAGACGCGATCGCCGATCTGGAAGCGCCATTTCCAGACGCCGGCCGTCAGCCGAGTGACGCTGAACTCGATGCCCCTGTGGATCATTTGTAACGGTTCTGCGATTGAAGGGCGGTCGTCGATATTTAAACTATTAGTTGTAGTAATGATCAGCACCCGTAAAAAGATCGTGTGAAAGGCCGCGCCCGTTCGGGCCGTCGTTGTGGATTCCGGAAAGGATTCGTCCGCCGGCAGCGTCGCCACGGAACGGTCGCCAGCCATGTTGCCTGCCCGGCGCCGCGCAATTCGCGTTGCTTGGAGCAGGCCAATGTTACGAACGCTGGCGGAACCCGAGTCTTCCGTCGAACGCTACGGAGTTTTTCCAGGGCTCAGGAGGGGTACGAAGGTAGTATGCAGATTGTGCCAGCCGTTATCGGACGCCGTCGCGCCTGTCAGGTTAACTTGTTGATTATCAGGGGAACTTCGGGCGCAAGGTGCGTCGCACGGCCGGAACTTTGTTCTTGGCCGGAGAACTACGGAATTTTAAACGGCCCCGACAGGGGGCCGCCAACCCGTCCCGGAGGCGGGTTTTCCTCCAGCAGTCGGGGGGCTACCTGTCTGGCTGGGGGCCCCCAAATAAGGGCACTGCCGGGTCAATTGTTCCAGTAAATATTCCGCGAGAACAGATCGCGACCCGCAGGAAATTATGGGGCCAGAAGATCTGAGGGCCTTCTCAGTAGTCCTACCGAGAACATCGGCTAACCCTTGGTTACGACGGGGTTAAAGCCAAGCCGGCCACTCGAAAAATCAAAGCAGGCCATTGTGGATGGAAACAGGCCGGCACCGGTCTGTTGGTGCTGTCCTAGTTAGGACACTCGCTTGGGGAAACCAGGACACTCATTCACTTATGCAAATGCCCCTTCCGCGCCATGGAGGTTCTAGCTTCAGGTGGGGGTGTCCAGAATCTTTCCCTACCCCACGGGCGCTCCTCGGCCTCAGCCTCCCTGTCGGGGTGCTGGGGCCGTTTGTTTATGTAGAATCCAGTTCGGCTGGGGCCGCAACACTCGGAGCCGTCCCTGCCCAGTAGCGGCGCGGTGAGGCGGCCTCAGCGTTCGTTCCAACGCGCTGGGGCCGTTTCTTCAGGACACCTGATGCCGGCGCACCTCTCCGGCCGCCATGTTGAGAATTGGGATGTGATCGGCGGCCAGCTGTCGCTGAATGAGGCTAACAGCCCATCCCTCCGGGATCGCATCCAGCACTCGGTCAACGGCTTCTTCGCGCGAGGTCGCGGCGAGCCAGATTTGGACCTCGCCGTCATCGGTCGTCACTCGGACTAGATGAACCTCGATCGCCTGTTGCATGAGCAATAAAAGCGGCATCGAGGGAATCGTTTCAAAAATCTTCGCTTAAGTTAAGCCTGAAACCGCAATTAGGGCGCTATCGCTGACATGCCTACTTTAATGCGGACACGAAGACCGTGGCGCAAGCTCTCTGTATGTTCAGGCTCAGTCACCACGACGGCGTCGAGTACGGCTTCATGGCGTTGGCGGCGATATCGTTCGTAGCGCTCATCGTAGGTATAGGCGCCCTGTTTATGTGATGAGCCTGTCATCTCATGGATGATCCAACCGCCTTGGCCTCAGCGTGTACCCCCTCGCTGGGGCCGTTCTTTGGGCCAAGAAAAATCCCGGCTCGCGCCGGGCTTCATAGTTCAAGCTGACCTGCGAGATAGCGCCGCTTCTCGAACTGCCGCGATGTCGAGAGCCTGCGTGTTTCGGCAATTTCCGGACAGCAATTTCGGTAATTCGCGGACAGCGATTTCAGTAATTCCGGGACAGGGAT
>NZ_JAUMTJ010000122.1:0-7670 GCF_032654765.1 Bradyrhizobium sp. 33ap4 | reverse complement strand
CAATCACCTTCCACACCGGAATGGCCCGCTTCCAAATCCTCGCAAATGGCCCGACAAACGTGTAGATGCACTAGTGCGAAAGCAGGGACCCATACTCCGCGGCCGATGTTGTGAACGGGACTTTGTCGTTCCGGCGGCGCGCAATAATCCGCATTCGTGGTTATGGGTCCCTGCGTTCGCAGGGACGACATAAAATGTGTTGCGCGGTCTATGAGTCATACCACCGCATTCTCGCGACATGATTTGTCCAAGTCTTGCTGCGCTGCGCACGATGGCGTGTCGATGGCTCGGCGGCGCCCTTGCGCCGTCTCGAACCATGAGGTCACACTGAGCCCCTCTCCCGGGACACGCATTCAGCATGGCTCGGGATCACCTCACCGGAGCGCGCAGGTGGGCTTTCTCTTCGTCCTCATCGTCGGCCTGGTCGCCGGCACCATTTCCGGCATCGTCGGCACCGGCTCGTCGATCATGCTGATGCCGGTGCTGGTCTATCAGTACGGGCCGAAGCAGGCGGTGCCGATCATGGCCGTCGCCGCCGTGATGGCCAATCTGTCGCGAATCCTCGCCTGGTGGCGCGAGGTCGACTGGCGTGCCTGCATCGCCTACTCGATCACCGGCATCCCGGCCGCCGCGCTCGGCGCGCGCACCCTGCTCGCGCTGCCCTCGCATGCGGTCGATATAGCGATCGGCGTATTCCTGATCGCGATGGTGCCGGTGCGGCACTGGCTGGCGCGGCACAGGCTGAAGGCCAATCTCTGGCATCTCGCAATCGGCGGTGCGCTCATCGGCTACCTCACCGGCATCGTGGCCTCGACCGGCCCGCTCAGCGTGCCGCTGTTCCTGTTCTACGGTCTCAGCAAGGGCGCGTTCCTCGCCACCGAGGCGGCGAGCTCGCTCGGGCTCTATGTCAGCAAGTCGGTGACGTTCGAGCGCTTCGGCGCACTGACGCCGGACATCGCACTCAAGGGCCTGATCGCCGGCGCCTCGCCGATGGCCGGCGCCTTCATCGCCAAGCGCTTCGTGCTGCAGCTGAAGCCGGAGTCGTTCCGCCTGATCATGGACGGCATCATGCTGGCGGCGGGCACGGCGCTATTGTGGTCTGCAATGACGCAGTAAAATTCCGACATCGACCAGGCCCTGGGCAAACGGATTTCACCGTGACGAACACCAACATCCTCCCGATGGTGTCGTAATTCTACGGGGCTTTGCGCATCGGGTGGCGCGTACCCCGAAAGAGTTTTGTTGAGCGCTCACCTTCCGTTGTTATCCGGATTGCCATCGTCCGGCCGCTGCGTTTATGACAATCTCATTACTTGCACTTGATCGTTTGCGGAAAAGAACTTTGCTCCAGCAGGCATCACAGGGTTGATCGACGACCCGGATGCGAGTCCCGAGAGTTCAGACGACACGAGTTCAGCGAAACATGGCGTGCAGATCGGGCGCAGAGCCCGGCGCCTGATGTCGCCGATGTCGGCCTGACGAATGCGGGATCGCAAGTCGAAGCATTGGGAGTCGCGGGTCGTCAAAGCCCACGACAGGCGGGAAAGGCAGGCGCGCGATGCGCAAGATGATGATCACGACTGCGGCGATTGTGACGTTCGCTGTTGCCGACTCGGCGTTCTGGCCGACGGCAAGGCCCGATGTCGCGCAGTTCGGAGACAGCGTCTACGAGACGATCTGGGTCTGGCGCATTCCGGCCTACGCCAACAATCCGTCGTGGCGGGTTCGCTGGAGCTGGAGCGATCCGTTGCGCGCGCAGGCGAGATGCTGCCGCGCTCTGCCGACGAGTCTGACGCCGCGCGAGAATCCGCCGCTGCTGCTGTCGAGGCGGGACATCCACGTTTGACCGCGCGTACAAACGAGAGCAGTTCCCTTGCGCGAAGCGCATTTGATTCAAATTCGCGCTGTAGTTGAACTTACTTTTTATCCTTAACCAGAAACCTGATCTTTGATTTACATCTGCAAGATGCGGTTTACCTTGTCTCCGCGAGCACAGCGGATTCAGGGACAACAACAACATGCGCCAACCAAGCCTCACCCTGTGGTTGACCGTTGTTCTGGCGACGCAGGGATTGAGCGTCGCGGCAGACGATACAAGACCGGGGCAACCGGGTGCCGTTGCCGCTGCTGACCGCGTTGCATGTTCCCTGCAGCCAAAAAGTGAGGAACCGTCCGATCCGTCGTCGACCTCGGCAATTCCTCACGCCGAAAAATTCGTCGCGCGGGAACATTTCAAGGAGGACATCGCCTCGAGCGCGCCGGTCAGGATTTCCTGGTTAGGCGCGACCTTCGCGCAGCGCTTCACGAACAAGATCGAGGACGATAGCGGCAGCGCATCGTTGCAGACCTTCATCCTGAGCGCAGCCTCGAGCGACAAGGAGATCCTCGCCAAACTGGGTCAGAGCCACGAGAGCAGACTGGCCGACGTCTGGTGCGCGTTGAGGCGACAGCCCAGCGGCAGCAACGGCCCGCTGGAGGTCAACGCCAAGCCGAACGTGTTTTACGTCCGCGACACCGCCGGAGAGCTTGGTGCCGTCGACGTGCTGTGGGGCGGCGTCGGCTGGGAAATCGGCGCAAGCCCGGTCGGCGACAAGCCGCGCTGGCCGGGCGGAACGCGGGTGTTCTCGCGCTGAGCCGGCCCCCCGCCATCTGGCACTCCGTCTTCGATGGATCGCGCGCGGCGGCCGAACCGTGCTATGCATCGTGCGCGATAGCGCGACTCACCTGCTCCATGGCCAAATCCACCCTCTCCTTCGTCTGCCAGAACTGCGGCGCGGCGTATAATCGCTGGCAGGGCAAGTGCGATTCCTGCGGCGAGTGGAACACGCTGGCCGAGGAGGACACCACAGGCTCGGTGCCGGTCTCGATCCGCAGCAAGCGCAAGGGGCGGACGTTTGCGCTGGAATCGCTGTCCGGCAAGACCCAGGACGCGCCGCGGCTGTCGTCCGGGATGGCCGAGCTCGACCGCGTCACCGGCGGCGGCTTCGTCCGCGGCTCGGTGCTTTTGGTCGGCGGCGATCCCGGCATCGGAAAATCGACGCTGCTGACCCAGGCGACCAGCATGATGGCGCGCGCCGGCCACCGCGCGGTCTATATCTCCGGCGAAGAGGCGGTCGCCCAGGTGCGGCTGCGCGCCGAACGGCTCGGGCTCGCGGACGCGCCGGTGCAGCTGGCTTCGGAAACGTCGGTCGAGGACATCGTCGCGACGCTATCGGAAGGCGCGGTGCCGCGCCTGATCGTGATCGACTCGATCCAGACCATGTGGACCGACACGGTGGAATCCGCGCCCGGCACGGTGACCCAGGTCCGCGCCTCGGCGCAGGCCCTCATTCGCTTTGCCAAGAAGACGGGTGCCGCGATCATCCTGGTCGGCCATGTGACAAAGGACGGCCAGATCGCCGGTCCCCGCGTGGTCGAGCACATGGTCGATGCGGTGCTGTCGTTCGAGGGCGAAGGCTCGCAGCAGTTCCGCATCCTGCGCTCGGTGAAGAACCGTTTTGGCGCGACCGACGAGATCGGCGTATTCGAGATGACCGGCCTCGGCCTGCGCGAGGTCACCAACCCCTCGGAATTGTTCCTCTCCGAGCGCGAGCTCGGCAGCCCCGGCACGGCGGTGTTCGCCGGCATCGAGGGCACCCGTCCGGTGCTGGTCGAGTTGCAGGCGCTGGTGGCACCGACCTCGCTCGGCACGCCACGCCGCGCCGTGGTCGGCTGGGACCCGAGCCGGCTGTCGATGGTGCTCGCGGTGCTCGAAGCGCATTGCGGCGTCAAATTGTCCGGACATGACGTCTATCTCAACGTTGCCGGCGGCCTGCGCATCCAGGAACCGGCCGCGGACCTTGCCGCGGCGGCCGCGCTGGTCTCCTCGCTGGTGAACGCGCCGCTGCCGACGGATGCGGTCTATTTCGGCGAGATTTCGCTATCGGGCGCGATCCGCCCGGTGGCGCAGACCCCGGCCCGGCTCAAGGAGGCCCTCAAGCTCGGCTTCGCCCGCGCCATCCTGCCCGAATCGGCCCGCGGCGAGAGCGGCGGCGATTCAGGGCTCACCCTCAACAGCGTCGGCAATCTCACCACGCTGGTCGCCGAAATTGCGGCACGCGGTACGCCCCGGGGCGGCCGGCGCGACCAGGGCGGCTCCGGAGGCCCTGATGCGGCTGAGAAAAATGCCACACCGGCTCGATTCCGTCGCGAGACCAGCTAAAGCGGGCGTGACGTATCAGCCCCCCGCCGCTATACATCCGCCGCGCGGGACAGGTGGCGCTCTGGCCTTGCCGGATGCCCCCAATGCGCCTCAGTTAGGACGGCACCGACTTCGCCGATTCGCGAGAGCCCTTAGCAGCGTAAGCCCTTAACAACGTAAGCCCTTAACAGCGTACCGAAACGTACCAGCGGACCTGACCAGCCGATGCCCATAACGATACTTGATCTCGTCCTGCTCGGCGTGATGCTGATTTCGGGCCTGCTCGCGATGGTGCGCGGCTTCATGCGCGAGATCCTGTCGATCGCGGCCTGGGGCGCCGCAGCTTTGGTCACGCTGTATGCGTTTTCGAAGCTTCTGCCGACCGCCAAGACCTATTTCAACAACGACACGGTCGCCGCCGTGGTCGTGGTGGCCGGCGTCTTCATCGGCACGCTGATCGTGGTCTCGATCGTCACGGTGCGGATCTCGGACATGATCCTGGATTCCCGGATCGGCGCGCTCGACCGCACCCTCGGCTTCCTGTTCGGGCTCGCCCGCGGCCTCCTGATCGTGGTCGTGGCGTTCATGTTCTTCACCTGGCTGGTTCCGGACAAGCAGCGGCCCGATTGGGTGACCGGGGCGAAGTCCCGCGTGGTGCTGCAGGGAACCGGGGATTGGCTGATGTCGCTCTTGCCTGACGACCCCGAGAACACCATCTTAAAGAAGTTCAAGAAGAATAAGCCAGACGACGATTCTGCGGCCGATTCCAATGATCAGGCACCGCCGGCGTCGGGTGATGGCTATAGCAAACCTGCGCGTGACAGCTTGAAGAAGCTGATCGAGAAACCCGCGGGCCGATAAACTATTTGGGCCCTTACGAGAGGCGATGAACGAGATGCAGACCCCTTCGGATCATACCGACCAAATGGATCTCGACCTCGGCCCGATCGAACTGCAAGACGACCCTAAAAACGACCCTCTCAGATACCACCCCGACCTCGATGGCGACACGCTCCGCGAGGAATGCGGTGTGTTCGGCATCTTCGGCCATCCCGAGGCCGCCGCGATCACCGCGCTCGGCCTGCACGCCCTGCAACACCGCGGCCAGGAAGCCGCCGGCATCGTCTCCTTCGACGGCAGCCGCTTCCACAGTGAACGCCGCCTCGGCCTGGTCGGCGACGCCTTCTCCCGCCGTGAGGTGATCGAGCGCTTGCCGGGCAACGCCGCGGTCGGCCATGTCCGCTACTCCACCACCGGCGGCACCATCCTGCGCAACGTGCAGCCACTGTTCGCCGAGCTCAGCGCCGGCGGATTTGCGGTCGGCCACAACGGCAACCTCACCAATGGCCTGACCTTGCGCCGCGAGTTGGTCAAGGGCGGCGCCATGATGCAGTCGACCACCGACACCGAGGTGATCCTGCATCTCGTGGCGCAGTCCAAGCGCACCCGCTTCATCGACCGCTTCATCGAGGCGCTGCGCACCATTGAGGGCGCCTATGCGCTGGTCGCGCTGACCAACAAGAAGCTGGTCGGCGCGCGCGATCCGCTCGGCATCCGCCCGCTGGTGCTCGGCGATCTCGACGGCTGTCCGATCCTGACCTCGGAGACCTGCGCGCTCGACATGATCGGCGCGAAATACGTCCGCGACATCGAGCCCGGCGAGATCATCGTGTTCGACGAGCGAGGGGCTCACAGCCACAAGCCGTTCCCGCCGAAGCCGGCCCGGCCCTGCATCTTCGAATACATCTATTTCGCGCGCCCGGATTCGATCGTCGGCGGCCGCTCGGTCTACGACGTGCGCAAGGCCTTCGGCGCCCAGCTGGCGCGCGAGAGCCATCCCGAGGTCGACGTCGTGGTGCCGGTGCCGGATTCCGGCGTGCCCGCCGCGGTCGGCTACAGCCAGTATTCCGGCGTGCCGTTCGAGCTCGGCATCATCCGCAACCACTATGTCGGCCGCACCTTCATCCAGCCGACCCAGAGCGTGCGCGAGCTCGGCGTGCGCATGAAGCATTCGGCCAACCGCGCCGCGATCGAGGGCAAGCGCATCATCCTGATCGACGACAGTCTGGTGCGCGGCACCACCTCGAAGAAGATCGTGCGCATGATGCGCGACGCCGGCGCCCGTGAGGTGCATTTCCGCCTCGCCTCGCCGCCGATCCTCTATCCCGACTATTACGGCATCGACCTGCCGGACCGCGGCGGCCTGCTCGCCGCGACCCATTCGCTCGAGGAGATGCGCGACATCATCGGCGCCGACTCGCTCGCCTTCCTGTCGATCGACGGCATGTACCGCGCGATGGGCTATGAGGGCCGCGACCCGGCAAATCCGAGATTCGCCGACCATTGCTTCACCGGCGCCTACCCGACACACCTCACGGACCAGAGCGAAACCGAGGCCCCGCCGCGCCAGCTCTCGCTGCTGGCGGAGGCGAGCTGAGGCGAAGCGTCATCCCGGGGCGATGCGCAGCATCGAACCCGGGATCTCGAAGTTGTCTTGCGTTCTTGCCTCAAATTTCGAGGTTCCCCGATGCGCGATTGCGCATCTGAGGTCTGGTCCTTCGGACCATCCCGGAATGACCATGTCTTTTAGCCATGGCCGGGCTTGTCCCGGGCATTTCCGTCTGTAATACCCCGGGCAAACACGCGGACAGACAGACATGACAACACCCCTCGCCTCCCGTATCGCCCTCGTGACCGGCGCCTCGCGCGGCATCGGCTATGCGACCGCGGTCGCACTGGCCAAGGCCGGCGCGCATGTCGTCGCGGTGGCGCGCACGCAAGGCGGGCTGGAAGAGCTCGACGACGAGATCCGCAAGGCCGGCGGCAGCGCCACCTTGGTGCCGCTCTCGCTCACCGATTACGACGGCATCGCGCGGCTCGGCCTCGCGCTGCATGAGCGCCACGGCAAGCTCGACATCCTGGTCGGCAATGCCGGCACCGCAGGGCCGTCGTCGCCGCTCGGCCATATCGAGCTGAAGCCATGGAACGACGTGTTCGCGATCAACGTCACCGCCAATTTCCAGCTGATCCGCTGCATGGACCCGCTGCTGCGGCAATCCGACGCCGGCCGCGCGGTGTTCGTGACGTCGGGCGTGGCCCACAAGGCCAACGCCTATCTCGGCCCCTATGCGGCCTCGAAGGCCGCGCTGGAGGCACTGGTGCGCTCCTGGGCCAACGAGACCGCCAACACAAAGCTCCGCGTCAACCTGTTCAGCCCCGGCCCGATCCGCACCCGGATGCGCGCGCAGGTGTTTCCCGGCGAAGACCCGATGACGCTGGATACGCCCGACATGGCCGCCGAATTCATCGTGCCGATGTGTTCGCCCGCATGGACCGAGACCGGCAAGCTCTACGACTACAAGGCGCGCACGCTGCGCAGCTTCCAGCCGCCGGCGTGAGCGCGGCTCTCTCTCCCGTAGATGGGGTAACGGGCCGGCCGCCCGCTCGCTACGGCGCAATTTGGAAGCGCGCTCGCGAGCGGCCTGTTGGT
>NZ_JAUMTJ010000121.1:0-7892 GCF_032654765.1 Bradyrhizobium sp. 33ap4 | reverse complement strand
CGTAGCCATGTCGTTCTGTGAGCCAAGGAGTTGAGTGTTATAGTTGTCTTCCTAAGACCGCTTGGCCTCCGACTTACAGCTGCAACAGGTCTTGCTGAACCTGATTCTGAATGCGGCCGAAGCAATGGGTTCGGCCGAGGAGAGGGCAAGAGAGTTGTCGATCAGCACCCAACAAGACCGGCGAGGCGTTCTCGTGGCGGTGCGCGATTCCGGGCCTGGCATTGATCCGGAGCATCTCGATCGTGTCTTCGACGCCTTCTATTCCACCAAATCCAGTGGAACAGGGATGGGGCTGTCGATATGCCGATCCATCATCGATGCTCACGGCGGCAAGCTGTGGGCGGAAGCGAACGAGCCTCGGGGCGCCGTATTTCAGTTCACCATGCCGACGGCGCAAGAGGACTCATGAATTCCCTTCGATTGGCGTGCCCGGCCGCAGAGCCGAACGCAGACATCGTTCAAGATGGTTGTCGTCCACCGGCTTACTGAGGTAGCAAACGACCCCGTCCCTTAGAGCCCGATCCCGAACGATTTCATCGGGGTACGCGGTAACGAGGATCGTCGGGATCGCGTACCCTGCATCGACCAAATGCCTGTGCAGCTCGATTCCAGTCATTCCGGGCATGTGAACGTCGGAGATCAAGCAGGTTGTTTCCGGCAAAAAGCGTGACGCCAGGAAATCGGCTGCTGACGGAAACGCTTCGACAGTGTAGCCCATCAGCACTACGAGCTTTCGCACTGACTCACGATAGAGCTGATCATCGTCGACGATGGATATCAATGTTCGGTTCAACATTGCCGGTTCCACGCACGTTCGTCGCTCCACTACCCTGGCGGCATTACCTCGCGCCTGCATGCAATTTCTAGTGTCCGGGAACTTCCCGAATAATGCAATGACCGCGCCTGTAAGCGATGGCTTAGGGTTCCGGCTATCCGCTTAGGCCTGTTCATCTCGGCTGAGTGTGCGTAGAATGACGCGGGAATAGCAAAATGCGCTTCCCTACGCAGGATACCGAGAATGGGTGAGGCAAATCCCAGTGTCTTGGTTATCGATGACGACCCCGAGTTTCGCGACTCGGTCGTGCGGCTGTTGCGGACAGTCGGCTTACCTGCCCGACAATTTTCGTCTGTTCCCGATTTTCTCAAGGCCGATCCGCCGGACGGTCCCACTTGCCTGGTGCTCGACGTGAGAATGCCGGGGCGAAGCGGTCTTGAGCTTCAGCGCGACCTTGTCGCCGCAAACAGGCAAGTGCCGATCATCTTCATCACAGCGCACGCCGACGTGCCGATGACCGTGCAAGCGATGAAGGGCGGTGCGATAGAGTTCCTTACAAAGCCATTCCGTGATCAGGATCTGCTTGACGCCATCCAGGCTGGCCTCGCTCGCGATCGTGCCCGTCGAGAGAGTGATAGCGCATTGGCTGCCCTCAAGGAGCGTTTAGACATGCTCAGCTCCCGCGAGCGTGAAGTCATGCTCGGCGTCGTGGCCGGTCGCCTAAACAAACAGATTGCCAACGATATCGGAATCGCCGAATCCACGGTGAAGGTGCATCGCGTGAACCTGATGCGGAAGATGAAGGCACGTTCGCTTCCCGAGCTCAGCCGGATGGCGGACCTTCTCAATATAAGACTACAGCAGCCGGAAAACTCCTGAGCCGGAAAGGCTTGCTCAGCGTTTTCGTGTGAGGGCGCTATCTATAAGCGCAGCTTGCGTCTACCGCATTTGCTGCGCCGCTCCCCTCCCCTGAGTGCCCATCCGGCTAACGGATTCGGGGCACGAGGATTACGGACTCGCTTCTAAGCGATCGCTTAGCACAGGCAGCCACAAGCGAACCTCACAGTACCTGCCGCGCAATCGACCGCAGCGGATCAAGTCATCAAAATGCGACCGTTGACAGTCACGGAGGTCGCCTTCCCCCTCTTGGTGAACAACCACTAGCGCCGAGTTCGGACGGGGCGACGCAAGGCTCGTCAGTATGGACAGCAGCATGTTGACGGAGAAAAGAACAACCCATGGAGCTTCATCAAGTTCGCTACTTCCTCGCCGTCGCGTCCACGCTCAACTTCACCCGCGCGGCCGAACAATGCAATGTCACGCAGCCCGCGTTGACCAAGGGAGTGCAGAAGCTCGAGCAGGAACTCGGCGGCCAGTTGATCTACCGCGAACGCGAGCTGACGCAGCTCACCGACCTTGGGAAGGAAGTCCTTCCGATGCTGGCGCGCACACTGGCCTCGGTAGAGACGGCGCGTCGCAGAGCCAAGGAGTTCCAACGCAAGGAGGTCGCGCCACTGAAGATCGGCCTCGCCCCCTCTATCTCGGCGTCGCTCGTCCTCGATCTGATCGCGGAGATCGCAAAGTTCGTCCCTGGACTTCGCGTCGAGCTGCGCGAGGGAGCAGCGGAGAAGCTCCTCGATCTCTTGCTTGAGGGGGAGATCAACACCGCAATGGTCGGGGACGTGCTGGACATGCCTGCCCGCATCGACGACTGGTTGCTGTTCGAGGAGCGCTACGTCGCCGTTCTCGCGCCGACACACCATCTCGCAAACCGTCCCTCGATCGGCATCGACGACCTCCGCGAGACGGTCTTGCTAGAACGCGCCGGATGCGACGTCGCCCCGAAGATCCAAAGGTCGTATTTCCTCGAGGAATCGCCCCACCTGGGCCACTGCAGCGGTCACGACTTGCACTTGCAGCACATGGCCGCGGCTGGCTTCGGCGTGATACTCGCGCCCGAGCACATGCCGCGCCTTCCGACGCTCAAGACCATTCCGCTCGAAGGCGACCCGGTTTCGCGGGAGGTGCGGCTGCTGGCTGTGCAGGGCCGCCGCTACTCGCCGGCGCTGGAGGCTTTCATCAAGGTCGCGCGTTTTCGCGACTGGTCGGTCGAAGTCCCTTAGCAGGGCGTGCTGCACGCAACGCTCCCGGAGGTGGCGAGCGCTCCCGCATGCCACGATACGCACGTCGGTGGCCAACCGCTTCCAGCCAATCGACCGGCCGGGGCCCTTGCGTCACAGTGGCGTGGTCGGCGAGCGTAGCGCTATGCAATCCATTCCCGATCGTTATTTCGCGGAGGCCACGGCGTGCGATAGCGTCGGAGTCATCGCGACAACGCAGCAGGACGAGGAACAGGGAATGACGAAGGCGACTTGGAACGGTGTGACGATTGCGGAGTCGGATAAGACGGTCGTCGTCGAGGGAAATCACTATTTCCCGCCCGGGAGTGTCCGCAAGGAATTCCTACAGCGGAGTTCGAAGACGAGCCGCTGTCCGTGGAAGGGTATGGCGAGGTACTACTCATTAGTGGTGGACGGAAAGACCAACGAGGACGCCGCGTGGTACTACCCGGAGCCGTCGACGGCAGCCGCGAACATCAAGGACTACGTGGCTTTCTGGAACGGAGTTGACGTCAGGTAGTGCGCGACGACGACCGCCGGGCACGACGCGCGCCAGCAACCGAGCGAGAATGAGCTTGCCGGCGCCTGGTACCACGGGCGCGCCATCGCGGAGACCGCCGCGAAACTCCACGGCTGAACGACGCGATCAGAACGCGACGGGGCACTGGCCGAGTCGGCCCCGCAATCGAGCGGAATGGGTTGCTAGTAGTGTGGAAGAGAAGGTGGAAGACCAGGATAGCATGGAACAGGTTGAGCACGACCTGCTCGCCGACCTCAGGCGAGCGCGCCGTTCGCTTCGGCTTCAGGCCATGGATGAGCCCCCGGCGGTTGCACGCCTGACGCCGGGGCAAAGCATAGCGGACGCGGTCGCCACCGTCATGGGATCGTGGAGCTTCATCATCGTCCAGAGCGCGATCCTGATCGTCTGGATAACCGCCAACCTTGTGGGCGCGATCAGGGGCTGGGACCCCTACCCGTTCATTCTTCTCAATCTCGCGCTTTCGTTCCAGGCCGCCTACGCGGGGCCGGTCATCATGATGAGCCAAAACCGGCAGCAGGACATCGATCGCAAGGCCGCAGAGAAGGACTACCGCATCAACGTGAAGGCGGAGCTCGAGATAGAGTTGCTGCACGAGAAGATCGACCAACTCCGCGAGCGGGAAGTCCTGAAGCTCACCGAGGCCGTGAGGGGGCTGACCGAGCTGCGGCAGCAGTCGGCCTCGCGCGCACGAGAATCCGACTCAGAAGGCGGACGGCCGTCATAACGCACGGCTATCGACTTCATGGCATGACGTCATTTCCCATTCGCCGCGCGAAATTCCATGCTTCGCAGTACGTTGTGAGCGGCAACCTTTCGCCGCCACTGCGAACTCGAACAAGAGTCCAACAACAGGAGCTACAGAATGTCAGTCCAGCAGCCGGTTCTCACGCCGCCCCACGGCGGCGAGACGGTGACCTCGAGCGGAGGCTCGAGCGTCGAGATCAAAGTGGAGAGCAGCCAGTCCGGAGGCGAATATGGCACAGTCATGTGGACATTGCGGGCCGGAGAGGAGCCGCCGCTGCACACCCACTCGCGCGAGGACGAGCTACTCTATGTGGTGCAGGGGAAACTAATCGCGCAAGTCGGCGATGCCCGTGTCGAGGTGGGGCCGGGCGCCTACGCGGCTCTCCCCCGCGGTGTGCCGCATACGATCGAGGTGGTCGGCGACCAGGCGACCTTGCTGCTCAGCTTCGTGCCAGGTGGACTGGAGCGCTTCTTGGTCCCACGGAAAGGCGAGCAGCCCGATCCGGCCGCTTTCGGCCTGACGTTCCCCTAGCGACTGGGACCCGCGGCGCGCGGCGTTCGTGACCGTGCGCCCGCGCGGGCCCGGGCGCCGGCCGCTCGCACCGCGCCAGATGATTGATTCCACGCGCCGGCACGGAGGAAATCCACCATGGTCACTCGCGGTTTCACAGGCCGCCAATCCGGATCCGAACCATCGGACCGGATTCCCCCGGGGCAGCACCTCGTCGACAATTTCCCGGTGCTTACGGCCGGCCCCACGCCGCAGATCGAGCCCGCGGACTGGACTTTCACGCTAAAGGTCGGCCCTCGTCCGGTCAAAGCGTGGAGCTGGTCGGGGTTCAACGCGCTCCCTCGAACCAGAATGACGCGAGACATCCACTGTGTGACCTCGTGGTCGAAGCTCAACACCGCCTGGGAGGGCGTGGCCGTCGACGACATCCTCGCCGACGCTGGCCTTACCGCACCCACTCCGTTTGCGCTCGCACATTGCTACGACGGATACTCCACCAACGTGCCACTCGCGGACCTCACGACGGGGAAGGCGATGGTCGCGCTCAGGTACGAAGGCGAGCCGCTGCCGCGTGACCACGGGGGACCGGCGCGCCTGCTCGTGCCACATCTCTACTTCTGGAAGTCGGCGAAGTGGGTGAACGGGCTTCAGTTCACGGAGCGTGACGAGGCCGGCTTCTGGGAGTTGCGAGGGTACCACATGTACGGCGATCCGTGGCATGAGCAGCGATACACGAATGACTGAAGCGATTGCCGCAACCGCGCAATGGCAGAGCTGCGCGATTGTCGAGATTGCGACGAGGACGCCGGCTATCAAAAGCTTCTTTCTCCGCCTTTCCGAAACGTTCGACCATACGGCCGGACAGCACGTTGACGTGCGGCTGACCGCGCCCGACGGCTACACTGCCATGCGCAGCTACTCGATCGCCTCGGCCCCGAGCGATTCCAAGGTGATCGAGCTGGCGATCGAGCGCCTCCCGGACGGCGAGGTCTCCCCGTTCTTCCACGACGTCGCCCAAGTAGGCGACATGATCGAGCTACGCGGGCCGCTCGGCGGACACTTTCTCTGGCCGGGGCCTTCCAACAAGCCAGTGCTCTTGATCGGCGCCGGCTCCGGCGTCGTGCCGCTCATGGCCATGATCCGGTATCGGAAGGCCAGCGGCGAGCCGGTGCCTGTCGCGCTGTCGCTCTCCTCCAGGACCTGGGGTGACGTGCTGTTCAGGGACGAGCTCCTCGAGCTGGAGAGCTCGCTTCCCGATTTCGCGCTCGCCTTGGCGCTGACACGCGAGCCTGCGACGCGCCGCACCGACTTCAGCAGGCGGATCGACGCCAGAATGGTGGCTGACGTCGCGGCACGGCTGCCTATGTCTCCCGGCTGCGCCTTCGTGTGCGGGCCGAACGCCTTCGTCGACATCGCGGCGGACGCCGCCCTCGCCTTGGGACTGGAAGCGAGGGCGATCAAGACCGAACGCTACGGCGCTTGAGAGACGACCTCCTCTCGCTTTGCGAGAGGATAGTTTTCGCAAATGCCAGATTATCCGCGCGGCCTGTGGCGATGGTCGCGCCGAATGCAAGAAGACGCAACAGTGAACGAAACAGGAGCCGCGTGGATGCTGTCCAAAACGATCGATGATGACAGCTTGAAGGTCTTCTGCCGTGAAGAGCGCGCCTAGCCTGGGCAATTCGACATCGAAATCGACTGCGTCGCACACTCTAAGAGCGGGATACGAACATGTTTTCAGTGATTTTTGAAGTTCTCCCAAGTAAAGAGAACTGGAATGACTACCTCGACAACGCCAAAATGCTGCGCCCCGAGCTGGAGCAGGTCGAGGGCTTCGTCGACAACGTCCGCTACAAGAGCCTGACCCGCGAGGGCTGGATCCTTTCGGTTTCGAACTGGCGGGACGAAAAGTCGCTCGTCCGCTGGCGCACCCGCATGCGCCATCACGAGGTTCAGCAGAAGGGCCGCGACGAAATCCTCGCTGACTACCACCTGCGAGTCGGCCAGATCACTGCTGACAATCAAGTGCCTCCGGGGTGCGCCCTCACGGAGCAGAGGCTCGACGAGACCGAAGTCGGGGACGGAACGACGGTCACGCTGATCAACGCGACTCGCCCCGCGGAGTGGAAGCAGACCAACAACCCTTACGATTGCGCCGAGTGGCTCGGCTTGAATCCGTGGGCCGCCGACAGCACGTCCTGGGACATCTTCGACGCCATACTTACGCCCGGCGAGCTGATTCTCCTCGTGTCCTGGAAGGACGCCGATGCAGCGCAGGCCTACGAGGACGCTTCCGGGCCGAATGATAAGGCAAGGGTCCGTAGAGTGCGGATCGTGCGCGACTACGGGAAATACGACCGTCGCGAGGCGCCTCAGTACTACGCAGACGCCAAAGGCGGCGAGACCCTCCACGCCTGACACCGCTCCGGAAAGCACGATGACGAATTCGAACGACGATAGAGCCCCTCGCCCACAGGCTGAGGTGGCCGGAGACCTTGACGGTGCTGGCACCCTTAACGGCCGTGCCGGCGCATCGGTGTTTTCGATCGGCGGCCCCGACGGCAGGGGCGGCACGGCGGCGGGAGCTAACCCCTACGAGTTGTTAAGCGCTTCGCTCGCCGCGTGCACAGCGATGACGATACGGCTGCAGGCGCGAAGGCGGAGAATCCCGTTATCCCACGTCGAGGTAGCCGTGTCGTATCACCATGGCGGGGATGGCGGCCGCGATTCCTTCGAGCGCTCCATCAGGCTCGAAGGAAACCTTGGCAACGAGGCGCGCGCGCAACTGATGCAGGCTGCGAACATGTGTCCCGTCGGGCGAACGCTCGGCCTTAGCGCCGACATCCGCACGAACGATAACGTCGGCGTCGGGCCAGCGGCAAGCTATGACGACGACTTGAGCGAGCTTTCGATCCCGTACATCGACCCCGACTAGTGTGCCGCGAGATAGTCCGCGAGCCCACGGCGTTGTTGCGCTCGGTATCGTGCGCGCCGAAGAGCAGCGTGACTTCGCCCGTCGATACAAGATCCGTCAGGTGCTCGACTGCGGCGTGATTGGCGCGGAGTTCCTCGAAGTATCGCCTGTGACACTCGCGCCCGCGCTTCGGGTCACGGCCAGACCAGGTCCTGAGAGCCTGACTGAAAAATGGGTGAGTGATCTCAGTGGGGTGTGATTCCATCGGATTTGCAAAGATTCGAGGG
>NZ_JAUMTJ010000120.1:0-8228 GCF_032654765.1 Bradyrhizobium sp. 33ap4 | reverse complement strand
TCGTGCCGCCAGAGAACTTGCCGATCCTAAGCTGGCTCGGTATCAAACCGTCAAAATCACTGTGACGAGCCACTAGTTCAGCGCAAGCGACGAAGCCGAGTTCGCGTTGCAAGCGCAGAGAATGTGACCGCATTACGGGCACTTTACTCCGGCCGAACGCACAGCACGCCGTTTTCACGAGAACGGCACCGTCCAGCGAACGAGAAGGCTTACGTAGCGCCCCAATCGACGACCTATCGCCATTACGTGGCGTTTGCCCCAATAGTTGGAGTCGTGATCGCCGCCCTTGGCCTTATTTCGTGGCTCATCGGACGAGTCTGCTGCGACATCCTCTCCGGTGATTGACACAGCCTGGTTCAGGACTCCCATCATCGGGACGCTGCCCTGCATTATCGCTGGATCAATCTGTCAGAGATATCGGGCGGGGTGTTGCGCGCACGCAAACGGACCGCGGCGCGGGGCTGGTATGCGTCGGGGCCCCCACTTCGTTCCGCTACGGGACAGAGGCCCGATAGTGACTCTTCCTTTTGGCTCGACAAGCGCTGCAGGCCCGCGCTTCGCTCTCGGTCGTCTTCGAGCTCGCCCCAGTTCCATGCGAAGATAGTCATCTATCCACCGACGCGTTGCGCCGGGACGTGATCTGCAATGCATAATCCGCGTCACGAAAGTTCCGAGCTCGCCTAACGCCAAGCGTCCCTCGCCTTTGTCGTTAGCAGCCCCCGTTTGGCGCCGCCTGTTGCAGCCAAGTTACAGCAATTCCGCACGTGTCTGATAGGCGATGAACTTGGGGCTGGGCTAGTACAAGAAAGTTGGAATGAAAAAGATGAAGAAAATTCTGCTTGTCACCGCCAGCATGATCGCGCTCGGCGCGGTCGCGCCCGCTTCCGCGGCTGATCTCGCGCCGCAGCCCTACACCAAGGCTCCGCCCTATGTTGCTCCGACCCCGATCTACAACTGGACCGGGTTCTACATCGGTGGTCACGTCGGTGGTGCGTTCGGTGGCAACGACAACGTCCTCGCCCCCGGCTTCGGCGGTGGCAACGACGGTGTGTTCATGGGCGGCGTGCAGGCTGGCTATGATTACCAGTTCGCGCCGAGCTGGGTGCTGGGTCTTGAAGCCAACTATAGTTTTCTGGATACCAGTTCGAGCTTCGCCAATCGTGGCCTCGGTTCGGTAACCGGCCGCCTCGGCTACACTTGGGGTCCGGCGCTGCTTTACGTCAAGGGCGGCTATGCCTGGGCTGACACGCGCTTCTCAAACGGCTTCGGCGGCGACGGCGGCCGTGACGGCTACACCGTCGGTGCCGGTCTCGAATACATGTTTACCCAGAACTGGTCGGGCAAGCTCGAATACCAGTACTATGACTTCGGCACCGTCAACGTGTCCGATTCTCTCGGCTTTATCGGCAGCTTCCGCAACGACCAGCACACCATCAAGGCGGGCTTGAACTACAGGTTCAACCTGGGCGGCCCGGCCGTCGCCAGGTACTGATCGCTCGCTTAACTCCAAGCGACATGAGAGCTCCGGGCCAAACAAAGGCCCGGAGCTTTTTCGTTGGAACGGTGGTTCCTCCTGGATTGGAAGCCTCTAGCGCGGTCGATTGACGCACGTTGACGGACTGATCCGTGACGACATGACGCACGACGATCAATGCGTCATGGAACTGACCTCGAAGGGACGATGGCAGCTAACGCTCATCGGGCTGATGGAGCGCGAACAGGAGGCCCGTTGCGAGCGGTTTGGCCGGGCTGGTTATTTGGACAGGCCGGTCGGATTTGCCGCGTGGGCGCCGCGCGCTGCGAAGCTTCAGCGCCGATGCCTGATCTGCACGGCCTTCAGATAGTCGGCAACCTGCTCAGCCCAATCGGCGGGTGGCGCCACGCCTGTAACTTGCGGGCTGCGACCGCAGCCAACGCAGATCGGCCGAGTGTCCTGATCGCTCTCGAAGCTATAGGCATCCGCGCCGTCGGTAATCACGCACGTCGGAGCGCTTGCGGTCGCAGCGTTTCATCATGGCCTCCGTTCCCCGGCGAGTGCTAGCCGACACACTTTGCGAGTCCAGTGCTGGATCATGAGTCGCCCACCACCGCCGAGGAGAATGCAAAGTGAAACGCATTCGATGGAACAGCAACACACGTGGGTGTTTTGGTTGTTGATTGATTATGATGCAATCGTGACCATGGAACCTGTGCTGTTGGCACGGACTGCACATCCCATCACGAGGCGGCTGTGATCTCATTGCGTACATCGGATCGACCGAGCAGGCGCATCGGCTCGGCCAATCCGAAAATACTGGCAAAGACGGCTCCGGCGCGGCCCTCAGACAGCACGTCGGGGCCGTCGCTTGTGTCAGCGGAGCTTGCGAGATGGGCGACAGCCATGAAGTGCCATTGTCGGATATGCACGCGCGCGTGCTGACGCGGCGTTGCGGCGCTCAATAGCTTTGCCGGTTGGGGTGGCTTGATGCGCGGTGATGGCGATGTCGAGAATAGAAGTGAGCGCGGAAGAGAAGGAATTGATTCTAATGCTGCGCGAATGGAAACGCGACGTGCGCGGATTTGGGTCGTCCGCGGTTTTGATTTCACGCCAGCATGGACGCGGATGGGAAATCAGGCTTGCGCTTAACGCGGATCAAGTGTCGTCCATCGGACTGAGCTTCGGGCTGGCCTGGAATGCACTCGCGGCAACACAGTTGGGTGCCTCACGATAGGCGGCATGGATTGCGCATGAATTTCGATGCAACCACGGCAACGGAGCCGGTTGCGTTGGCACAAAGTGCACTTCCATCTAAGGCCGAGTGTGATCTGATCGTCGCTCGGATCAGCCGAGCCCCACAGCGCATCAAACTCGGATAGTCCGAAGCACCGGCGAAGATGGCTCCGACGTTGAAACCCCTCAGACTCACGTCGGAGCCGTCGAAAAAGGTGGCGCCAATGAAAAATCGAACCGGCACCGAATGGGCCATCATCGCCGCTGAATGCTGGCTCGCAGTGGTCGCGGTGGCGATCTTGCTGATCGCGCTACACCCGGAAGTTGGCTGATTGCGATACGCGCGGCTGTCGGGATCGAAGGGACGATTTTGGTTAGGGCTGGTGCCCAAGCGCATGACGCAAGTCGAGATTCGTCCTCGCCTTCAGGACGACCGCCGCAGACGAGCGAGCGGAGCATCGCCGCCCCCGTTTGGCGAGCGCCTTGATCGCGTCTACCGCTCAGGAATCCGAGAGACGGACCACGCGGCCGGCGATGCTTAAAACAGCGTCTCGAACATGCTTCAACGAGCAACCGTAGACGGAGATTCACGAGTTGCGCTGTTGGGCGCGTCGTTCGACTGTTCGGCTGCAACGATGGAACGAATCTCGTCAATCCGTCGACACGCGCGGATCGCACACTCTCTCAACTCATCGATCGAGTGCGTTTCTGCCCGCGTCTTTTCAACCGCTTCGATTTGCGAATTGAGGGCTGCAAGTTCTGCCTGGAGCAGCTCGAGTAGCGATTGGTTGGAACCAACCGCCCTTTCCACTCTTTTTGCCCGCATTGTCATCCCCAAATACGGTTGTACATTCGTGACAACGATTCGTGGCTTCATTATGAATCACGCTGCCGAAGTGATCGTTCATTGCGTGACGCGCAATTTCGTCCGGGACCTTGAGCACGACTCATCGGCGATGGTCGAACCTCGAACGAGAACGCCCCTGATCGTGTTCTCGTATTTATCGCGACTGCAAATGCACGGCCTTTGCCAGGGCTCGCGCCGCCTCTGCCGGAGAAGCCTTGTCCGTATCACCGTCGACCATGAGGTTAGCGGCGCGCATCGCCTCAACGGGCACCGAGCCGACAAGCGGAACAAGTGCTCGCTTCAGCCGCGCATCGGCGGCACGCTTTGGCGAGATGAGGATCAGCGCATCATAGGAAGGTATCGCATGCTTCGGGTCAGCCAGTACGAGCAGATCAAGCGCCGCGATACGCCCGTCGCTGGAGAACGCGGAGACGACGTCGGCCTCGCCGGCCTCGAGAGCGTGATACATGATCGTTGGATTGAACGAGCGTCGCGTTCTGAACGACAGACCATAGGCATCCTTAAGCGAGCGCCATTCCGGTCGCCCCAGGAACTCAAGGTCATCGCCGATGGTGAGTTGAGGTGCAACACGAGCAAGATCGGCAATCGACCTGACGTTTAGTGCCTGCGCTCTCTCCCGTTTCATCGCGAGAACGTAAGCATTTTCGAAACCAAGCGCACCGAGTACCGTGACGCCCTGCTCCGCTTTCATCCAGCGGACGATCTCCGCCTGCATCTCCTCGCGCGGTGGCATGTCGGTGCGACCGATAACGTTGCGCCAGAGCGTGCCGGAGTAATCGACGTAAGCATCAATGTCATTGTGAGCCAGCGCGCGAAAGGCGATAGCCGAACCGAGTCCATCCTTGCGCGTTACGCCGACTCCTTCAGCCTTCAGCCGGTCACCCATCAGGTCCGCCAGAATGAACTGTTCGGAGAAGCTCTTCGCGCCGATGACATAGGTTTCTGCTTCGTTCGAGAGCAGCGGCGCGAAACCGGCGAGCGTACCGAGAGCAAGCCCGGCGATGCCGAACAACACACGCTTCCTGCTGCGTTCAGACGCCCCTGTCTCCACAAGACCGAGACAGAAGTCGGTGATCAGAGCAAGCCCGGCCGCGGCGATGCAGCCGAATAGCACGGAAACCCAGTTCTCGGTTTGCAACCCCGTAAAAATGTAATTGCCAAGGCTGGTTTGGCCGACGGGCGTGGAAAGCGTGGCTGCTCCAATCGTCCATACAGCTGCAGTCCGCACCCCGGCCATGATGACAGGCGTGGCGAGCGGCGCCTTGACGCGCGTCAGAATCTGCTGAGGCGTCATACCAACGCCTTCTGCAGCTTCGACGATAGCTGGACTGACGCCATTCAAACCAACCACACTGTTGCGCAAGATCGGAAGCATCGCATAGAGCGTCAATGCGATCAGCGTCGGCAGGAATCCCAGCGCGGGGATACCGAAGCCGAAGAGCCGTGCCGTCAATGTCGAGAGCGCAAGGAGCAATGGATAGAACAGTGCGAGCAACGCAAGTCCCGGTATGGTCTGGATCAAGCTGGCGATGGCAAGCACCAGCCTGCGTAGCCATGGTCGTTCCGCTGCGAGGGCAGCCAGCGGCAGGCTGACGAGCAGTCCAAGCGCAAGCGCCGTGGCGCAGAGTACAATATGTGGTGTGAGATAGGTGGGAAGCAGGCGCCAGGCGTCGAACAACGCGTCTAATCGGGCACTGGAAAGCAGCTCTGCGCCGGCATCAGGCACGAGCAGGTCCGTTCTTGGTCGCAAGCGCGGCGATGCGCTCCGCTTGACGTCGCGGGACTTCCATCAAGGCGGTCACGTCCGGATCGTCAGAACCAGAGCCCATCATCAACGTGTGCGGCGTATCGTCCGCGAGTACGCGGCCGTTCTTCATGACGACGATTCGATCAGCCATCAGCGCAGCTTCCTGGATGTCATGGGTGACCATCAGGGTCGTCATGCCGAACCGGTCGTGCAGCTCGCGGTAGGAAGAACCCAGGCTGTCGCGGGTGACAGGATCGAGCGCACCCAGTGGCTCGTCCATCAGAACAATGCGCGGTCGGGCGGCGATTGCACGCGCGACGCCAACCCGTTGGCGCTGACCTCCGGACAGCATGTGCGGAAAGCGGCTGGCGTAATCCTGCGGCAAGTCCACCATATCCAGCATCTCGGCTACCCGCGATTCGATCTCGTTCGCCTGCCAGCCACGCAATTTGAGTGTCACGGCAATGTTGTCGGCAACGCGCATGTGTGGAAACAAACCGATCCCCTGAAAGACATAGCCGATGCTCCGCCGCAGCATCGGCGGTTCGGCTTTGCTTACAGGCACTCCGTCGATCCTGACTTCTCCAACGTCAGGATCGACCAGTCGATTGATGGTCTTCAGCAGCGTGGTCTTGCCGGATCCCGAGCCGCCCACGAGCGCGACCAGTGACCCCTGCTGTACGTCGAGCGATACGTTGGAAACAGCAACGCTCCGTCCCCCATCGTAGGATTTCGATACAGCATCGATCTCGATATACGGCACGGAATTGGACGGATTCGAAATCGGCGAAGCTGTCATGAACAGGGCCTCCCTGTGGACTGCAGAAACTGGCAGAAAATGACCAAGCGGGAGTCAGGGCATGATCCGCTTGGATGCGCAGGTCCCTGGGTCACACCCACGCCCATCTTCGGAAGGCGAGCCCGTCACGGCTCCAACGCGACCTGCAGGCCGTCGTCGCCCTCAACATGGACATAACGCGGTCCGATCGGACGCCCCCTGCCGCTGGCAACAGTGACAATGTCTTCCAGGGGAGCGGCGCGCGCATCCGCCTCAGGGCGGGACAACATCAGGTCGGCGTGAAACAGCCCTTCCGACTCAAGACCGGTAGCATCGATGCCAAGAGCCGCCAGGCTTGCCAAGCAACTTTCAAACTCTTCAGCATCGCGAAAACGACGCTGGATAAAAGTCGCGCCGGCAAGACGCTCTGTCACAAGACCACGCTTCGCGAACGTCGCGGCTAGAGATTCGAACGGGAACATTCGTAGCACGAACGAAATGATCCATGGACGCTTCTCCGTCGCATCGAGAATCTTGCTGAACGTCTTCTCGGTGACGTAGCCGATGCACCCCGTCGACATGATGACATCAGCGGATCGGACAAGATGCGCGCTGTCGGTCGAGAGCGCCTCCGTTTCAAGATCTGCGACAATGCCCTGCTCAAGCAGACCAACACCCGTTGCATACCTAATCGCCGGCGCCGATACATCGAGACCGATAAATCGCGCGAGACCGACATCCGGCCAAGCCGCATAAAAATTGCGATCGAGACGCACCAATGTCTCAGAACCGATCGCCCTCATCTCGCGCCGGGCGTAGCGATGGCGCAAGCCCCCGAAAGTCAGTGGAAACCGATGCACCGCTGCGTTGATTCCGTATGAACAGCCAACATCAAGCACGGTCGGCTTGACGCCGGTTTCCGAAACCTTCGCTGCCAGAATTTGGCGCACAACCGGCTCGGCCACGTCCGGGATCATGTAATCCAAATCTCCGAGGACAGAGAAATATGCCCTGGGATCATCCAGGGCATAAATATCATCGAAGACGGCCTTGGACTGATTGATGCGCGAAAAATGTGTTTGCAACCCGGTCTCCTATTTCAACTTGCAAGCCACTCGACGGCTGCTGCGTTCAAGTGCTTGATACCCTATTGCAGAGATTGATCGACGCACAAACCCATTGCGCTTTTTTTCAACCTCGCTTCGTGGAACTGCGCTGCGCACTGATGTGCGCGCGCGTGTAACGCGGCCTCCTTTTTCGAGACCATCGCCTGTTGGGGCGGCTTGATGTGCGGTCAGGATGATGTCGAAAATGCCAATCGCTCCGGCAGAGAAAAGGATCAACTCTGGTGCTGCACGAATCAAAGCGTGCGGGCAGCCGGCCCCGATGGTCGACAATGCTGGTCAGGCACGGACGCGACGGTTGGGAAATCACGCTCACGTTGCGTGCCCGGTGGCGCCAGTCGCGGCACCGGAGAACATCTCGCAGAAGCATGGAACGCACTCGCGCCAGCACAGTTGCCGACAACAGGTTGAGACCGCGCCAATAGGAAGGCCGCTCAGATGGGAATGATTGGCCCGCGTAGTTGGCCGATGGATCGAACTCGGTCTACGGACAAGGCGCGCTGGAGCAGTTCCTCGGCAACGGCAACTCACGCACGTGGTTTGGGGGCCATGTTAGAAAATGCGCCAAGCCGCCACGCCGAGGATGAACCAAGCTTGAAGCTGATTTGGTGGAACAGCAACTCGCGCATACGCACAGGGCTATTGACGGTTTGCATCGCTCGCGAGGCCGATGTTCGGAACTTTGTCGGTTCCGCTGCAACGATGAGGCCCTGACAGCACTGAACGGACCGGGCTCCTCGCACGGTATCGTCAGCGAGATTGAGCGTTTCCAAGCGTCTCGAACACCGTCTGCTGCCACCAATCACCTTCGATTTGATCGAGTACGGCGAGATCGAGCATCGGCCGCAAGGCGCTATCTTTGGGCAGTACGATCGCATAGCTCTCGCTGCTGAAGCTGGTATCGACGACGCGAGCCGAGGCCGAGAAAAGTCGGAGGCCAAGCGGTCTTAGGAAGACAACTATAACACTCAACTCCTTGGCTCACAGAACGACATGGCTAC
>NZ_JAUMTJ010000119.1:0-8616 GCF_032654765.1 Bradyrhizobium sp. 33ap4 | reverse complement strand
GAGCCTTCTTCGAGACCGTCCCGGCTCGAAACACCGCTTAAGCCGGGCGCCGGCGCCAGTTCTTCACGAACGACTCATTGAGCTGCTCATAAGACTTGTATCTCCCGTTCGCAAAATACCGCCGAGGGCTCGCTGTCGCGCGGTCGCCGCGGCCGGCTGCATATCCAACGCCACTTATTAAAAATAGCCAAGCTAATATTCCTCACTAGAGTAGGTAGTGTTTCGATCGTTGTTGATCGTGTACGACGATTATTAGCTCGTTGGATATGACATGGTGCACAATGGCAAGCGCAGTTAGCCAGTTACGCGTCTCATGTTTCCTGCAATTGCATAAATTCCGCTACTTTAAAAGGACAACAGTAGGATTGCTCGATCAAACTACAGCGCCAACGAGCTACAATGTGTGCGTCCGCACCCTACAGCGTTCTTACTCTTTGTACGACAGCCATATGAGGGACGCGTCTCCGAGATGGTGGCGCACCTGTTATCGGTTGTCTCGCGGCAGGCCATGTCTGGGAAACATGCAGCGTAGCACGCGGTTGCAGTTCATTCCAAAGCCGTTTGCCTTCCGGTCATGCGGGTATAGCTGAGCGGTCGGCTGCATGTCATCGGTAAATCAATTGGAGGCGTCATGCACAGCGTCGCGAGCGGAAACGCCAATGCGCCCGCCTTCCTGATCAAGAATTCGACCGGCTTCATCCTGTGCGATGGCGCCAGCGGCATTAGTGGTACCCGCAAGACCGTACGCGGACAACCGACAAAGTAATTGCATGCGACGTTCAGCCCTTCCTCTCGTTGGAGTCAAAGTTGTCGATTTCGGCCAGTACATTGCTGGCCCGGCAGTGGCGATGATCCTTGCCGATCTTGGCGCCACGGTGGTGCATATCGACCCGCCTTCCGGTCCTCTCTGGGACAGCCCGGCCAATGCGACCCTCAATCGAAACAAGCTAATTGTCTCGATCGATTTGAAGACAGAGGAGGGAGTGTCACAGGCGCAGGCCCTTATCCGGGAAGCAGACATTGCGATAGAGAATTTCCGCCCGGGGGTGCTGAGCCGCCTAGGGATCGACTTCACGACCCTGCGCTCGGCGCGGCCGGAGCTGATCACCGTCTCGATTCCAGGCTTTGCTTCCAACGATCAACTCCGTCGTGAGTGGCGCGCGTTCGAAGCGGTGATCGCAGCATCCTCGGGAGTGTTCACCAACATGGGGGTGAACCGCGTGCTGATGGGTGTCAATCCGTCCTTTTCACCGCTGCCGTTGGCATCCGCTTACGGCACAGTGCTTGCGGCATCTGCCACCGTGCTGGCACTTCAAGCCCGGGAGCGTGGCGGGATCGGCGACCAGATTGAGGTGCCTCTTGCTTGTGCGGTTATGGAAGGCCTCTCTTACAACTCGATGCGTATCGATGACTATCCGCTCCGCTACAAGTCGCGACGCTCGCGAGAAATTGACCGGCGTCGCGAAGCGGGCTTGCCTATGGATCTCTCCTACGAGGCGGCGCAAGAGTTGCTCGATCCATTCTGCCGCAACTACAAATGCAAGGACGGACGCATGTTCTATGTCCTCTGCATGAGCCACAAGCATCATGTCAAACGCTGCTTGCAGGTTTTGGGACTATACGACGAACTCGTAGCCGAGGGACTTGCAGAGGAAACCGATACTTATCTTTCTATCCGCGAATGGCGGTCCAACGTTTCGCTCAGCGTGTGTCCCTTGCCGAAATACTGGGCCGACAAGATCGCTGAACGAATGAAAGCCATTTTCTTGACCCGAACCGCAAACGAATGGGAGCGTATCTTCGGTGAAGGCCGGTTTCCCGGCTCGCCGCAGAGGTCTCTTCAGGAATGGATCAGCGACGATCACGCAAAATGCGCGGGCCTGATGGTCGAGGTCAACGATCCCGTGCACGGGGTGATGATCCAACCTGGACCTGTGTCTTGGTTGGAGGAAAGCGGGGAAGCAATGCTAAGCCCGGCTCCGCGGAAATGGGTCACCGCCGACCAGGCATTTGCCGCACTCTCGGGGCTCGCTGGTAGGCCGCCGGCAGCCCGGCCGGCTGAGACCTCGGCGGGATGGCTCGACGGTGTACGGATCCTCGACATGTCCAACGTGATCGCTGGTCCGCATTCAACATCCTATCTCGCTCGTTTCGGGGCGAAAGTTGTCAAGATCGACCCGGCTGTCCCGCTTTACGACTGCGCTAACACTGTGATCGTCGGCATGACCCATATGCGCGGCAAGCGCTCGGTTCTGGTGGATATCGGCTCATCAGGTGGACGGGAGGTCTTCGAGAGGCTGGTAAAGTCGGTTGATGTCGTGGTCTGGAATGCGACAGACCGGCAGGTCAAGCGCATGGGGCTTGATCTGGAGGGCCTGAAATCGCTTAATCAGGATGCGATCCTCTGCCAGCTCGACTGCTTCGGGGGCGTCCGTGGCGGCCCGCGCAGCGAATATCTTGGCTATGACAACCTAGTCCAAGCGACAACCGGCATTATGTTGAGGTTCGGTGGTTCCCCGGAGAGGCCCGAGGACCACGCGTACGACGGCACGATCGACGTGATGTGCGGGTTTGGCGCAGCTCTTGGCATTGCTGCCGCGCTGTATCAGAAGGCCAGGACCGGCCGCGGAGGACGAGCCCGGACGTCGCTCTCGGCACTCTCAGGGCTGGCCCAGGTTCCGTTCTGCTACGACTATGAAGGGCGTGGGAAGTTCGATGAGCCGACCGGGCCCTACGCTAAGGGCTACGATGCCTTAACAAGCCTCTATGAGACTGCTTCCGGCCGCAGCCTCATGCTCAGCGCCCTTGAGGGCGACCTGCCTCGTTTTGAGCGGGTCGATGGGCTTAAAGGGCTTGCTGACGTGCCCAAGGAGGAGCGCGCCTCATTTCTTGCCGAGGCCCTCGGGAAGGCTTCCGCTGAGGAATGGTGGTCCAAGCTTAAGGCAGCCGATATCGGAGTTGCAATCTGCGAGGATATCGAATCCATACGCTCGGCAAATTCCAGGTCCGCCGATGGCGGTGCGGGGAGCGAACAGGGCAGCTATTCTTTTTCCATATTTCGTGACCATCCCAGTGGCCACACCGTAACGCAGGTTGATCCTTACGCGATCCGCTCAGTGGTGGGAAAGGTCAAAGCGCCATCCGCTGCGGAAAAATACGGCTCGTCGACGCGGCAAGTTCTGCGGTGGTTGCAATACGCCGAACCTGAAATAGACACGCTGCTCGCCGCGGGCGCCGTAAGCGAAAGTTGGAGCCGCGAGTATTTGCCCACCTAAAAAGAGTAGGGATCTGAATGGGTGCTCGCGCAACACATACAGGAGTTTCTGCACAGAATACCGCTACTGACCCGCATACCAAGTCGCCAAGGCTCGGACATCTTCTGCTCCTATGCAGTGTCTGCCATCGACGCCTCAGGATCTTGACGGGCCACCTTATACGCGACGAATTTGTTATACGCGACGAATTTGCCGACGCGATGTCGATAAAGATTAGGGCCGGTCCAGTCTGGCTCGGGGGCAGGTTCAGCTATCAGCGAAAGGAAAGTCGAGGATGATTTCGGAGGTGTTCATCACCTGTGCCGTCACTGGGGGCGCGCCCCCGAGGCAGCCGAATGTGCCGATCACTCCAGAGCAGATCGCTGAATCGGCAATCGAGGCGGCGCGCGCTGGGGCGGCAGTGTTGCACATCCACGTGCGAGATCCTGAAACCGGGAAGACTTCGCGGGATCCGGCGCTTTTTCGTGAAGTGGTGCGGCGAATCCGCAAGTCGGACGTAAACCCAGTTCTCAACCTGACCGCTGGAACCGGCAGTGACCTCGTGTTGGGTGGGGCGGAATCTCCTCTGCCGCTTTCGCCTCGGACGGACATGCCGGGCGCGATCGAGCGACTGATGCACGTGGACGAGTTACGCCCCGAAATTTGCACTATCGATTGCGGTTCGATGAACTTCGGCCGGGGCGAATTCATCATGGCCAACACGCCGGGAATGCTGAGTGCGATCGCAGCGCGCGTGCAACAGCTTGGCGTTCGTCCTGAACTCGAGGTGTTCGATACTGGCCATCTGGTGCAGGTGCATGACTTGATCAAGGAGGGGGTCATCGACGATCCGCCGTTGATCCAGTTGTGCATGGGGATTCGGTATGGTGCGCCGGATGACGCCTCGACGCTAATGGCGTTGGTCCACCAGATGCCGCCGCGGGCTGTCTATTCGGCGTTCTCGATTGGATCGATGCAGATGCCATACGTGGCATTGGCGCCTTTGGTCGGTGCTAACGTGCGGGTGGGGTTGGAGGATAACCTTTATCTGTCCCGCGGTCGGTTGGCGACCAACGCCGAACTCGTCCAGCGGGCGGTAGAGATTCTTCAGAGAATTGGGGTGCGGCTGATGAGTCCGGATGAGGTGCGCGAAAAACTCGCGCTCAAGGTTTATGCATGAGGCCAGGGTTCATGTCTGAAACGAAAAAGTCCGAAGCTGATAGGCTGCCGCGAGCGGTCGGGCTGTTGGGTGGCGGTATTATTGGCGGCGGTTGGGCTGCGCGGTTTCTTCTCAACGGCGTGGACGTGCGGCTGTATGGTCCGTCGCTTGGTGCGGCCGAGCGCGTGCAGAAGATGCTGGTCAACGCGCGGCGAACGTATCGGCGGCTGACGAGGGTGCCGCTGCCGGCAGAGGGGAAGCTGACTGTGGTGAAGTCGGTTGAGGACGCGGTGGATGGAGTGGAGCTTGTGCAGGAGTCCGCGCCGGAACGCCTGGAGCTCAAGCAGCAGCTCCTGGCGAAGGCCAGCCAGGCGGCGGGGCGGGAGATCCTGATCTGCTCCTCGACTTCCGGGTTTCTGCCCTCGCTGCTACAGGCGGGGATGAACCATCCTGAGCGCTTTCTCGTGGCTCACCCATTCAACCCAGTGTACCTGGTGCCCTTAGCTGAGCTGTGCGCTGGACGTCGCACGGCGCCCGAGGCATCGGCAAGAGCGGCTGAGATCTACCGTTCTGTAGGGATGCACCCAGTTTTGGTTCGCAAAGAGATAGATGGTTTCATCACCAGCCGGGTGCAGGAAGCGGCATGGCGCGAAGCAATGTGGCTGGTCCACGACGATGTCGCTACTGCGCAGGAGGTGGATGATGCCGTGCGTTATTCCTTTGGGCTGCGCCGGCCTATCATGGGACCATTGCAAACCTACCGCATGGCCGTCAATGAAGCGAGTGGGCGTCGTGCGATGGAGCGGATGGGGCCCGAGCTGAAGAAGCCGTGGACGAAGCTCACAGAGGTGCCCGAACTCGCAGATGCGTATCTGGACAAGCTCGGCGAGCAGCTAGACGCGCAGATGGAGGCCGAGAACCTCTCCTTCTCCGAGCTTGAGCGAAAGCGCGACGACTGCCTTGTCGCCATGCTGAGAGGGCTTAGCTCAGAAGAACACGGCGCGGGCTCGACGCTCGCCCGTTGGGAGCGAAGGCTGCGCGACCGCGTTCCTCAGTCTAGCAGTGAGCCGGGCCCGCTGCGAACGCCGATGCTAGAGATTCCGTCCAGCTGGCTCGGTTACAATGGCCATGTCACGGGGAGATGTGACTTGCAGCTCTGCGGCTACGCCAAGGAAAACGTGCTCAACCATATCGGCATCGATGATGAGTACATGGCAACTAGCGGCAGGTACTTCTCGGCTGAAACGCATCTGTCGCATATCCGCGAACTGTACGCCGGCGATCGCGTCGAAGTCATCACGCAGGTTCTCGGCGCCGACGACAAGCGACTTCATATATTCCATGCCGTCATGCGCGAAGGCGATGATGGGCCGGCGGCCACGGGAGAGCAGGTGCTTGTGCACATCACCGCAGGCAGCGGACGCAGCGGACCCGTGTGCGGACAAGTGCGAGAGCGCGTTGTGGAGTTGGCACGGCTGCATGCCCAACTGCCCCTTCCGGACCGCGCCAGACCCGGAAATGGGCGCAGGTCTCTTGATCAACTAAGATACTGATAACGATAGCTTGGCCCTTACAGCCGCAGTGAATATTTCCCTCACAATGTCGAGCCTGCTCCTGCTATCGACCATGATCACCAGGTGCTGTCCGCCGCGAAGCTCGCAATCCTGACCTACGATTCCAGACATTCTATAAAGAGCTATTCGGAAGCTAGACTAGGACCGGTTGAGCAAGCGAGAATCGTGCTTGAGAAAGAACAGACGGTGCTGACGACGTAATGAAGTAATCGCCGGTCCGTGCCCATTGAACCAGGGCTCACTTCATCGGAGCCATGCGCAAGACGCGTGGTACGCGTCGACGCATAAGTCCGTGTAAGGCCCTCTTCATTGGAGAGGACGGCGCCTCAAAGGGGCTATCGCCAGACTTGAGCTTGGGAAATATTGAAACTCCCCCGTGAGCTAAAAAAGCTACACATACCGATAATAAGCCAGAGGCGCCACATTGGCTGACGTCGTCGGGGACGAGGAGCTTTTTGGACATGAGATGCATGGAGGAACGAGTCATTTTCAACGAAACCTAATCGTTAACGCCCAGCATGCTCGAATATGTCGAGGGCTATGCCGAGCCTCTGAGCGTGCTCTGGTTCAAAAGCGACCGTCAGATCCGGTCTGTCTACTCAAAATCCAGTTTCCGCCTTTATCAGGTACGCCGGAAGCCATGGTAAAAACGGCCGCATTGCCGCATGCGGCTGACCCAAGCTCCTCGTTATCTAAGCGAACGTGTTCTGCGCTCTGCTCGAACCCGGGCTGCATCGGTGCACGGAGCCGGACCCTGTCGGAGAGAACGCCTTGGCCGGCTGAGCAATCTATCTGTCAGAGAAGAAAACAGGAACCGCTTGCAATCGGCATTGCGAGCCGGGACACATCTCACAAGACGCCAAGCGCGCAAGGCGGAGTGCATCGCGTTTGAAGTGCACTGAGAGACCACTCCGGCGAATTCGCGCTCCGAGGCAAATCGTCTGTCCTCGTCAGACAAGCCCCTCGTAGCTCAGCGGGTATGATTTCAAGACATGTGAAGCATCATTGAAGCTGTCAATCCCTTAAAACAGGTGATCGAAATTCTTTACGCATGCTGGTAAGCGGTCTTTATGCATGCTGGAAAGCGGAATGACGGACACTAATGAAGTGCCAGCGCGCCTTTGAAATGGTCCTCCGTCTCTGTCGCTTCTCGTCAATTCCACGCGTCGTTGCCCGACCTTTTAGAACCGAGAATGCTCGTTTGGAGGACCTTGCGCGCGAATCAAAAATGTCAAAGCCGACGCAAATGGTTTCCCATTCTAAGCTATGGGCGACGTCACAAGGAAGGCCCCATGCCAATCGACTATCCTGCCGTCCTCGATTTCAAAACTGATGCCGCTCCCTATTCGTGGAGCGATCGAGAGGTGATGCTCTATGCGCTTGGCATTGGCATGGGTTCCGATCCGCTGAACGAGAAGGAGCTGCAATTTGTCAATGAGGCATTTGCTACACCCAAGTCGCTCAAGGTGGTTCCGACCTTTGCTTCTGTTTGCGTTTGGGGGGTGCGAGCTGGAGTCATCGATCTCAATCGCGTCATGGTCGTTGATGGCGAGCGCGACATCACGTTTCACAAGGCAATACCTGTCGCGGCCAGCGTTACGGCGGACGCTCGGGTTCGCGGCGTATATGACAAAGGCAAAGAGAAAGGCGCGATCATTCAGAACGAAATCGTAGTAAGAGATGGAGATGGCGACAAGATTGTCACGGTCGTTTCTTCTACCTTTGCGAGGGGCGACGGTGGCTTTGGTGGGCCGTCGGACGGATTGCCCGAGCCGCACCAAGTACCTTGCCGGGCGCCGGACAGGTCAGTCGATTTTCCCCTCCGGCCCGACCAAGCGCTGATCTACCGTCTGTCGGGCGATCGAAATCCCTTGCACAGCGATCCGGAATTCGCGCGTAGGGCCGGTTTTCCCAAGCCCATCCTGCACGGTATGTGCACCTATGGGCTGACCTGCAGGGCTGTATTGCAGACGTATGCCGACTACGATCCCTCTGCTTTCCAACGGCATCGTGTCCGCTTTTCTGCCCCGGTATTCCCGGGTGAGATCATTACGGTCAATCTCTGGAAAGATCGCAATTCGATTTCGTTCGAGGCTCATGTTCGAGAGCGTCAAGTGACCGTCGCCAAGAATGGACAGACGCTGCTAGGCTGAAAGTTCCGGCCCTGCTGTTCAACGCAAATTACTGATTCTGTCCATTGCGGCTCGGCCTCATCTCGCACCAGCGCCATCAAGCCCATCGCTCTCTTGCCGACGTCGACCGGCGTGCTGGCCACGCAAGCGCGCTCTGATCAGTGCAGCGAGGCGAGCTACTTATCCATGCGAGGCGAGACTGGATTTCCGATGTAGGGGTAGTCGTGCTTGCGACTAAGCCTAGTTGGTCAAGAACAACGGCTCCGCTTAACAGCAAGTAGATCGCGGCGATCTTCGCCGGTTTCTTCCTGAAGAACTCAGTCAAGCGCAAAGTCGGCCTGCCGCCTCTCACGGGATTGCACCGCCATTTCAACCGCTTGATGAACCGCTGTATGCGGAACCGTACGTACGGTGGTGTGGGAGTTGCGCCTTGCAAGCGCGTTGAAGACTGCCGTCTGAGATGACGGCCGCGGCAAAGCCTAGCGAGCAGCCGCGAA